>PMTY01000171.1 GCA_003167155.1 Candidatus Cybelea tumulisoli
TGGTTCCGGCAATCTCTATGTCGGCAATTCGAACGTGTCGAACGAGGGTGCCGTCAGCGTGTACGCACCGAAGAGCGTGAGGTTGCAGCGGATTCTAAGCGGCCTGACCGGCGTTACTGAAGGTCTCATTGCCGACGCCGCCGGACGTTTAGTCGCCATTGCTCAATACCGCTCGGGCTACTGTCAATTAGGAGCCATCGGTGCAATCTACGCAGCCGGCGCGGCGACACCTCGGCAACATCTGAAGGGTCTTAGCGGCTTCGCCCATTCGCCCGTGCTCGACAAGTTCGGAAATCTGTACATTGCCAACTTCGACATCTTTCCCGGTTGGGTAAGCGTGTACCAGCGCGGGCGGCACGTCCCGTCGCGTTTCATTCAAAACGGGATCGGCCTCCCAATCCAGCTAGCCATCGCTCCGAACGGGGATCTGGTCGTTGCCAACGGGCTCTTTAGCGGTGGCTCCAACGTGGTGGTCTATCCGGCTGGAAAAAGTACGCCGTCGCTGACGATCACTGCGGGCGTACAGTCCGTGTACGCCGTCGCGGTCGATGCCGACGGCAATATATACGTCGCCAATGGCGCAAACAAAAAGGCCCAGCGTTCGATAACGGTCTATCGTAGAGGGCATAAAAACGTCTGGCGTTTGATTCACTCCGGGATCACTTTTCCAGTCGCGCTCGCATTCGACAGCTCGGGCCGGCTCTATGTCGCAAACGTTCCCAGGAAGGGGGCGAGCTCGATCGCCGTCTACGCTGCCGGGGGTTCGGCGCCCGTGCATACGTACGCCCTAAAAGAGCAGTTTTCAGCACTCGCCGTTCCTCACTAGGGGGCCGCTCGACGAGCGCCGAACGCCGGCCCTGTGCGGAAGGAACTCTTCATGGCGTGCGCGTTCCTGTCGTTAGCGACGGGCTGCGGCGCTCCGCCTTTTCCTGGCGGCGCTCAACAACTCGAGACCGCGATTCGGCACGGCTCCGGCAGCGCGTACTGCCTGACGTCGGCGTGCATCTACGTCGCGAACGCCTACGGACCGGCTTCCATCGACATCTATCGCCTCGATCAGCACGGAGCGGTCAGGCCGGCAGAACGCATTGCCGGTTCCAATACGGCGCTCTCCAGCCCGGAGGCGGTTGCGGTCGACGCTAATCACGACGTGTACGTTGCGAACATCAACGGTTACTACGAGTCGGCAATCACGGTTTATCCGGCCGGCGACTACGGCAACGTGGCACCCGCGCAAACGATCACTGGCCCGCTTACCCAAATGGGAATCGCGACGGGCGTCGCCGTGGATTCGGCGGCAAAGGTCTACGTCACGAATTGGTTCGGGGGCACGCCGTGCACGGGGAGCGTTACGGTCTACCCGGCCGGCGCGAACGGCGACGCGGCCCCGATTGCCCAAATCAAGGGGAGCAAGACGCGCCTGTGCGACCCCGAGGGCATCGCAGTCGATTCGAGCGGAAACCTCTACGTGACGAGCGGATCTCAATATAGCTCCGCGGTAGACATATACGCCGCGGGCTCGAAGGGCAACGTACGCCCAATCGCGGAAATTTCCGGAACGCGCACGCAATTGTACGATCCGACGGGCATCACGCTCGACGCCGGCGGCAACGTCTACGTTTCCGCCAACGGCGCAGGAGTGTTAACCAAGTATCGAGCCGGCGCACATGGCAACGCAAAGCCGGCACAGACGATCTCCGGCATCTTCACAAAGCTGCAGTCGGCCTACGGCGTCGCGGTCGATCCGAGCGGCAAAATTTACGCGAACAACGAGACTCAGCAGAATGTCGTCGTTTTTGCGAGCGATGCCAACGGCGACGTTCCGCCGATTCGAATCATCAAAGCAAAGCGATCGGGTCTCAGCAGGCCCACGAACCTAGCAATCCGATAGCAACGCTCGTTAACTAAACCAGCGAGCGAAATCGCCTCCCGCTTTGGTCCATGGGGTGTGATACGGGAACGTCAGAATTATTGGTTAGTAAGCAACCCAACGGAATAACACGTTAAGTGTCTGAATTTTACGCTCGACACCAGATGCCGCATTCCCCTTTAGGTGAAACCCTAAAGCAACGGTCCCGGCACAAGACTCACGCTGAACGTCGTATTCCACGCCCTCAGCCATAGATTCGTCTGCGTCTAAATTGCCGAAGTCGGGCGGCGCAACCAAGGCACTGCCCGACTCTGCTGAGTACCAAAGGTTACCCTGTCCGAAGATATGCGATATACCGTGCGGTCCTCCGCCATCAAAGAACATTAGGATGCCAGTGTCTCCGCCAAACGCATATCGCACTAGCGGCCTTTGGCAAGGTTCGACCGCAGCTAGGGTGTATTGGATGGTGGAACGCTCACTCTCGGTCAAACTCGGATGTCCAGGCTTGTCGTAATCCATTGCAACGTGTGGACCGGACTGACTTTCCTTGAGCACGGCAGCGACGCTTTCTGTGAGCGGTTGCGGTCTTCTGGCGCATCCGGCGAAGGCCAGCATGAAAACAGCGACCATCGCGCCGATGGCCCCTAAGCGTAAACGCTGCATCACCGAGGTCTCCGTGCCGTGAGGGTTCGACGGGCTTGCGCGTTCCCCTAACTTAGCCGCAGGCTGAGAAAGTCGTGCAGGTCGCGCAGGCTCGAGAAACAGAGGCGCTGCCCGGTATCGAACTCGACGATGCTGCCGCGAAACGCCGTGCCGGCGGTGCCGTCTTCCTCGCGCCAAACCCGTAGTACAAACGCACGCTCGTAGCGTCGCGTTCGCGCACGCTCTTCCGTCGGGCCCTCGGGCATCCTGCGCTCTCCTTTTCCAGGAGCATAGCGCGCGGGCGTCTTCGTGGCGTCCTCGTTCGGCTCGAAGACGTTTAAAAGACGCCCCCTGCGTACCATCGAGGCACGAAAGGGGATACTCATGAAACGATCCATTCTTTTTCTCGGCGTTGCCGTCGCGGTGCTGAGCTTCGGCGTCGTGCGTGCCGAGCGCGTCCACCCGGCCAGCCACGTCACGTATGCTTGCAGCAGCGGCCAGGCATGCATCGAGGGCAACTCGACCGGCACCAGTACCTACGCCGTCTACGGCGTTTCGACCGGCGCCGACGGCGTGCACGGCCTGATCAGTTCGACCACGGGCAGCTCCGGCGTCGCCGGCATCTCCACCGGGACGAGCGGCAGCGGTCACGGCGTCTACGGCAGCTCGAGCAATGGCGCGGGCGTTTACGGCACGTCGACAACGTACGGCGTCTATGGCGTTGCGTCGACCGCGATCAACGGCTCTGGCGTCTACGGAGGATACAGTGGCGAAGGCAACGGCGTAACGGCGGTCTCTAACGACACCACGGGCAACAATGAAGCACTTGCCGCGTACGCCGAGAAAAAGCAAACGAACATCTTCGTCGGTTACAACGCCTATTACAATCGCAGCTGCAGTATCAATCCCACCGCCGACCTCTTCTGCATGGGGAGCGTGAGCGGTTCGGTGCTGCACGTTCGCCATCACGCGAGCGGCCGGCGTGTCCTCGCCTTTGCTTCGGAGTCGACCAGCCAGATCATCGAGGATTTCGGCAGCACTCGCCTCGACGGCGGCGTCGTCAACGTGCAGATCGGATCCGATTTCGCCTCGCTGATGGCCCGCAACACCGATTACTACGTTTTCCTCACTCCGCTGGGCGAATCGCGCGGGCTCTACGTCAGCATGAAGACGCCCTACGGCTTCCAAGTGCGTGAGAACGAACGCGGCCGAAGCACGCTCGCCTTCGATTATCGCATCGTCGCGCGTCCCGTCGATGCGCAAGAAGGCCGTCTGCCCGATGCACCGCGCGTTGAGCGGCCGCCCACTCCCATCGCGCTATCTCATTCACCCTAAGGCGCCGCTTCAAGCACGGCGCGATGCAGCGGCATCGCCTCAAAGCAGCCACGCAGGGACGCGTCGGAAATCGCGTCCCTGCGCCGGTCGTAAGCCCCGCGAGCTTCGCTAAGCGCCAAAGAAGCTCGAGCCTGATTGCCGGCGGCGCGATGGATGCGATGCGCGATCCAATGATGCGCGACTGGATTCAACTGCGCCGATGGATCCTCGAGTTGCGCGATGAGCTTTCGCGATTGCTCTAGGGTCGCAAGCGCTTCTTCGATGCGACCGGCGGCGAGCTGGGTTTCCGCCAGCTCCTCCGTCGCGACGATCGCGTCGAGTGGGCGATGGACGCGGCCATAATCCGCAGCAGCGGCGAGGAGTAGTGCTGTTGCTTCATCGAACCGGCCGTCGCAACGGAGCAGGCGCGCGCGATTGACCGCGTGCGCGCATGCCGAACGCGAGCGGGCAAGTTCGCCAACGAGCTTCGCGGCCTCGGCAACGGCCGCGCGCATCTCCTCGATCGCGCCGTGTTGCCAACAGACGTGCGCGCGGTCGTTCGCGATCTCCAGCAGATGCGCGGAGCGCCCGATACGGCTCGCCACCGACTCGCCGCGCTCGAACATCGCCAATGACGCCTCGAGATCCCCGAGCTCGCCCAGAAACAGCGCAAATTCGTTCTCGCCGGCGGCGCCGTACACGAGCGCCGTCGCTTCCTTCAGGGCGATGCAGGCACGGAAGTGCACCAGCGCTTCGTCCACCCGCCAAAGGTTCCAAAGAGCGCCGGCCAGATTGGCATGCGCAACGCACTGGATCATCGGGAGCCCAAACGAGATGGTCAGCTGCAACTGCTCCTGGGCGTACTCCGCGGTGCGTGCATAATTCTGCGCCTCGTCGCTTTGCCCAACGAGCGCGCCAAGGGCGAAGCCCCGGATCCACTGATCGCCGGTGCGTTCCGCGATGGCTCTCACCTCCTCCGCGAACGCAAGCGCAGCCTCGCTACGCGCCGACAGGGTGCACGCGCCGGAGGCGTACATCAGCGACTCGGCCTCACCCCTCACGTCTCCGAGCTGCAAGTACTGCCCGCGCGCAGCACTCGTAAGGCTCACGTTCGGGTGAACTCGTCGTGCCTTCGATCACGCGCCCGCCTTCAGCTTCGACGATGAGCGCGAGCTCGGAGACCAGGCGGCTCTTGCCGATACCCGCGTCGCCGCGCACCAGCACGAAGGTTCCGCTGCCCGCTGCGGCGCGGTTCCAATGCGCATGCAGTTGCTCTAACTCGCGTTCTCGGCCGACGAATGGTATGGCCGGCGGCACTCGCTTTACCGGCGCCTTCGGCACGTCCGAAGCACCGGGTATCGGTCCGCCTCGCGCGATCGTTTCGCGCAGTGCGAGCGTCTCCGGCATCGGCTGCGCGCTCAACTCCGCGGCGAGCAGTCGCGCGAAGCGGTCGAACTCCGCGAGAGCGCCGGCGGCATCACCCGATTCGTAGCGGGCCGACATCAAACTGCGCAACGTGTCCTCGCGCCACGGGTCGGCAGCCAAAAGGTCCTGCGCGAACGTTATGGCCTTGCCGAATCTCCGCTGCGCTCGGTTTGCGACGATAAGCGCGGTGAGATCGGCGTGATAGAGCCGGCGCAGCCGTTCGCGTTCGGCGCTCACCCAGTCGTCGTAGATCTCTTCAAGCAGGTCGCTCTCGTAGACCGCAACCGCTTGTTCCAGTGTAGCCGGATCGGCGCGCAGCCGTTCGTACTCGGCAACATCGACTTGAAAATCCGCTGCATTGTTCCACGCAATCGCATCGGCGTCGATGCGGAGATGCGGCTCGCCGCCGGATTCTTCGGGGAGTGCCTTGACGAGCAGATGCAGGTTGCGTCGCAAGTTCTGCAGCGCGGCTTCTTCCGTTTCGTCGGGCCAGATTGTGAACGCCAGCCGCCAGCGAGGGATTATCTCGCCACGGTGCAAGACGACGTATGCCAGGAGCGGGAGGGTCCAATTCCGGCTGCGAAGTTTGGGCTCGGTGTCGCCATCCAGGACGCGGCCCGTGCCGAATAGCTTGACACGCAGCATCGTCCCGCTCCCTTCGTTTCGCTCGACAGACGCGCCTATGCGCCCGCTCCTCGCCGCTCTTCTAGCGAGCGCTGCGCTTACGGGCTGCGCCCACAACGGCGCCGCGCCGGCGGGAGGGCGGCGCGCCTACACCATTCCACACGTTCTGCGCATCGCGACCGTCGAAAACGTGTCGACGCTCAACACCCACCTGAGCACGCAAGCCATCGTTAGTGCGATGTCGGAGCTGACCGCGGCGTGGCTCGTTCGCACGAGTACGCGTGGCGCGCCGATTCCCGAGTTGGCAACGGCAATTCCTACGAAGGCGAACGGCGGCATCAGCGCCGGCGGCAAGACGATCACGTATCATTTACGCCGCGGCGTCGTCTGGTCGGACGGCGCGCCCTTTAACGCCGACGACGTGGTCTTCTCCACTAAGATCATCTTGAACCCGGCCAACAACGAGGGCTCGCGCGCGGGTTGGGACGACATCGCGCGCATCGAGGAGCCCGACAAGTATACCGTCGTCTATCGCTTGCGCCGCCCATACGGCGGTTTCGTCTATCAATACTTTTCGACCGCGAGCAACCCATCGGTTCTCCCCAAGCATCTCCTGGGCAATCTGGCGAACATCAACGAAGCGCCCTACAACTCGCTGCCGGTCGGCATCGGCCCGTTCAAGTACGAACGCTGGAAGCGCTCCGACTACATCGAGATGGTTGCAAATCCGCGCTATTTTCGCGGCCCGCCGCGGCTTGCGCGCGTTATCGTTAAGGTCGTGCCCGACCGCAACTCCGCTTTGAGCGAGTTACAAACCCACGAAATCGACTTTTGGGCCGTTCCGCCCTCCTATTACGAACGCGCGCGGCGTATTTCAGGCATTACCGTCGTCAAGCAGCCCGGTAGCGGCTTTCTCCACATCGACCTCAACGTCGCGCACCTGGCGCTAGCCGACGTCAACGTTCGTCGCGCGCTGCGCCTCGCGATCGATCGCCAGACGCTCAATCACAAGATCGGGGACGATCTGGGCGTCGTGCAGGACGACATGGTTTCACCCGGCAATCCGGCTTTCGACTCGCGCGTGCCGACGGCGCCGTTCGATCTCGCGGCAGCAAATCGCGCGCTCGATCGCGCCGGCTGGAAACGCGGCCCCGACGGCATCCGGCGCAAGGGTGCGATGCGTCTCGCGCTGCTTTTCGCCACGCCGATCGGATCGCCGGACTACGACCAGCGCACCGAGCTGATCCGCGGTTGGTTTGCGCAGATTGGCGCCGAGCTCGACGTAAAGCGTTACACCGCTCCTCAAATGTTCGCCGCCGCGCAGGACGGTGGGATCCTCTCCGGCGGCAATTTCGACCTCGCCACATTTATCTACAGCGGCGACCCGGAGGGCGATGTGTCGGATTATTACTCGTGCCGGGAGGTCCCGCCAAACGGGCAAAACGTCTCGCGTTACTGCAATCAAAGGGTCGACGCGGCGATGCGGGCCTTTGAGATGCTCTACACGTTCCGCGAGCGCCGGCCGTACGAAGACTTCATTCAAGAGCAGCTTGCGCGCGACGTGCCTACAATCGTTCTCGACATCGTTCCGAGCATCTTCGCGTACAACGCCGACCTGCGCGGCTTTCACCCCGGCTCCGGCGGCGCATTCGACAACTTCTTAAATGTCGATATCTAGCGCCGGCAGAGTAACGACCGCCGATCCGTCGATCGAGTCATTTTCGACGGCGCGGAGAGCGTCGTTCACACGCTCGAGCGGGAAAGGGGTCGCTGTGGGTTTGATTCCGAGCTGCGCGGCGAGCTCCAGGAAATCTCGTGCGTCTGCCCGCGTCATGTTGGTGACGCTGCGAATCTCTCGCTCGCCCCAGAGCAGCGAATCATAGTCGAACTGCGGGATGCAATCGAGGTGGATCGCGTTGATCGCGACGACTCCACCTTTGCGCAGCGCTCCCAGCGCCGCCACAACGACCGCGCCCGCAGGCGCAAACGTTATGGCACGGTCGAGGGGCTTTGGCGGCCGATCGGTTTCGCTCCCGACCCAGTCCGCGCCGAGCTTCTCGGCAAACTCCCGATGATTAGCGCCCCGCGTCACTACGAACACCGAACATCCCCACGCTTTGAGAATCGGAAGTGCAAGATGGGCCGACGCGCCGAAGCCGTATAATCCAACGCGCTCGCCGGGCCGAACGCCCGCAACGCGCAAGGCCCGAAAGCCAATGATGCCGGCACAAAGAAGCGGTGCGGCGTGCAAGTCGTCGAGTCGATCGCTCAGCGGGTAGACAAAATCTGCGCGGGCGACGACGGCAGTGGCATATCCCCCGTCGACATCATAACCGGTATAGATCGGATTGTCGCAGAGGTTCTCGCGACCGTCGAGGCAGAATCGGCACGTGCCATCGGTGCTGCCGAGCCACGAAATGCCGACGCGCGTTCCGATGGCCAGCGTGACGTCGGGCGCGGCGGCGGAGACGACGCCGACGATTTGATGCCCCGGCACGATCGCCGGGTGGTGGGGCTTGAGATCGCCTTCGACGATGTTGAGATCGGTGCGGCAAACACCGCACGCTCGAATCGTGACGAGGACCTGACCTGCTTGCAACGGCGGGATATCGCGCTGCTCGATGTGCAGCCGATCGACCGTCATCGGACCCGTGCTCTGAAGCACCGCTGCGGTCTTTGTTGCGATCACGGCCGGAAATACCAGTCGGGCGCAGACGTAGGGAAGCTTAGGTCGCTCAAATCGTCGGAGACACGCTCGATCCGCGTCGAAAAGAGCCCGCGTTCCGCAGCTTGCGCTTCGATGTGAACGATGGTCCAGAGATGTTCGGGCCCGACCGGAGCGAAGCGATACAGAACCAGAGCGCGCGTGTGCTTCTCGTCGTACGGGCGCTCGTAGGCCAGTTGCACGACTTCAAAGCTCGCTTCGTCGACCCAGAGATCGCGCAGCGGGTAGCGATCGGGATCGATCGTCGGGCGCAGCGTAAGGTGGTAGCAAAGGCGCCCGTCGATTCTTTCTTCGCCGGTTAGCTCGATGTCGTAGACGTGCGCGGTGGCCGTTACCGTCGCAATGGTCTGCAGCGGGTCTTGCGCGAGGTTCGGCGGCGACGGCATCGGCGACGGTCCGTCGTTGGGAAGCGCTCGATAGAATCCGAGCGGCGTCTCGACCGGCCCGGAAATATACCCGCCTTGCATCAATACCTTCGAGGCATCTCCATTCGCAGAGAATGCCCGGGCGTAGGTGCGCCCGTCGGTCATGCGCACGGTGAACTCGACTATGTCGCCCGACTCGCAGCGCGCGGCAAGGAAAGTACGATCGCACGAAACGCGAAACGATTCGTACGGTGGAACCACTCGCGCCTGCCAGACCCGCTGCGCTTGCCGGAAGATCTCATACGGCGAGGGCGCAGCGGCCGGCATAGCTAAGGGCATCCCCGGGGCGTTACGGTGACGGTGAAGACGCCGCCGCGTCGCCGGAGCCACGTATGCGGCCGCCGACAATTAAGACGTTCGTCATCATTTGCTTACGGCCGAACGAGGCGCGAAAGCGACCGCTCACCGTCGTCTGACTCCCATCGCTAACGTTCGCGTTTCCGTTCCCAAACGCGATGACGGTGATGCACGCGCTGTCGCAGAGTTGATAGGTCGTCGCGGTCCCACGGCGAGTATCGAGGGACGTGGGGTTCTTCGCGGTACCGGCGACGGTAACGCTCTGTCCGTCGTAATTCGAGGGATTGGCGACAAGCGCAGACGGTGCGACCTGACTTGTGTGAGCGCAAGCGACGGTCGAGGCAATTGCTGCTAGAAGCGCCGCGCGCGTCATCGCGACGCGTAAGGACGGCAAGTATGAATGCGAAAGTAAAAACATCGATCTCCTCCGGCAGTTACTGAAGTAAGTCTTCTCGCGAGCCACTCGTCAAGACTGCGATACGATCGTTAACGTCGTGGGATCGAGCTCGTAGTTGCCCGGTCCCACCATATCGTTCGGATAGGCGCAAATCACACTGTTGTCGGGCCCCCAGATGACGACGAGATTCGGCGGTCCGCACTCCGTCTGCTGGAGCCCGTAGTTCTGCAGAAGCTCTGCTCCGGGGCTGCTCGGCTCGATCTGATACGACGGATAAATGGCTTGGTCTTGATAATCGATGATCGATCCAAAGAGTAATCCGGTGGTTAGTCCACCGGTTGCAAACGGTCCCCAGAATCCGCCGCCCCAATAGATCGGGGCCGGATACCAATGGATGCCACGATTCCATCCCCAGCCTCCCCAACGGCGCGGGTTGTGAATCACACGACCATTAAACTGTCCGCGATATGGGCCACCCGTAAGGTTCCCGCTAACGGGCGAATGCATGTGTGAAACCGGCTGCGCGACCGGGCGCTGCGGCGTTATAGGTCGCACGCTCGCTTCGCCAGGGAAGCTGAAACCGTGTTGGCTCTGTAGCGGCGGAGCGGCCGGCGCCGACGGCGTGGAGACGCGCCCGCCGCCACCGCTCGAGACGTGACCACCGCCGCCGCTCGACGCGTGACTACCACCACCGTGATTCTGCGCCAGCGCGGCGGCAGGCAACCCGATTACCAGCACGAGCGCAATTACGCTTCGTAAAGAGCCGCTCATGGATCCACCTCGTCGAGATTGCCCTTTATCGTGACGTACGTTCCACGAACGGTGCGCCATAAGGCGAGTATGGTTCGCGGAGCCAACTGCTCCGACGAGAGTGGCAGACGCTGCGCGGTGCTCGATAGGTTGAGAAAGACCGTTCCGTGTGAAATTGCTATCGGACGGGTCTTGCCATCCTGAATCAGCGCGACCGCATAGGGAAGGCAGCGCTGAACCGCTCCTACAAACGAACACGCGCCGGTAACGATTTTGAGTACGCCTTTTCTATCGGCGCTGCGAAGCCAGAGCGTTTGCCCAGAGAGCCGGATGTTGACGTCAACATACGTGCGTACCGAGCCGTCCGCTCGCTGAATGAGCGTCACTCCCTTCGCACTCGCCGCCGAGACCGTCGCGATCGCAAGTGCGGCGATCAGTGCGTAGACCCGTGGGCGGATAGTACTAGAACGGTCCATTTGGCATCGCTTCCTCTCGCTCCAACTGAGGGCCGTAGCATACCATTTCGTTAGCTCGGAAGTCCTGGAGCTAAGCTGGGAGTCCCTGGGCTAACGCTTCAACGTCGCATCCAACAGCTCGATCAGCGTCTGCCAGTGGCGTTCGGCGGCAGCGGCGTCGTAGGCGGGCGTATCGCGCAACACCCAGCCGTGTTTGGCCTGGTAGGTTTCGATCTTGTGGTCGACGCCGGCCTTAGTGAGCGCTTCCTCCAGCCGTTGCTTCATCTCGTCCGGAAACGATTGATCTTCGATCGCACCTGCAACGTAGACTCGCGACTCGATCTTCGGCGCGAGCAGGTGTGGGCTATCCGGCGCATCGGTCGCGAGCCGGCCGCCGTGATACGAAGCCGTCGCCACGATTCGGTCCGGATAGGTTCCTGCCGCAGTGAGCGACATCAAGCCCCCCAGGCAGTAGCCCGTCGTAGCGATGGCCCCCGGTTTTACGTCGGACTGGGCCGCAAGGTAGTCGATGAACGCGCGCGTGTCCGACATGATATTGCCCGGAGTCGCGAGGGCAAAAAATCTCTCCATCAGGATCTTGCGCCGGTCGGGGTCACTGAAGACGACGTGCGGGTCCATCGGCTCGTATGGGCCAGAGCGGTAAAAGAGATCGGGTAGCAGCACGAAGTAGCCGTAGGTTGCGAGCCGCTCGCCGATTTCGAGCATTGCAGGCCGGATGCCGGGCCCATCCATGAAGATGAGAACGGCTGGCCAAGGACCGCTACCGGTCGGACGATAGACGTACCCCGGGCAAGTTCCATCTTTGGTCTCGATCTCGACCTTGATCATTTGAGTAACCATCAATGCTCGTCGGGAATTCGGGGGTCGAGCGGCTGATGCAAGAAAAACGCTGCATTCAGGGGAGCTTTAATTGGCACGAACTTGCGCGGCACTTGGTTGAAGTCGAGACAATCGCCGGCCGGTGAGGCCGCGCGCGCGTCCGCGACTGATAATTGTCCGAGACCGAAGGTGTCTTCTGCAAAACGCAACACGCTGGCCGTTTCGTATTGAACGTGCGAGACGTATTTTTGCTTCGCGTATGGTGAAATTACGATCAACCCAACGCGGAAACCCAACCCGTCGTAGCCTTTATGCGGCGGAGGAACGGGATCGTAAAGGCCGCCCCAGTCGTCCCACTGGACGAAGATGACCGTCGAATCCCAAAACTTGCTCTCACCCACCGCGTTTACTATCGACGAGACCCAGGATGGCCCACCCCCTCCGCCGCAGTCGGGATGATCGGAGTTCGCGCAAAGCGGCGTGATCCACGTAAAGCTGGCGAGGTTTCCGGCTTTGACGTCCGTTAGAAACCGGCGCTGCGGCGTGATCACATCCTTCTGCCAGTCTGGTCCTCGGAAGATATGTCGGACCGCTTGATATCCCGACCAAAGGCCGCCAAGCGGCACGCGGTAGCGGTTCGTGTAGAAGCGCCACTTTAAACCGGCCTTGTCGAGTTCGTCGCCGAGCGTTTCGTAGTTGAAGCATGGCCGCTGGTCGGCTCCGTACGTACGGTTCTTCTCGAGTGTCTGGACCTCGTTCCCCTTGCCGCCGCCGCACCCCCAATAAAAAAACGGTACGTCGACGCTCGATTGCGCCTGAGCCGCAATAATGTATTGGTGCGCGACGAAACTCTCGTCGAGCTGCGATGCAAACATCCGATCGGCCAACACGAATTCGCGCGCCATATCCCAATAGGGCTTGCTTTCCCCGTGCGGAACGTACGCGTACTGGCCGTTGCTGGGGCTTCCATAGATCTCTTCGTTGTTGAAGCCGTTCATCCGGCAATGGGTGCCGGGAAGCAGACCGGTCCCGTTGCAGTCCTCAAACATTGCATGCGCCGAGTGGTCCATGTCGTACGTCGTCTTCAATGAAATCGGCTGCAGCGTAACTTTTTTCCCGGACGAATCTTTTCCGGTCGACGTGGTGTCGGCCCCCGGATAGCCCTCAAACATATCGTTGAAGCTCCGGTTCTCCTGAACGACATAGACGACGTGCCGGATTTTCCCGGTTCCGTTTCGGTCGAGGGACTGCAGGAACGCATTCTCCCGGACGAAGAGCTGCGGCGTTGGATTCGACGACGCCGAGCACGACGAAATCGTAAGCGCTGCGGCGAGGGACGCTGCCATGTCGGAGAGTCGCTTTCCCATGATGGCGAATGCCATACACCTGCAGACGTTCCTTCCGGCACGACAAAGGGGCCGGTTGCCGGCCGTTGCTACAAGACTAGCAGGCATTGGCGAGGTGCGCCCGAGAAGAGACGTCGACCCGAATCACATTTTCAGATCAACTTATCTAAGGAGCATTTGTGAAATTCTTGAAACTTGCCGCGCCGCTCGTCGCGGTGCTGGCGATCACCGCTTGT
The DNA here is from genome assembly GCA_003167155.1 of Candidatus Cybelea tumulisoli. Lineage (GTDB taxonomy): Bacteria > Vulcanimicrobiota > Vulcanimicrobiia > Vulcanimicrobiales > Vulcanimicrobiaceae > Cybelea > Cybelea tumulisoli. Next base: position 13,347 of record PMTY01000171.1, read on the forward strand.
AGCGCAGGCGGATCTTCGAACGTACCCACCAGTGCCGGCACGTCCCTAGCGGGTCAGTCGGCATTCGCCCATAACATCGGCGTCCCGGAGTGGCAGGCGAAGCATCTCGCGCGCCCCGCATGCCCGCAAGTCACCGGCAAGCCTACCTGCCTGGCGCTCATCTCTGAGAAGAACGGGATCTCCCCGCTCTCTGGCTGCAATCCGTCGTCAACTTGCGGCTGGACGGCGACCCAACTCGAGACGGCCTACAACCTTACCGGTTCTTTGGGAAAAGGTAAGGGACAGATCGTCGCCGTCATTGAGGCTGGCGATGACCCGGACGCCGCTACAACGTTCTCGACGTACCGCAGCACGTATAAGCTCGGAACGGGCACCCTAAAAAAATACAACGCGGCGGGGCAGCAGAGTAACTATCCTCCGAGTTGCGAGGATTACGGCTGGTGCGTGGAGACGGACCTAGACATCGAGATGGTCTCTGCCGCATGTCCGAAATGCACCGTCTATCTCATGGAAGGCGGGGGCAGCAGCAACGACTTCGAGACCATCGAAACGGAAGCCGTCAAGCTGGGCGCGACGATCCTCAGCAATAGCTGGATCTGCTACGGCAGCGGCGACTGCGGCGACCCGAACTTCAGCAACTACTTTGATACGAAGGGCATCGCGTATCTTGCCGCATCGGGCGACGAGGCGTACGACCACATCGGCGGCCCGTCGGTACTCGCCAGCGTCGTCGCGGTCGGCGGCACTCAGCTTGAGGAAAGCGGCTCTAAGTACTCCGAAACGATCTGGAATGACGCGGGAGCCGGCTGTGCCGACGCAACAGAGGTCGGAACCGCCATTCCGAAGCCCTCATGGCAAAAAGATCCCGATTGTACCAGTCGCACCGACGCCGACGTCTCGTCGGAGGCCGGTGTCTCGCCGGGCGTTGCTGAATACGCCGCCATCTACGGCGGCTGGTTCACCGTTGGCGGTACCAGCGTAGCCTCACCGTTCACCGCCGGCGTCATCGGCCTCATGGGCAACGCCACTAAACTGAACGCCGGTGAGGGCTTCTGGAAACTCAAGGCAAAGAAACTCAAGAAGGAGCTCCACGACATCAAGTCGGGTAGCGACGGCTCCTGCGGCGGTGAATATCTCTGCACCGCGGGCGCCAAAGGTTCGTTGGGGTACAAGACGTACTCGGGTCCGGGCGGCTGGGGCAGCCCGAACGGCATCGCAGCGTACTAAAGACCGCAACGACGCGCAATCCCATGGAAGGCGGGCGCAAACGCGTCCGCCTTCCTCCAAGAAAGGAACTTGATGACGCGCCCACATGAGGATCTCCAACGGCACACAGCGACGGATCACCGCCCCGGTGGACCCGTCATCACGTTCGCGGCGCCCTCTTGGTGGGCTATCGCGTTGGTGAACCTGAGAGAGGATCGCGGGCCCGCTGGTGTTGCATCGTACGAAACGCTCGTCGAGAAGGCCCGCTCCGGCGCGCCAAAAGTGAGTCAGGCAGCGGTCCTGCTCTCGCATAACCAGCGGCGCGTTATCGCGATGCTGCAGTTGGGGGGGCACGAGGCGTTCCGGCATCTCGCCGCAGCCTGGGACGATCATCACTTGGTTGCGGAGCGGCACGACGTGGCCGAATCGCACAACCTCGCGCTTTACCGGCTTGCGGCGGCGACGGGCGAAGCGGCTATCGATCCAACATCGCAGGATGTCTACGCGTTCGAACACGCCTCCTTAGACGTAGAGAGCAGCGTACCGCCGGGCGTTCGCGGCGCCGGCGTATTTGATGCCGACGACGGACGCGCTCGCGCCATCATCTACCGGTACGAGCGCCTCGAGCAGATCGAAGCAGCTCGCGCACCGGGCGAAACCTTCTACGCGGTAAGGCCGGTACGCACGTTCGCGTAAACCTGAGGCGAGACCGCTAGAACTGTTTCGCGGGATCGTCCTCGAATGGGTAGACGTGGACCATCCAGCCGAAAACGTTGTCCATGAAGACGCCGCCGGCCGCGTCGCAGGCCACTTTGGTATTGATCGAACCGCTGAAACCGAACTCGTGGCGCTGCTCCGGCGTAAGCGTTGCCGTGCTGTCCTTAGGCTGGCAGATGTTGCGGTGCGAATGCCAGTGCCCGTAAGCCAGCGGTACGCGCTGATCGAGTTCGTCCATGGTGCTGGTGATCGGGGCGGTGAACATGACGCCGGCGAGTTCGTAACCGCTTTGCGTCCTCCGATAGAGGAGGGCCATCGGTCGATCCGGATCGAGGTGCTGCCAGTTCACCGCCACGTTGCCGTAGCTGACGAAATGCTTGAGCGCGCCGACCGGCACGTCGGGACCTTCGGGACGAAATCCGTCAGCCTCGGCGCGCTCGATACTGCGGTACTTCGGCAAACTCGACCGCAAAGAGGCGATTAAGCGCTGTAGATGCGCCAGGCGATCCGGCGCAACCGTCGACCGCTCCTCGCTCAGCTGCGTATGCCCAAACGCGTCGATCCCCATGCCGGTGTTGCGCGGCGGTTGGCCGGTCTGTGACACGCACGCCGCGAGCGCCGCGCCTGCCACAAGTGCAAGCGCCGGCAAACCAAAGAAAAACCGAGCCACGACTGCTACTCTATCAAGGCCGTGTTAGCGAAGGCTGAGAACGCCGCGTTGCCCTGCTTATCTATTGCAAGGCATCCACGATCACTAAGTCGGTCGTGCTCAGGCTTTGGCGTAGCTGCTTTGCAGAAGCATACTCATCCGAATGCCACCACGCAAGGGCCTTCTCGTAGGACTCAAACTGCAGCACGACGATTCGTGTAGGCGCCCACGTTCCTTCGAGCACCTCCATCTTGCCCCCGCGCACGATGTAGCGCCCTCCGAACCGCGCGACCGCATCTTGAGCCATTTTCTTATACTCTTCGTACCGCTCGGGGTCGCGCGTGTTCACATTGACGATCACGTATGCCGGCATCTTATAGAATATA
>PMTY01000018.1 GCA_003167155.1 Candidatus Cybelea tumulisoli
ACGAGCATCGGCCTCTTGAGAGATGCGACCGATCCGGAGCCGCCGGCGTCGTCGCGCGACTACATTGCGGCATATACGCATCCCTTCGCGGCGGGCACATTTAACCGCCCGTACGCCTGTAGCAGAAACGACGTGCTGACGACGGTACGCATCACGTGTTCCTACGACGCGCCCGACCTCCCGGATGGCGGTGCGATATTTACGCGCACCTTGACGCTGCGAGGCGGCGAGGACGAGCTGATCGTTGCTGAGGAGTTCGCGCCGCACGTTGCGCGCTCCACCGCGCGCCTCGAGAGTATCTCCGGCTTCGCCTTTGTTTCGGGCGACGCGGTTCTCAAGGCATCCAACGAAGATGCGCTCGGAATACTGCATGGCCGGCAACTAACGACGTTGCGCTGGCGCCGCGGAGACGTGGCGCGGATGGACCTGCGGACGACGCGCGGTGCGGAGCTCGTGACGTTGATCTTCGCGCGCCGATCGGTCGAGATGCGCCTTGGGGTGCGCCCCGTTCAAAGTGCCGCCGAGGCTCAACGGCTGCTCGACGCGAATCAGCCGTAGCTTCCGGGGAAGTGGCGGAATGGCAGACGCAGCCGCCTCAAAAGCGGCCGAGGCAACTCATGTGGGTTCGACTCCCACCTTCCCCATGAGATTTGAGGGATAGGGGATATCATGCGCGATTCTGACCCCCCCTCTGGCGTAACGCGCTATGCGTGAGGGGTCGGCCTTGAGATGTACGCCTCGGGCGCCGACCGGTGCGCGGGGGTAGTAGCGCGGGAATAGAATACATCGGGTAAGCTCGAAAAAGAGCGAGCGGAGGCCCTTACCATCACAGTCTCTACATATTCGCTAGTATTCGGCGTCGTTTTGCTGATAACTCCGGCTCCCCAGCCTCGACAACCCCACAACACGGGGATGTACACACGCCATTCCACGTCGGGCCCAAGCGGTGCAGTTGCGGATGGCTTCAAGCTGGCAGTAATGCCTGCGGCCCTGCCGATGTCGATAAATCGTCCCATCCTCGTAAACGTAGAGCTCAGAAACGTTTCGGGAGCAACGCAGGCGTCCTTCGGCTCGCGTCGTGACTCCTACACCTTTACGATCGTAAATCTCACAAACAAGTCGATGCTCGCAAGAAACAAAACCAGCACCTTTGGGATTGACCCTGTTCCCGAGTCAGCAAACACCATTGTGTCTTCGGGCGACGCGCTTTATGCGGTTTTCAATCTTGGATTACTCTATAACTTCGTAGATGGCTCCAAGTTTTCAGTACAGGTTACGGGGAGGCCGAAGATAAACGGCAAGATAGTTTCACTGAAGTCCAACAAGATCATTATTGAGCTACTTCCGGCGCACTCGCCCTAAGAATCTGCGTAACGCGCGCACGGTATCCCCTATGCCCCATTTGTGAGCAGACCCGCCATAGGGGCAACGGTTTGCAACTTTCCCCCGGGCGGCGGCACAGTGCCGTGTCAAGGCGGGAAATGTTGTAGCTCGCAGAGCCGAGCCTGTTCCTCTGCGCTGAGGCCGCTGTTAGACGAAAAGCCAACGCTCCACAATCGCGAGGACGTGCAGAAGGGTAGACGCCGGGGCGGCGTCGGCCATCGCGTAGGCGCAGTCAACTGAGAAGCGGCCAACCTCATTCAAAACATGGTTCCTCAGCGATGGCTTCTCGATCGCTAACTTCATACATAGTCGCGGCCAGCGTCCCATCTTCCAGATAAATCAGGTTATTGTTGCCAAACACATGGCCTGGCGTGTATCCACGTCCTTGTTCCACGACCTGAGATTGAAAGAAGACGACCATCGGATCGTTCCGCCTCCCGTTGCTCGGGGGAAAGCCGTACCGCACTCCGGGTCGTTGACAAACCTTCACCTCGCGTAAGACGGCACGAATCTGGCGTATCTCCTTTGAGTTTAGTTTCGGTTGTGCAAGTTTGCCATAATCCACCGCGACGTAGGTAAGCCAAGAGGTTGGACCGGGCTGCGGTGTTAATAACGGACTAGGCATAGTGAGACGGCGCACCTCATCCGCGTTATACTGCGCACCTCGGTGGCACGATGCGAGCAGAACGGCAACACAGAGAAGACTAAAGGGTGTCATTTGAACACATCTTCTCTTCAACCCAGCGACGGGTGACTCTCCGCACTTACTTGTTATGCTGAGCTGCCCACCAAAGGAGTTGTGCCGCTTCGCTCACCACCCACGGCGCGCTGTCAGAGTCAGGCGGCTGCACAAAGTACGGAGCGACGATTGTGGCGCGCCACGTCGCCTTCGCATCCGTACGTAGGCCCGCCGACCACTCGAACACACCTAACAAGAACCGTGCTTCGCCAAAATCTGGTAGTGCTCGGAGGACCTGCTTGAGCCCGGTCACCGCTGTGAGGAATCGTCCTGCAGTCGCTTGACGCAACGCCGCATCGAACGGGCGTAGTTGCTGGTCATCGCTCACAATAGGATTGATTGGAGTTCCGCCTTGGTAGCTGCACCTAAAGAACTGGTAGTAAGCTCGTGCAGCGGCCCTGTATTGGCGCCCCTTGAAAAGGTTTTGCGCTACGTCGGCCGTGAGGTCGGACTGGCTTGGTCCCCGTTGCACCATCGGCGGGTAACACAGCGCGTTCGAGGCGGGCACGTTCACCTGTGCGACATTCGCGCCAAGTGCGAGGCCGTACACTGCAAGAACGGCCAAAATTAGCTTTGCGGCTACAATCATGTGTCGTTGACGCGTATTATTTCGTGCCCCCCTTGAGGTTCCTTGCTGCACGCGCCAGCTGCGACGCCCAGCGCCTGCGCTTCAGCACCGGCTCGCCGCACATTGTGCATGGCGCGGAGGCCCGCGCCCTCCCCGCTTTGTTCGCGCACCGCCGCGAACTGGGTGTCTTGCGCGCATCGCCATCAACGCAGACCGCGCGGACGACGGCCGCGGACTTGCGGACAGGCTACTACTGCGAATCGCCTCTTTCGTGCGTGGAATCTCGGGAGTCCCGGAAACTTCCACATGAATACGTGGACTGTCTCGGTCGCCTCTTCGCGTCTTGCACGCGTCCCCCATGAACTCTTGGCCTGGAGCATTTCCTCGGGATGAGGGACTGCGGCGGCTCCTGTGTGCTTTAAAGTGCCAGCAAAGCTAAGGCTGTAGCTATCGACCTCTCGTATCGAGCTACGGTCCTGACGCGCGCCGAAGCCAAGGCCACCTCACCAGGGCATGCTCGGCCCGTTTCTGCCGATGCATCCGCGCGAATCTCCGCTGCAATACCGGGCGGGTCGAGTTTTTCGATCGTCTCGAACGTAGGCANNACACGACGATCGCCCGTAGCAGATGCCCCTGATTCGCGGGTTGTGGCAGCGTCCGCCCTTGGCGAGCCATCTTGATCGTGCCGGGAGATAACTTGGAGAGACTCGTCAGATCGCGCTTGGGAATCGCGCGCAGCAGAACGCGATAGCGTTCGAATGGCACGTCGCCGCGATCGCGATAGACCTGCACAACCTCATCCTCATCTTGGACGAGTCCGGGTGTCTGCTGCAGTTCATTGGACTCTTTCCCGATGTTCTCAATGAGACCGCGCGGGATAAACGCGGCTCTTCTCGTCAAAACGCCCGTGGAATTCCGGTAGTCTTCGTCAACCGGCAGACCGTCGCAGAG
>PMTY01000026.1 GCA_003167155.1 Candidatus Cybelea tumulisoli
TTTGGCGGTCGCGGAATCGTACTGATCGACGCCGTCAAGCAATAAAACACTTAAGGAACGTCTAATTAACCGCTTCACGAGGACCAATCTGCGCGAGATCGGCGGTTGGGTCATGCTCAACGCGCTCTGGATCCCGCTGACGGTTCAAGACACCGCGTTGATGGCGATCGCCGTGCCGGCCACGACGATCCGGCTGGCGCCGGAGAACCACGTCCTCGTGCTCGCGGTGCTCGCCAGCACCGTGGCGCTCGCTACGGCGGTCGTGCCGCTGTTTGCCGGATGGCTCTCCGATGCGCTCCGGCGCCGAGGCGGCTCGCGCCGCGCGTTCGTCGGCGCAGGCGTTGCGATCGACGTCGCCGCTTTGGCCGCGCTCTCGTACACGCATTCGTTGGCATGGTTCGCGGTTCTGCTCGTCGTGGCAACGCTCGGAGCCAACGTCGCGCTGAGCGCGTATCAGGTGCTCCTCCCCGAATCGGTACCGCAGCGGAACTGGGGCGTCGTATCGGGCATACGCGGCGCCAGCACGCTGGTCGGCAGCGTGCTCGGTTTTGCCATTGCCGGCTCGATGCCGAATCCTTCGCTGAGTTTTATGGCCACGGCGATCATCATGGCCGTGGGCGGCCTCTCACTCTTGGGAATCGGCGAAGGAACCTACGACGCAGAGGAGCACGCACGCGTTCGCGATTGGCACGATTTCATCGTCGTCTTCGTCGCTCGCGTGCTGGTCTTTTTTGGATTGACGATGCTGCAAACGTTCGTCCTCTTTTTCTTCCGCGACATCCAAAAGATCGCCAACCCTTCGGCCGGAACGGCCCTGTATGGGTTCTGCACCGTCGTGGGCGCCGTGATCTCCAGCCTGTACCTCGGTTTGCTCTCGGATCGCGTACCGCGCAAGATCGTTACCGCGTTAGCCCTGGGGTGCATGGCCACCGCGACGATCGGATTCGCGCTCGCGCCGGTGCTGGCGTGGATGCTTCCGTTCGCGCTGCTCTTCGGCATCGGGTTCGGCGGCGTGATGTCGAGCGGCTGGGCGCTCGCGATGGACGCAATTCCGAAGATGCGCGACGTCGGGCGCGATCTCGGCCTTTGGGGAATCGCAACGAGCCTGCCCAACATTGTGGCTCCGTTGGCCGGCGGCTGGTTGATCGGACTCTTTGGCGGAACTCGCGCCGGCTACCAAGCGGTCTTCGGGCTCTCAGGGTTTAGCTTTGCGCTCGCGGCGCTCTCGGTGTTGCGCGTGGGGCGCCGGCCGCTTTCGTCGCTGTGGGGCTGGCCGCTGCGATTTGCCGCCGTTATCTCGAACTACGTGTGGGATCACGTTGCTTATCGCGTGCGCAGCTGGGGCAGGCTTCCCCGGCGACGCGGTCCGACGCTGATCGTCGCCAACCATCAGCACGATTTCGAGTCGCCGGCGATCGTCTCGTCGACGACGGTGGAGAGCGGTTCCTGGCGCCATCCGATATTTACGGCGAGTTCCCGCCGCATGTATGAGCCCGGCTTTTTTGCAGACCGGCTCCCATGGCTGAGCTTCGCTCTGCGCGCAGTCAACGCGGGACCGCTCTTCATGACTCTCGGACTGCTCCCGCTCGAAAACGAACTCGGTGCGCGCGCACTTGCAGCCTTTGCGTGGGCGGTCCAACGACGGCACGGTTCACTCCCGATCGGCGAGATCTTCGACGACTCGGTTGCCTCCCGTTTCCCTCCCGAAACCAAGAGCAGCGATCTTTGGCACCGCGAGTTCTTTGACCGCGCGCGCGCCGTTGTACGAATCTCAACGGTGCGCGAACCCTACCGGCGTGAAATCCTCGACGAAACCCGCGAGAACCTCGAAAAGGATCTGGCGCTCTTGGAAGACGTCGTTCGCCGCGGCGGCACGTTCTATCTTACGCCCGAGGGGCATTACTCGCACGACGGGCGCCTGCGGCCGATGCGCGGCGCCGTCCATCGTTTGGCTCCGCTTGCAACGATCTATCTGATCGGTGTCAGCTACGATCCATTCGTTTCGCGGCGTCTCTCGATGCTTTACCGCGTGGGACGCCTCGATGGTACGCCGATGCTTCCGACATTGGCAGCGATTCGGCCGGTGGTGACCAGCCAGCTCCTCGGCGCGTGGCTGCACGGTCGCGACGAAGCCTTCACGCTGGACGAAGCGTGCGCTGCAGTCGAAGAGCGCCTCGCGAGCCTTCCGCCGCAGATTTTCGTCGACCCGGAGTTGCCGCACAACGTTCGCCGCAGGGTTGCGGCCGCGTTACCGTTGATGGTGAACTGGAAGATCTTGCAACGCGATGGCGATCGTTATCGGACGACGGCGGAACGGCGCCATCCGCAGTTTCCGTTCGTCCGCGATATCCTCGCCTATCAAGCGGCGTTCTTAGAAGAGACAATCGAGAATGCGCGTTATGGGGAGGGCCTGACTCGCTGAGCCCGCTCGAACGCGGCGAGACGGGCGCGCACCGATGTACGATCCGCTCCCTTGATTCGTCCGTCGGCGCCGATCACGCGGTGCGCGGGAATGAAAAGCGCGATCGGCGTTGCCCCCATGGCCGCCGCAACGCCGCGATGCGCTCCCGGGCGCCCGATGGCACGGGCTACGTCGGCATACGAAACGAACTCGCCGAAGGCGAGCGATGCGACGGCATGCCAAGCAGCAAGCTGCAGCGGCGTCCCTTCGAGAAAGAACGGTAAATCGAAACGGCGCAGGCGGCGAGCGAAGTATGCTTGCACCTGCGCCGTCGCTTCAACGAGCAGCGCGTCGCTCGGTTTGCGCTCGGCGACGCGCCGCCGAGCGACGAACGTGCTCTCGAGAATCGCCGCGCCGTTGCTTGCGATCAACAAATCCTTGCCCAGGGGCGTGCGAACGAGGCATCGTAGGCCGTCTTGCAAAAGCAACACAGCTGCGTTCTCGTGAGCCACACGGTTGGAGGTTCTGGTGAGGCGAGCAGTCCGTCGAGTTGCAACTCTATTTTTCACGGCCTACGCCGGGTTCGTTCTGGTTGGCGCCGCGCCCCTCGATAGCGCCGTCATCGTCGACTCCGGTTCGACCAACTCCGCGCGATATCGAATCGAGGTACGGTCGGACGGTTCTGCCTCCGTTTCAACTGGATCGTCAACCCCGAAACCATTTACCGTTCCGCAAGCCACCGTCGAGCGTTTTTTCGCCGATCTCGCGGCGGCGCGAAAGGGGAACGCAACGACCGTGGCGTGCGCGAAGAGCGCGTCGTTTGGTTCGACGCTGCGCGTGACGTGGCAGCAATGGGTTTCACCGGATCTTACCTGCCCGCCGAAAGACGCGTTGGGAGCGGCGCTCGTCACCGACGTCCGAACCCTACGCGAGGTGGCCGGCATCTCGGCTGTGCCGGTTCGCCAGGGACCAGAAATACAACCGCCGGACTGAGTTCTCGTGAGCCGCACTCCGCACTTTAGCCGGCGCTTCCCATGCTCCGCGGCCGGCGCGAGGGAGGCGCGTACGCTCGTCGCAGGGTTTGCCGCGAAGTGGCTTTCCGGTGACGATCTGATTGGCTTCGAGCTCGGTGCCGGCGAGGCGCTCGCTAACTGCGTCGAGCACGGGGGCGGCCCGGTTCTGTCGGTCGATTGCTGGTTGGATGGAAGGCGGCTCATCGCCGAAATACGGCACCAGGGACGGGGCTTCAATCCACCGGAATGCGTCAACGCTCCGCCGCAGGGAGCGCCTCGCGGATACGGCCTCTTCATCATGCACGAAGTCGTTGACGGCGTCGAGTTTATGGACGGCGGCACGGGGCTGCGACTCTTCAAAAAGCTTCCTAGAGCGCGCCGCTAAGGGAAGGTTCGTCTCCCCCGTCTAACGCCCTCGCTTCGAGGAGGTCGCTGTGACGAGAATCTCTCGCTGTCGTGTCACGTTGTTAGCCGTGGGTCTCATCGCTGCTTTTGGTTCGCTCGCCACGCGGGCGCCCGCTGCGCTCGACATGAACGTGGGCGTCAGTAAGGTCGTCCAGAATCAGCCGGTGAGCGCCTGTGATAGCTCGGCAAAGACCGCATTGAATGCCGTGCTGCAAAACGCCGTCGAGCTCGGCGGCGACACCGGTGAGTGGATCGCATTCGGCGCGCCCGATTCGGCGAACGGCTCGACGGCCGCTGCCGCGATTAACTGCTATCCGCTCGGCGGCGCCTACGTCGTAACCTTTACCTGTGCCGCCCAGGTGCCCCCCAGCGCAGATAGCGCCGCTGCTTTGTGCACGAAACTTAGCGCAGCGTTTGATTCAGGAGCGCGATAGTTTTGAACGTCAAACGTGGACTCTGGCTAATCGCCGTCGCGATCTTCCTCGGCTTGCTGTCGCATACCGCAGCGATTGCCTCAGTCGATCTTTCGGCGGGAATTCGGTACGTCAGCGACACCGGTTCGCTGAGCGATTGCAGCGCAAAGGCGAGGGCCGCCTTGGAGACCTACTTGCCCGGCGCAAGCGAATCTTCGCCGGGCAGCGGTGAGTGGTTCGCCTCGGGGCAAAACCTTTTGACCGGCGCTCCCTCATCCGCTGCGACCGTTCGTTGCTATCCGCTCGCCAAGGGCTACATGGTGACGTTTGTTTGCGCCGTTCAGCTGCCGACGAATCCGTACGGCGCTTATCCGCTCTGCTTGGATATCGCGCACAAATTCTATGGCGGTGCGATAACCCCGTTAGCCGCGATGCCGACCGCAACGCCGATGCCGTCGGGGTGCGCCACGACCAATCTCGTCGGGACCTGGGTCTCGGATAACGATCCCAAGCTGTCCTTCACCATGGAGCTCAACGGCGATCTCACCGACAGTGAAGGCGTCTCTGGCAACTGGATCATCGATGGTTCGACGGTGACGCTCACCTACTACGGCAATCACACGCTCAAACTCTCGCCCGACGGAAAACGCCTGTCGGGTGCGGGCTACAACCTCACGCGCAAGTGCTGAGGAGCCTTTAGCGGGGGCCTGCAACCTTTTCAGGGTTACGGATGTCTAATTGCCGTCATGCAGAGTACCCTCTCCCCCGTCGCCGTTCTCGCGATTAGTGCCGGCGGCTCCGGCCGCGCCCTCTCGGAGCTCCTGGAGCCCGTCTTCGGCGGCTACGCCAATGCGCGCGGGGAGATCGTGCTATTTGGAAAAGAGCTGGCCTACCGCGTCAACTTCAAAAAGCAGACGCTTCAACAGCGTCCGCAGCTGAATCCAGGCGCCCAAGCTCGCTACGATGCGACCGACGCCGGCGAGCCCTTCGAATACGCCAAGAAGACGTTTCAACGGCTCAGCAACGAGCAGATCATCGAGATCTGCACGTCGGGCCGATTCAAACTCAGCGCGAGATACTAGGGAAGCTAGGGAAGCTGCCCGGATCTCTGCGGGATCCGGCGCTCTTCTCCGGCGCGATAACGGTAGACGATCCGGCCCTTGGTTAAGTCGTAGGGCGAGACTTCGATCTCTACTCGATCTCCGGGAAGAATCTTGATGCGGTGACGGCGCAGGCGTCCGGCGATGTGCGCCAGGATCACGTGGCCGTTGTCCAGCTCGACCGAAAATGTCGTGCTCGGAAAAACTTGTTTGATGCTCCCGAACACCTCAAGCGGAGCTTCCTTAGTATTTGAGGGAACGCTTGGCTTGGCGGGGCGAGGTCCTTTCCCACGGGTTCTATTGCGAATTGCGATTGGACATACTCTTTTCAGAAGCGCTAAATCTCTTTATCGATGGAGTTCGGCGCTCGACGAAGTGATAAAAAAACAGGAAAACGATCTTGAAGACCGGGAGGGATTGTCTCATAAATCCTCCCTGCGTGCAACCGGCGGCCTCGCGTTACTCGCTATCGACGGGCAAGTACGAGGGCTTCTGGTGCTCGAAGAAGGCGCGGGAATACGAGGAGCCGATCTTTTGGAACTGGCGCGGCTGCTGCGTGAAGTCGAAGCAGTCGATGATGCTCGTGGCGCGCTTGTCCGTCGTTCCCAACTGCCCGAGACCCCAGACATTTTCGATAAATTTTAAGATGCTGCCGAACTCGTACTGCTCGTGCTCGACCAGGCCGGAACCGCTCTGGCCTTCGCGCGCGTAAGGCGATACGACGATCATCGGAACGCGAAAGCCCAGGCCGCCCCACTGATCCATGAACGGCGGCGGCGCGTTGTCATAAAAACCGCCCCAATCATCCCAGACGATGACGATCGCCGTCGAGTTCCAATAGTTGCTTTCACCGATCGCGTTCACGACGCTTGCGACCCACGATGGCCCGTAGTCTTTGGTGACGCCGGGATGATCGGAGTTGACGTCGTCGGGAACGACCCACGAAACATTGGCAAGTTTGTTATGTTTGACGTCGTCGAAGAGCTTGGTTGAGTTGCGGATGTTGGTCTTCCACTCGGGGCCCTCGCGCACGGCTTGGATGGCGTCGAACGCGTTCCACAACGAGCCGGTCCCGTTTGGTTCCGGCGGCGAGTAGTACGTCCACGAAACCGACTTGGCATCGAGCAAATCGCGCATCGTCTCGTATGAGAGGCAAGGGAACGGACCTTTATGGTACTCCCGCGTTAGCTTCTTGGGTGGGTCCGAGATCAGCAGTGAGGTTACCGTCCCCGCCGGTGCGTCGCATCCCCACGGACGCTCGGAGGGGAAATCGACCAGGCTCTCGGTCTGGCTCGGGTTGAGGATCGTGCCGCCGGCAATCAGATCCTGATGCGCGGTAAAGCTGCCGCTGCCTTGCGTCTGGAACATCTGGTCGCCTAAAACGTACTGCTGGGCGAGCGTCCAATAGGGCCCAATCTCCGACGGGTTGACGTACTGGTAGACGGCGGTGCCGGCCTTTCCCGGGCATTTCTGGCCGCCACCCTCCCCGTTGAACGCGTCCATCTTGCCCTTGTCCCAATCCTTGATATAGGTCTGCCACGAGTGGCCCCAGTCGCACGGCGAGTCCAGGTCGACCTGCTTGAGCTGCACGTACTGGTCTCCCGATGGCAACTTTTCCAGCCCTTCGGTCGCTCCGTCGGCACCCGGGAAGGTCGCGAAGAGATCGTCGAAGCTGCGGTTCTCCTGAATGACGACCACGACGTGCGAGATATACTTGGAGCTCCCGCCGCTGCCGCTGCCCGTGGCCGGCGAGAGCAAAGACGGCAGCGCCGGGCTTGTAGCGTTACTCGAGCCTCTTGCGCACGATGTAATGCCTAGCGCGGCGATCAGGGCCGCGCCCAAAGCGCGGACGAAGGTCGATTGAAAAAAGCCCACGATCTCCCGTTTCCCCTGTAGGGCTCCTAGACCTCGTCTATCCGGTGGCGAGCGATGTTTCGGTCGGGGCGCGCGATCGCCTCGAAGATCGCGCCGGCGGCCACGATGACGACCATCACTCCGAGCGTGACCCAGCCATAGTTGAAGATCGCGCGACCGCTGGAGAGCGAACTCGGCCAGACGATGTTAACCAGCATGAGCAGCAGGTAAAGACTGCCGGCGATCGTGACCGGCATGCCCCAGGTGCCCAGCGTGAAGACTCCGCTCGGCCGCCATCCGCGTCGCCGGGCAAGCAGTGCGCCAAAGACCGTTAGGAAGAAGGCCAGATAGATACCCGAAGTGGCGAACGAGACCAAGGCGTAGAGCGCGTTGACGTTGGCTGGGTAGTCGAACCATAGGACGTGCACCGGCTTAGTCGGATTTATCAGCACGAGCAACAAGAAAAGAAACGGAACGATCGTTCCTACCAGGATTGCGTTGACCGGCGTGTGGTGACGGGGAGAGATCGTTCGAATCTTTTCGCTCAACGGAAGCGCGCCATCGCGCGCAAGGGCGAAGGCGACGCGGGCACCGGCGCCCTGAACGGCCGTCCCGCAACTGAAGAACGCGATGACGATCATCACCAGGAAGAAGTCCGCAAGCCAACTCGGCAGAACGGCAAGGACGCTGCTGATGCCGCCGCTGACGGCGCTACCGATGCCGGTCGCCGGTGTCGCGAGAAGCAGACCGAGTACCAAGACGAAGGACGCAATGCCGCCATAGAGCAGCGCGCTTCGCATGGCCTTTGGGACCTGGCGCCCCGCGTCGATCGTCTCCTCGGAGATATCACCCGCCGACTCGAAACCGAAGAAAATGTAGACGTTGGCGAGAACGGCGACTAGAGCTGCGCCGGTCCACCAGTGGCCGCCGAAGTTGAGGCCGAGCGGGTTGCTCTTGAGATGCTCGACGTTTTGCGTCGAGAGAATAAAGCCCCATTTTTGGTGAAAGCCGAAAACGGCGAGCGCGATGAAGACGCCGAACGTGCCGATGGTCTCAACGTAGACGCCAAAGCGCGCCACCCGACCCATGATTTTGGCGCCGACGGAGTTGGCGATGGCGGATAGCACGATGATTGCGCCGGTGATAATGAAGACCGTCGCGTGGCCCGCCGGGTCGAGATGCGTTCGAAACCAAATATTCGAGAGCGAAGTGACATAGCCCACGGCACCGGAATCGACGGAAGCAACGGTCGCAAGAAGTGCGAAACCGTAGATCCAACCGATGAACCATCCATAGCGCGGTCCCACGCAGTACTTGCCGTACTGGTAGAGCGCGCCGGAGAGCGGGTACTCGCTGGCGAGTTCGCCAAAAACCAATGCGACCGGCATCATGAGGCCCACGACGATTGGAATCGTCCAGATGTAACGCGGGCCGCCCGTGCCAAGGCCCAGCGTGTAGAGCGAGTAGACGCCGACCATCGGGCTCAAGTAACTGAACGCTACCGCGAAGTTGTCGAAGAGTGAAAGAACTCTCGAAAGCTCTTGACGATAGCCTAGCGCGGCCAGACGGCTGCTCTCGTTCAAGCTTACGGCGCCCGAAGTGGAGAAGCCGGATGCTTCCGAAAGTCGTAGAGGTATATCGAGTAGCCGATCCTCGCGTCGGGCGCCTGCGCGCGCAACCAGCCCCAGGTGGGTCCAGCGATCGCCGGGCCGCCGTACAGCCACGTGACGCTGACCGCGACCACGCAGTCGAGCTTGTTGATATCGCTGGGGTTGACGTATCCGGCCCAGGGCAGCTGCACGATGCCATAATAGAACGGATAGGCCGTTCCAAAGTATGCGGTGCAGGCGCCGTGGATGTCGTGCGCCTGCAAGAATGCCTTGAGCTTCTTCGTGTCCTGCCCCCAGTCGATGTTTGAGTCGAGCAGATAGCGCGGTCCTTGTGCCGGACCTCCGGCAATCGCGTTGAAGAAGGCCAAGTAGTTCGGATAGATCGTCGCGGATTCAGCGACGAGCAATGCCAGGCATGCAGCGATGGCCCAACGCCATTGCGGCAACGGCAAATTGAGTGCGATAAACGCATAGAGTAAAGGATAGATCGGGAGCAGGACGCGGATACCAAGGTCGATCGGCGAAGCAAGGCATGCCGTTGAATAAACCGCCGCCGGAAGAAGCATCACGAGCGAATCGGGAGCGAGGCGCTTTCGGCGGAGGATCGCAAACACCGTCAGCGCGATGAGAACGAAGACTGCTACCGGAGTTTTTACCGCTGCAACCGCGGGGTAGAAGTACCAGCGCCCATGACGAAACGTCGATCCAAAAAGGTAGGCGAGCTGCCCTCCTCTGGCGTGATCCAGCGAGTCTCGTATGACGTCGCGATAGTGGTAGAGTTCGCCGTGATAGAGGACGGCCATGATCGCGATCGCGGTCAATGCGGTGATCGCCGCCCCGCGAGCGAGCGATCGAACTTCGGGAGGGCGCGAGAAGCAGAGCAGCGCCGCCGCGGGGACGAGTAGAACGCCCGATAGCTTCGTGCAGACCGCAAGGCCTAACGCGCAGCCCGCAAACGCATAATCGGCGGCCCTTCCGAGTCGCAGGGCGCGATTCCACAACACGACGGTGAGAAAAAAGAAAAACGCCAGGTAGAAATCGTTTGTCGCATAGCGCCCATGCGCGATGATGTTTGGGTCGAACGCAAAGAGGATCAGAGCCACGATTGCCGCGAGCGGACCGGCTCGGCGCCTGCTCCACAACACGATGACCAGGCCAAAGAGAAGCGTCACGACGATCGTGACGCAGCGTGACGCAAAGAGAATCGTGTCGGCGGGCAGTCTATTTTTGTAGAGAAAGCGTGCGCCGAAGGCATACTCGTCGGCCTTTTGCCAAGCGGGGTCGTCGAGCGGCAACGTCAAGTGAAGGAAGAGTAATGGGGCCGCCACCAAGAGCTTGGCCAGCGGTGGATGCTCGGCGTTGAGCCGGAAATCGCCAGTCTTCCAGTAGGTGTATCCAGCGGAAATATACACGGCCTCGTCCCACGTCTGTGCTTCCTGGAGGACCGACGTGATTTGCAGCAACGCCACCGTTGCCAGAATTAGCGCGACGACCCCGTAGAAAAGCCTCTTGGACGCCACCTACGTTGGCGGAGGGCGAAGCGCTCGCGTTCGCCAGTTGTAGCGGATCGCCAACATGCGTATAACGAACGTCAAAGCGATGGCGATCCAAGCAGAGTTCGTTGCACCCAGATTCGTCAGCTCTTGGAGCCCAACGAAAACGATGGCGCCGGCCAACGCCGCGATCGCGAGGAGCTGGCCCGGCAACATCCAAATCGCGTTGGTCAAAACGTCGCGAAGGAGGCCGCCGCCACAGCCGTTGACGACGCCGATGAATACCGCCGATGGAGCGCCCAACCCCATCTCAAGCGACATTTGAGCGCCGACGCAGGCATAGGCTCCTAGGCCCAAGGCGTCGACGCTGTTCGAGAGCGTTCGCCAAAGAAGCGTCGGCCTTCGGCCGCCGGCCCAAACGCCGATTGCGCCCCCGGCCATCGCGCCCACCAATACCGTGATGAGATACATCGGGCCGCGCACCGCGACCGGCGGCCCGTGCTGCAGGAAGATGCCGTCGCGTAACAGGCCTCCGCCGAGTGCGGAGACGAAGGCCATCACGAAAATTCCAGTGTAGTCGTATCCGCGGCGCACTCCCATGGCCGCCCCGGTGATCGCCCAAATGAACGTCGCGCCGATGTCGAAGAAGATCGGTAACTGAAACTGAACCTGTGGCGTCACGCGATAATCGTTCTAGGAACTCGGGATCTCGATCTTTTGTCCGTTCACCCAGGTTTGCGAGACTTTGACATCTCCGAGCTTTGCCGGGTCGACCTGGCGCGGGTCGTCTTCGAGGATCGTGAGATCGGCGTACTTTCCCGCTTCGAGCGAGCCGAGTTTATCGCCCAGTCCGCAGTGCGACGCCGCGACGACGGTCATCCCTTTGAGTGCCGCCTCGATTGGCACGCGTTGGTCGGCACCGATGACGGAGCCATCGATCGAGCAAAGCCTCGCAACCGCCGTGCCGATCTCGCGCAGCGGCGCCACCGGGGAGCACGGACAATCGCTGTGAATCGAAAAGGGTATGCCGCTGGCTAAGAAATCGCCCGCCGGATAGATGTTAGCGGCGCGCTGCGCTCCGAAGATTTCGTCACGGTAGGCCGCGCCGTAATAGTAGAGGTTGTTCATCAGGTGGCTCGGCTGCACGCCCAGTTTCTTCATGCGCGCGATTTGCTCGGAGCGCGCTTGAGGGCAGTGCTCGATACGATTGATGCCGGTTGGCGGCGCCGAACTCGACCCGTACGCCGCTTCGATCGCATCGAGCGCCATCTCCAGCGAGGCGTCGCCATTGCAGTGGATCGAGACCGGCCACCCGGCGTTCTTAACCTTCATTACCAGTTCGTTGAGTTTGTCGACCGTGTAGTTGGCCTCGCCACGGCCGGCCGAGTTGAGATAAGGCTGGGCTTGAAAGGCGCTCTCCTGTTGGGGCGAACCGTCCGCGACGATCTTAACGGCATAGAAAGAGAGCAAAGCGCCCGGAATTTCGAGCGCCGACGCGCCCGGCTTACCGTATGGCGTTAAAAACTGCATCGCTTGATCCAAATAGTCAACCATGGGGCTGACGCTGTAGCGAACCGGCGAGTGTGCCGCGATCGACTTGTAGCCTTCGAACACGTCGGGCGTCTGCGCGAAGGCGCCGGCTTCGTGAACCATCGTTATGCCCAAAGCCGCCGAGTCGTATAAGAACGTCATCATCGACTCCGCGATCAACCCGGGCGTCAGTTTCGGAAAACCTCCGAGGAACTTCATGAGCGCCGGCATCTCCTGGATCATGCCGTCCTGCACGCCATTCGCATCGACGCCGAAGTAGCCGCCGCCGGGAAGTTCGCGCGTCGACGGACCGATGCCGGAGGCCTCGAAGGCGAGCCTGTTTCCCGTCGCCGAATGCATGCTCACGTAATAAACGAAGATCGGGTGCGCCGTCGTAACGCCGTCCAGTTCGGCCATGGTGAGATAGCCGCCATGCAGTATGTTGTCGTAGTACGATGCGTAGATCCATTGCCCGCTAGGTGTCTGCGACGCTTTCTTACTCAAGGCGTCAAGAACTGCGGCCTTCGTTTTATAAACGTCGTAGCTTACGGACATCGTATGCGCCTGCATCAGGCCACCCGGAAGCGGGTGCTGATGCGGGTCGATCAATCCCGGCATCAGCGTTCGGCCTGCGAGATTCACGCGCTGCGCAGCGGCACCGGCTCGCGCCAAGACCTCATCCTGCGCGCCGACCGCAACGATCTTGCCGCCGGCGATCGCGACGGCCTCCGCGGCCGGGTTGCGGTCGTCCATCGTGATCACCGTGCCTCCGAAGAAGACGGTAGCCGACGGCTCGTGAACCGCCGCTGCCTTGGCCGGGAGCCTGGGGCTGGGTCCGGCCGTTCCAAAAAGATTGCCGGCGCAATGTGAACAACTCATAGAATCAACGTATTCGCTACGAATAAGAAGCGGCCCGGTT
>PMTY01000155.1 GCA_003167155.1 Candidatus Cybelea tumulisoli
AACGTCTTGTGCAGGTTGAGGTGCATCACGTCGAAGCCCATGTCGCCGGGCCGCGTGTAGCCCATAATGGCGTTGGCGTTGGCGCCGTCGTAGTACATCAGGCCGCCGGCTTCATGAACCGCCGCGGCGATGGCGGCGATGTCGTCCTCGAAGAGGCCGAGCGTGTTCGGATTGGTCATCATGCAAACGGCAGTATCGGGCCCGAGGATCGCGCGGATCTCTTCCACGCCGACGCGTCCGCGCTCGCTGCTCGGCAGCGAAATCACTTTGAAGCCGCACATTGCGGCGGAGGCCGGATTGGTGCCGTGCGCGGTATCGGGCACGATCACTTTGTCGCGCTGCGTTTCGCCACGATCTTTGAAGTATTTCTTGGCGATGAGCAGCGCGCCGAGCTCGGCGTGGGCGCCGGCCGACGGATTGAGCGAGAACGCCGCCATGCCGAAGAGCGAGCTCAGCGAGCGTTCCAACTCGTACATCACTTGCAGCGCGCCTTGCGCGAGGTCGTCGGGCGTGTACGGATGCAGCTGCGCGAACTCGGGCCGCGTCGCGATCGCATCGTTGACGCGCGGATTGTACTTCATCGTGCACGAGCCCAGTGGATAGAAGCCGAGGTCGATGCCGAACGTGCGTTGCGAAAGGCGCGTGTAATGACGCACGACGTCGAGCTCGCTGTTGTCGGGCAGCGGAAGATCGTCACGCAGCACGGACGCCGGAAGAAAGCTTGCGAGCGGTTTGCCTTCCTCGAGGTAGCGGTTCGCGCGCCCCTCTTGGCCGAGCTCGAAGATCAGGGGGACCCCAGCAGCGGGCTGGGGCGCCTTAGATGTGGGCGTGGACATTGATTGCTCCATCGAGCGCGGCGGCGAACGCGGTGATGTCGGCGCTCGTCGTGAGCTCCGTGGCGGTCGTGAGAATGCACGATTCCAGTTCCGGATACCAGCGGCCGAGATCCACGCCGCCGAGAATCCCGAGTTCCTGCAACGACGTCAGAACGCCGGCAGCCGGAGCGCCAACGTCCACGACGAACTCGTTGAAGAACGGCGCAGCGAACTTGATTTTCACGCCGTCCACGTTCGCGACGGCGCTGGCCAGTTCGCGTGACCGCGCGAGATTAAGCGCGGCGGCATCGCGCAGACCGGTCTTCCCCATAAGCGCGAGATAGATCGTGGCGATCAGCGCGCAGTGCGCTTGATTCGTGCAGATGTTCGAAGTCGCGCGTTCGCGGCGGATGTGCTGCTCGCGGGCTTGCAGCGTCAGCACGTAGGCGGTGCGGCCGGCATTATCGAGGGTCTTGCCGGCGAGCCGCCCGGGAATGCGGCGCAGGTGTTCCTGCGTCGAAGCGATGAAGCCGGCGTAGGGGCCGCCGTAGGCCATTGCGACGCCGAAGCTCTGCGCCTCGCCCGCGACGATCTGCGCGCCCCACGAAGAGGGCGGTGCAAACGCCGCGAGCGAGAGCGCCTCGGCCACGACCGCGATTGGAATCGTGCCGTTTCGCTTGACGGCTTCGAGCGCGGTTTGGGTCAGCGTGTCGGCGTTGCCGAAGAAGTTCGGAGACTGCAGCGCAACGGCGGCGTACTCTTTGCTTTCGACGGCGCGCGCGAGCGCGGCGACATCGGTCGTGCCGTTTTCGTCAAACGGAATCTCGTCGACGGTCACGTCGAGACCGTCACAATAGGTGCGCAGTACGGCCCGATAGTTCGGATGGACCGCGCGTGAGGCAAGAATCTTCTGGCGGCCCGTCGTGCCGAGCGCCATGATCGCGGCTTCGGCTAGGGCCGTCGCTCCATCGTAGACCGAAGCGTTGGCGATATCCATGCCGGTAAGAAGGCAAATATAGGTTTGCCACTCGTAGATCGCTTGCAGGTACCCTTGCGAGACTTCGGCTTGGTAGGGCGTGTACGCGGTGAGAAACTCACCGCGCATGGCGAGCGCCGCAATTGCCGGCGGCGCGTAATGGCGATACGATCCCGCGCCAAGAAAGGAGCGATATTCGAAGCCGGCATTCTTTTCGGCGAAGTGCTCGAAGCGCCGCTGAATTTGATATTCCGGCAGCGCGGGAACGACCTCGAGCTTTGCTTTAAGCGCGACGTCGTCGGGAACGCGCAGCAGCTCGTCGAGCGAGCCGATGCCGATCGCGGCGAGCATCTGCTGAATATCGCGGGCGGTATGTGGTGCGTACATGCTTTTGCGGATTTCTTGTTGCCGCTTGGGCAGCCATTTCCCTCGCACTTCCACGCAGGCAGGCGCCGCTCGGTTCCGGAAGGCAGATCAGCGTGGACACCGTCCTCCTCTTTGTGGGCGCTGCGATTATGGTTGGGACGGCCGCGATCACCTGGTGTTTTTCACGATTTACGCAACAACCGGCACGCGCGGAGTCTTGGTGATGGGCGTCTGCTGGCAATCGGTTTTTTTGCGGCGACGCGCTGGTAACCGAAGGGGCAGGTCGTCGCGAACCGAATCGAATCGCCCCGCTGCTCACCACGGAGGTTCTCATGAGCGATTACCATCAGCATAGCGACCTTTCGCTGCTCCCCGAGCTAAAAAAGCTCGACGGCCCAGGGTTTGACGGTTTTGTCGCACTCGACAAAACGGTCGGCCGCACCGACGGCGCGGTCCCGCAAAAGTATCGAGAGCTGATCGCGCTCGGCGTCGCCCTAACGACGCAGTGCCCGTACTGCCTCGACGTGCATACGAAAAACGCGAAGAAAGCCGGCGCGACACGTGAAGAACTCGCGGAGACGGTTCATATCGCCGCAGCGCTGCGCGCGGGCGCCGCGTTGACGCACGGCTTATTGGCGCTGCGCCTCTTCGACGAAGCGCCTTAGCGTCTCACCAGAGCCACGCAGCGCCGCGCACGCCGCTCGAATCGCCGCGTGCGGCGGGGGCGAGTCGCACGTCGACCGGTGTGGAGATCGCATAGCGTTGAATTAATGCTGGGACGTTGTCGTACAGGCGAACGATGTTGGAAAGGCCGCCGCCCAAGACGATGACGTCGGGGTCGAGCAGGTTGACGACGTGCGCCAGCCCGCGCGCTAAGCGATCCTCGTAAACGGCGAGGGCGTCACGCGCTTTGCCGTCTCCGCGCTCTGCGGCGGTAGCGATCTCCATCGCCGTCAGCTCGCGCCCGGTTCGCTTTGCAAAGTCCGCCGCAAAGCCGGGGCCGCTAAGAAAGGTCTCGACGCAGCCGCGCTTGCCGCAATAACAGTGTGGCCCCGGCAACTCGCCGGCATTAGGCCACGGCAGCGGGTTGTGCCCCCACTCGCCGGCGACATTGTTATATCCGGGAAGAACTTTGCGGCCGACGACGATGCCGCCGCCGACGCCGGTCCCGAGAATCACTCCGAAGACGACGCTTGCGCCCGCGCCTGCGCCATCGACCGCCTCTGAAAGCGCGAAGCAGTTCGCGTCGTTAGCGATGCGGACCTGACGACAGAGAGCGAACTCGATGTCGCGTTTAAGCGGCTTTTCGTTGAGCACCACGCTGTTGGAGTTGCGTAAGAGTCCCGTGCTCGGAACGATCGCTCCCGGCGATCCCACGCCGACGGTTGCAGGCTGCCCAATCTCCGCTTCAACGGACGCAACGAGCGAGGCCAACGCCGCAATCGTGCCGTCGTAATCGCCGGTGGGCGTCGCGATACGCCGCCGAACGACTTCCGAACCATCGGCGGAGAGCGCGACGATTTCGATCTTCGTCCCGCCGAGATCGACGCCGATTCGCAACGCGCGCGAGCTATCCCGCGGTAGTTTTTTCGTAGGCAGCTGCGTTGAGCAGCGATTTCGCCTCGTCCGGATCCGTGAGCTTGAGCTTGAAGAGCCAACCGGCGCCGTAAGGCTCGCGGTTGACGGCGGCTGGATCGCCCTCGAGGGTCTCGTTGATCTCGACGACCTTGCCGGACATCGGCGTAAAGAGATCGGAGACGGCTTTGACCGATTCGATGACGCCGACGTTGAAGAACTGCTCGATCTCCGTGCCGATCTTCGGTAGTTCGACGTAGACGATATCGCCGAGCTGTTCTTGCGCGTAATCGGTGATACCGATCGTCGCACTCTCGCCGTCGAGCTTCACCCACTCGTGTTCTCTGCTGTACAGCAGGTCCTCCGGTTGCGCCAAGACTTCTCCTCTTTGCTTATTTCGCGCGCTTGTAAAACGGCAGCGGCACGACGGTTGCCTCATGCTTCGTGCCGCGTATTTCGATCTCCAGCCGCGTGGCCTCGGTTGCAGCGGCTTTTTCGAGGAGCGCCGTCGCGACGTTCTTGTTGTCGACCGAGGGTGCGATCGAGCCGCTGCGGATCGAGCCCACGAGTCGCCCGCCGTGCCAGACGGGGTAGCCCTCGCGTGCCGGAATCCGGCCGCCCATTACCACGCCGGCGATGCGAGAATAGTCGTCGCCGTGAATCTGCCCTTCTAACGCTTCTTTGCCGAGAAACTCCGGCTTGGTGGTTTTAACGGCCCACTTCAGGCCGGCCTGAACCGGCGTGATCTCTTCGGTTAGCTCGTGTCCGTAGAGCGGCATGCCCGCCTCCAACCGCAAGACGTCGCGCGCGCCGAGCCCGCAAGCCTCCAGGCCTTCGCCGCGATGGCTCTCGAGCAGCGTGCTCCAAATTTTCGGCGCTGCGTCGTTGGAAAGGAAGAGCTCGAAGCCGTCCTCGCCGGTGTAGCCGGTTCGCGCAATCGTCGCAGGCACGCCGTCGACGCGGCCTTCGATACAAAAATAATACTTGAGCGCCTCGAGGTCGACGTCGACGTGCGGCTGCAGCATCGCGAGCGAGCGCGGACCTTGAATTGCGATGAGCGCCGATTTGCCGTGCTGATTCTCGAGCTCGACGCCGCTCGCTGGGCGGTTGGCGTTGAGGTGCTCCCACATCTTGTCGGCGTTGGACGCATTGACGACGAGCAGCCAGCGATTCTCGAGGCGGTAGAAGATCGTATCGTCGTGAGTGCCGCCGGCCGGATTGCAAAAGAGGTTGTAGCGCGCCTGCATCGGCTTCATCGTCGCAACCGCGTTGGTGGTGAGCGTATCGGCCCAGTCCGCGACCATGTCGCCGGTCAGCCAGAACTGGCCCATATGCGAGAGGTCGAACAACCCGGCGCGGTGACGCACGGCATTGTGTTCCTTGAGAATCGACGAGTACTGCACCGGCATCTCGAAACCGCCAAAGGGCACCAGCTTTGCGCCCAACTTGACGTGCTCGCCGTGCAGCGCGGTGCGCTTCATCCTTCGACAGGCTCAGGATGACAAGGGAGAGGAGAAGTGGCCGGATTTGGGAGGTTTTTCGACGGGGTAGCTGTTGAGGAAGTCGAGCGTCGCGTGCGCCACGATCTCCGTGCCGCTGCGCACGTAGACTTCGCCGTAGACGATGCGGCGGCCGCCGCGCAGGACGCGCGCTTCGGCGATCAGATCGTGCGGCGGACCGGCAGGCGCAAGAAAGTTGCACTGCAGCGCGATCGTCGTGGTATCTTGATCGCGCCCGTAGATCGAAGCGAGCGCGACATAGAAGACCGTATCGCAGAGGCTGACGATCGCGCCGCCATGGACGGCGCCCGTGCCGTTGGTGATTTCCCTGCGGTAGGGCATGCGCATTACCGCTTTGCCGTGCTCGACGCTTTCGAGCTTAAGATCGAGGAGCGCAACGAAGTTGCTCTTCTCCTTCTCCCAGGCGCGAGGCGCACCCGAAAAATCAATGCTCATGTTGCCCCCTTCGTCCGCTCAAAACGTATCCCCGCCGGTGGCCAGCATTCGGCGCAGGTAGAGCGGCAGCGAGAAAAGGCGCCGGTGGGTTTCGGAGTCGTAGAAGAAGCTCTCGCCGCGCAGGCACGCGCAGTAGGCGTCGATGCGCCCGGCCTCCAGTCGCGAGATATCCTCGCGGTCGCTGCAGGCCAGGAAGGCCCAATCGGTATCGAAGGCCGGTACGTGGGTGAAGAATGACGCGACGTGCGCGTAGTGGCGGCGCAGCGTGCGCGCCATCTTACAGTGCAACGCGGCGTTATGCACTCCGGCAGTGCTGGCTTGGAGCGCGTAGATCCCGCCCTCGGTCAAGCGCGATTTGATCAATGCGAAAACGCCGTCGTTAAAGAGCGGATTGCTCGGCGAGCCCTCCAGCGGCTCGGTCAGATCGGAGAGGATGACGCCGTAGCGGTCTTGCCGGAGGCGCATGTGCTCGAGCGCGTCGCCGACGATGACCTCGGCGCGGGGATCGTCGAACGCACCGGCCGACCACTCGGGAAGAAACTCCTTCGAGACCTCGAGAACGCGCCCGTCGATATCCACCATCGTAGCGCGCGCAACGTCGGGCGAGCGCAGAACCTCGCGCAGCGTGGCGCCTTCGCCGCCTCCGAGAATCAAGACGTTCGCGCGATCCTGCGCTCCCGCCAGCGCTGGGTGGACCAGCGTCTCGTGATAGATCTGTTCGTCGGTTTGAGAGCTTTGCGTGTCGCCGTCGATCACGAGCATCTTGCCGAAGACCGGCGAGCGAAGGACTGCGATTTGCTGAAACGCCGAACGCTCCGAGACGAAGAGTTCTTCGATCGCATGATGGTGCTGCTCGGTCGGCGCGAACTCTTCGACGTACCATTGCCAGTATTGCGTCTTCGGCATCCTCGCGTAGATTGGCCGCACAAAAGAAGAACCCCGCCGCGCGGCGGGGTTTCTCTGTCGTCCTTCGACAAGCTCAGGATGACACGGGGAGGTGATTTACTTAAAGCAGTTGACGGCGAAGTAGAGTGGGGTCTGTGGAGGGAGTTCAAAACCGCGCGGGACGTCGTACTGCGTGATCGTGACGGTCTTGCCCTTGGCCTTGAACGGGCCGCCGGGTAACGCCGTCCACAGGAGCGAGCCTTTTTGTCCGCTCGTGAGAACCGCGGCGCCACACGACGTTCCGGGGAGTCCCTTAGAATCCGTGATGACGTATTGGAGAATCGGCTTGTTCTTCTGCGTGACCGGCTTGATGGCCGTCTTGCCTTGGTTTACTGCGACCGCGTAGATGAACGTCGTTCCTTCAGCTTTGTATTTATCAAAAGCTTTGCCTTTATACGTTTCGATGTCGCCGCCGGTGTCGGTTGCGTCGGCAAGGTAGACCGAAGTGGCCGTCTTGAGGTTGTTCGCTCCGATCGAGCCCTTGACGGTGATGTCGTCCCACGTTTGTAGACTGAAGGTGGCTCCCGACGACTTCAACGAGATCTTCTCGCAGGCGCCTTTGAAAATCCATTGGTACTGCGGCGGACTTGTCGCACACGTGGTGACCCCGGCGTTAGGATTCAACAGAGCGGAGACTTTGGCCGTGTCGATGCTGATAGGCGCGTCGTCGGGCGTTGCCGCGTCGTCGTCGCTTTGATGCGCCGGAGCGCCGGGCTCGACTTGCTGGACAGGAGCACCGGCCGATGGCGGCACCACGGAGCCGCCGGTCGACGAGCCAGGCATTCCCNNTAGGAATTGGACGGCAGGCGCAATGCGCCTGCCGAGCACGCTTGTTTCAAAGGTGATAATTGCTGGTGATAACGGTTAAAAAACCGCGAGAGCTACGCCGTTAGCACCCGAGGATCTTGGTTGCTGTTGAGCACGTGCGTGAACTCGCCGTCGCTCTTCTCAATCCCGCGTTTGAGTTCGGTTGCAAGCACGCTCTTCGCGTGCAGCGTCATCGCGGCGAACTCGCAAGCAGCCCAGGGGTCGGTGTGGTCGCCGCACGTGTAAAAATCCATCGCGGCATAGGCCTTCTCAGGCCAGGTGTGGATCGAAAGATGGGATTCGGCCAAAATGACCGTACCCGAGACGCCCTGCGGCTCAAATCTGTGAAATGCGCTCTCCATAATTGTAGCGCCGGCGGCCTTGGCGGCCGCAATCATCATGGCTGAGATGCGGTTGATATCAGAGAGTATGGATGGTTGACAGCCCGAGAGCTCGCACACGATGTGCCTGCCGAGTGCCTTCAATTTGTACAGGTCTCCTTGACCCTTGAGGAATCCCACCTCCGGACTTCGTCGGCTGGCGGCTGCGGTGCAGACCGTTCCCCCGACCTTTCGGAGAGCTCGTGCCGGCGCTTTTGCGGTGCGCGGGCGGCTCGCCGCGATGGCGCGAAGGGCGCGCCTTCCCCTACCGTGGCCCCCACCGTTGAACCGGGGACCGGCGCCAATCATACCCCCTACGACCCCCCCTGTAAAGGGTTTTTCCACGGCTATTCCACAGGAAAGTTAAGCTAGCACTTCATTATCTTGACTATGTCGGCCTGAAGGGGGTACGCTCAGGAGGTAATGGCATTGAAGCTTGAAGCCCCGGTGAAGCCGGCCGAACTGATCGAAGACTACCGCCACGGGTTCCACGATGAGGAAAAATACGTCTTTAAGTCGGACAAGGGGCTGACGCCGGAGATCGTCGAGCGGATCAGCTCGATGAAGGACGAGCCCGCCTGGATGCGCGAGTTCCGCCTCAAGGCGTACGAGATCTTCCTTAGTAAGCCGATGCCGACGTGGGGCGACACCACCCGGCTGGCCGAGATCGACTTCTCGAACATTCACTACTTCGTGAAGTCGACCGACAAGACGGAGCGCTCGTGGGACGACGTGCCCGAGGATATCAAGCGGACGTTCGATCGCCTTGGGATTCCTGAGGCCGAGCGCAAGTTTCTGTCGGGCGTCTCCGCGCAGTACGAGTCCGAAGTCGTCTATCACAATACGACCAAGGCGCTCGACGAGCAGGGCGTGCTCTTCTGCGACATGGACACCGCAGTCAAAAAGTATCCCGAGATCGTTCAGAAGTATTTGGCGACGGTGATTCCGGCGGGCGACAACAAGTTTTCCGCGCTGAACTCCGCGGTGTGGTCGGGCGGATCGTTCATCTACGTCCCGCCGGGCGTGACGGTGGCGATGCCGCTGCAGGCGTATTTCCGGATCAATGCCGAGAACATGGGCCAGTTCGAGCGCACGCTGATCATCGCCGACAAGGGCGCCAAGGTGCACTACATCGAGGGTTGCACCGCGCCGAAGTTTTCGACCTCGTCGCTGCATTCGGCGGTGGTCGAGCTAATCGCAATGGAAGGCGCCTCGATCCGGTATACGACGATCCAGAACTGGTATCGGAATATTTTCAACCTGGTTACGAAGCGGGCTATCGCGTATAAGGATGCGACCGTCGAGTGGGTGGATGGGAACATCGGCTCGCGCTTGACGATGAAGTATCCGTCGATCTATTTGATGGGCGAAGGCGCGCGCGGTGAGATTCTCTCGATGGCGTTCGCCGGTGAGGGCCAGCATCAGGATGCCGGGGCGAAGGTTATCCACGCCGCGCCGCGCACGACGTCGATGGTGACGAACAAGTCGGTTAGCGCGCATGGTGGCAAGACGACGTACCGTGGTTTGGTGGAAATACACGC
Organism: Candidatus Cybelea tumulisoli; assembly: GCA_003167155.1. Classification (GTDB taxonomy): domain Bacteria; phylum Vulcanimicrobiota; class Vulcanimicrobiia; order Vulcanimicrobiales; family Vulcanimicrobiaceae; genus Cybelea; species Cybelea tumulisoli. The sequence goes on from PMTY01000155.1 coordinate 9,361, forward strand.
CGGGGCTGTGGGCGCCAAGACGCGCGTTCGCTGCGACGCGCTCATCATGGACGAGGAATCGTCGAGCGATACGAAACCGACGATGAAGATTCACGAGCAGCGCTCGACGGTCGAGCACGAAGCGAGCGTCAGCAAGATCGGCGAAGAGCAGCTCTTCTACGCGATGTCGCGCGGACTTGCCGAAGCCGACGCCGTCGCGATGATCGTCAACGGCTTCTTCGACTTCTTCGTCAAGGAACTCCCGATGGAATACGCGATCGAGCTGAATCGCTTGGTCAAAATGGAGATGGAAGGCGCAGTAGGCTAGGCTGTAGGCTGCTTTTCGCAACGCAACGGACGTGAACCCCGCGGTAAATCGCGGGGTTCATTGTTTCATCAACAATACGATGGAATCTCTGCTCCTCTACGTGCTGAGTAACGCTACCAGGAATGACCGGATTTTGGGGCAAAGACGACTTCGGGCGGAATTATGGTCTGATGCTCGTATCGATGCTGCTCGTCATTCTCTGCATGAATGGCAGCCGCTTTGTGATCTACTAGAACGGCAGCTCGGCAAGTGAGCGACGTTTTCATTTGCCACTCGTCGGCGAACGCTCAAGACGCGCGCGACATTTGCGATCGCCTCGAAGCCGAGGGGATTACCTGCTGGATCGCGCCACGGGACCCGGTTCCGGGCATACCCTACGGTCAGCAGCTCGTTAGCGCGATCGCCCATGCGCGCGTCGTGCTCTTTGTACTCTCTGCCGATGCAAATGAATCGGGAGCCGTTCTCAGCGAGCTCGAGCTAGCGGCAAACCGCAAGAAGATCATCCTGCCCGTCCGCATCGAAGAGGTCGCGCCATCGGCGAGCCTTGAGTTCTATTTGCGCGCAATTCACTGGTTTGACGCGACGAGTCGCCCGCGGGACGAGATCTGGCCCGAGCTCTTGCGCTACGTGCGGGGTCTCCTCGCGCAAGCGTCTCCGGCTAAGGAGGCGGCGGAGGCGGCGCCCAAAGGCAGCGTAAGCCGCGCGCCGCGCCACAATCTTCCCGCTGCGGTCAGCTCATTCGTTGGTCGCGACGCCGAGCTGGCGGAGGTGGAGGAGTTCTTAAAGGCGTCACGACTCGTGACGCTTTGCGGTGCCGGCGGTATCGGCAAGACCACGTTGGCGCTCCGCATCGCCATGGGTCGGCTCAACGACTATCCCAACGGCGCATGGCTTGTCGACCTCGCGCAAATCGAGGACGCGACGTTGGTCGCAAAAAGCTTCGCCGCGGTCTTCGATCTGCGAGAGTCCGCCAACCGCCCCATCCTCGATACGCTGTTGGCGTATCTGAAGAGCAAGCATCTGCTGATCGTTCTCGACAGCTGCGAGCACGTCGTCGCCGAAGCCGCGCGCGTAACCGAAACCATTCTTCGCGGCTGCGCCAGCGTTACGGTGCTCGCAACGACACGCGAAACGCTCGGCGTGCGCGGCGAGCAGATCTATCGGGTTCCATCGCTTTCGGAATCTGACGCAATCGCGCTCTTCGTCGATCGCGCGAAAGCAGCTGACTCGAGATTCGGGCTTAGCGGCGAGAACGCCCCGGTTGTGGCCGAGATCTGCCGCCGGCTCGACGGCATTGCACTCGCGATCGAGCTGGCGGCGGCGCGGGTCAAGATGCTTGCGGTCAACGCGTTAGCCGACGGCCTCAACGCGCGCTTCGACATCGTTACGGGAGGCAGTCGAACCGCGCTTCCGCGCCAAAAGACGCTGCGTGCAATGATCGATTGGAGCTACGACCTCCTTGGCGAGCAAGAACGAGCGCTCTTCCGCCGGCTGGCCATTTTTGCCGGAAGCTTTACGCTCTACGCCGCCACCGAGGTTTGCGCCAGCGACGGCGTCTTGGAAGCCGGCGTGCTGGACCTGCTCGGATCGCTCGTCGACAAGTCGATGGTGCAAGCCGATTTCGTTCGAGACGAGGTGCGCTATCATTTGCTCGATTCGATGCGAGCGTACGGCCACGAGAAACTGGTCGCGCAAAGCGAGTTCGAGGCCGCCGCGCTCGCGCACGCGTCGGCCTTCCTGAAGGTAGCCGAAACGCTGGAGAGCGCGGGGGAAACGACGCCCGATAAAGCGTGGAAGCTCAAAGCCGAACCCGAGCTTGAGAACTGGCGCGCGGCACTTCGCTGGGCGTTTGGATCGACGGGCGACGCCGCGTTAGGCCAGCGTCTCGCAGCTGCGCTCCGACCGGTTTGGTTCACGATGGCGCCCTCGGAGGGCAGAGAGTGGATCCGCATGGGATTGGAATCGGTCGATGACTCGACTCCGACGCGGATGCTCGCGCGGCTCGAGGTCTCCGACGCGCACCTCGCAATGCTCGCCCAGCAGTACGAATCGGCGATGCATGCGGCCGAACGTGCACTCGAGCTTTTCGCCCAAGAGGATGACGCGCAGGGTATCGCGCTCGCAAACATGTTCGTTGGGGCTGCGCGCGGAATGGGTGGTGAGCTGGAGACCGGTGCGGCGTACTTAGAGCGCGCCCTAGATGCGTTTCGGCAGTTGGGGGCGCGCCGCGCGATCGGCGGCACACTCGTCTATCTCGGCATCGTGAAACTCAGCTCGGGTGACGTCTCGGCGCCGCGCGCGCTTTTCGGCGAAGCCTTGGAACTGCTCGAGTCCATCGGCGCCGCGCGACCGGCAGCGCACGTCGCGCTCTCGTTGGCAGAATTGGAATATCGAGCCGGCGACGCCGTGGCGGCAGCACGGCTTGGGACGCAAGCATTAACCGCCGAACGCGCGTTGAACGACCTCGATGCCGTCACGTTCGATCTGTGCAATCTCTCTGCTTATCTCGTAGCGTTGGGACGTTGGGAGGAGGCGCGAACGCATGCGCGCGAGGCGCTCTCGCTCGCGCTGGACCGGCAGATCGCCTCCGCGACCATCTGGGCGCTGCAGCATCTCGCCGCGATCTCGGCGTTACGACCGAGTCGACGCGTCGCGGCCGCAAGCGAGGGGCGCTCGCGCGCCGCGCAGCTCATCGGTTTCGTGGATTCGCGTCTAACTGATTTCAAGATGCGCCGCGACTTCACCGAGCAAACCGAATACGAGCGGATCCTCGCAGCGCTCGACGGTGAGGGTTCGCGGCACCAGGAAGAGGGGCGCGTGTGGACCGAAGCGCGGGCGGCTGAGGAAGCTCGCCTGATCTAAAAGTCCTCGACTACGGTCTCAACGCAAAGCCGACGCCTTGGTTGTGCGCGCCTCCGAGAGTGTTCGTACCGTAGAATACGCCGCCGGCGTCGAGCAATGGGGATCGTGGAAATCCACCCTCGGGAAGATCGCCGTCCGTTTTATCCCGGAACGCGTAGAGCACCTGAAAATCCCCGTCCGAGAGCCGCAATCGGTAGATGACGCCGCACCCGGCGGGCGAGTAGCCGTAACCGCTGCCGCCGCCCCGGCACGCGCGTCCTTTGACGTATCCGCCTTGGTCCGTCGTGCCGTAGAGAAATCCGTCGTGTCCTGAAATCAATCCCAGGGGGAAAAACCCGCCGGAGACCTTCACGAAGTCGTGAACAACGCTTTCGACGTAGCCGGAGCCATGAGGTGCCACTTTATAAAGTACGCCACAACCGGGTGGGAAGAAAAAATGAAACGAGATGCAGTAGCCCGAGCCGCCGAAATACGTCGTCCCGTAAAACGTGCCGTTCTCCTCGACGACTCCCGAAGATGGGTAATCGCCACCATGTTCTAAGTTAGAGAGGATGCGTTCCGTATATTCGCCCGACCCGGCGGGCGTTAGCTCGAAGACAGTGCCGATGTTGCCGGTGCCACCCGCCGCGGTGGTTCCGAACAGGTTACCTTTCGCGTCAGCGGTGAGCCCCGCTTCGGGGCTAGTGCCGTCCTTGCTGGACTTCAAGAACGCATGCAGAACCTTCTCGGTATAGCGCGATCCGGACGGCGTCAGTTTAAAAACCGTTCCGCAATACTTGGACGAGCCGCTACTGCTTCCATCGCACTGAAAGACGTTCGAACCGGTGGTCGTTCCGTACAGCGCACCTTTATCGTCGAGAATCAGCGGCGCAGCCGGCGCGGCACCGTCCGCGCCGCCTTTGAAGCTGTAAAGCACCGTCGGCGTATAGCCTCCGCGCGAGGGGGTCAACCTGAAAACGTTCCCGTCGTTGTATTTGCTGCCGAGCGAGGTCGTCCCATAGAGTGAACCAGCCTTGTCCATAACGAGCGCGGCGTCTGGAACGCCGCCATCGGTCTTATCGAACGTGTGTAAGATGGTTTCCTTATAGAAGGCGGAGCTCTTTTGCGGCGTTAGCTCGTACACGAGCCCGCAGCCGGGCCAATAATAGTGCCGGCGGCATTTGTCGATTCCGCCGGAAGGCGCCACGCTATAGAGTGCCTTCTGCGGATCGCCGATAAAGGCGGCCCCTCCGTAGTTGCTGAGCTTGATACCCCCATTCTTACCGCCCTTGTACTCAAAGAACGGAATCACGTGATGCGTATCGGGCTGAAAGACCATCGGCTCGGTGCCCGGCACCGCCGGCGGCTGGAAAGAAGCGCCGGCGCGGTTGCAAGCAACCACGGCGAGCGCGCAAACAATTAAAAGACGCATGCGCATTGGAGGAGCTCCCCTACCGGCACAGCCCGGACCAAGACCTTTCTTTTCTTACGGAAGCGGCGCCTTCTCAGCGGGCGAGCGCGATCAGGGCCGTCGGTCGGCAGCGCTGCGTGGGAGAATGCGGGCGAAGAGCTCGTTCTTTATCTGGCCGCCAATTCGGCGTTGCGGACGATGCACTCTAGGGCGACTTCGTCGATTGTGCGTGGTTTATACCGTTATATCAAAATGCTCGCCACGCGCCCTTCCGGCGGCTCGCCGGTATGAATCTCATCGACTCTTAGCCGATTTGCGACGGATTACGCGGGACAGCGCCGGCGGCATCGTTGAATAGCCCTTCTCACTATGTCGATCTTTCTGCGTGTGCTCGCCGGCCTTTTCGCAATTCTGTTTCTCCTGCCGCAAGCAGCGTGGCCGTACACATCCTCGCGGGAGGAGAGGTGGGAAACCAGGATGGGCCAGCAGCGCTATATGGAGTACATGCAGCGAGGCGAGATCGTCCCCCCGCAGTCGTCGCTTTATCGGGCGCTCGACCGGATCGGAGGCACCATCGCGGCGGTTGCTGACCGTCAGTACTTTGCGCCGTTTCATTTCGTATTGCTGTACGACCAGACCCCAAACGCATTTTCGATACCGGGCGGCAACGTCTACGTCACGACCGGGTTGCTGTCGTTTCTCAGGAATAGGGACGAGCTTGCCGGCGTGATCTGCCATGAGGTGAATCACGACATCCACCACGATATGTATGCAGTCTTCGAAGCCACGCAGGGTCGATCGCCGCAAGATCCCAGCGTGATAGCCTACGAACGCGCCGCCGAGAGGAACGCGGATCGCGCCGGTGCTTACATGTGCGCGAAGGCCGGATTTAATCCGTGGGGGATGGTGTGGGGCTTGAGACAGCACCGTCAAGCGATGGGCGTCAGCTACGGCGCCGCCGACCACCCGAGCGACGAGCAGCGCGAAGCCAACCTCGTCGCATTATTCCGCAGCCACAGGGCGACATTTGGAAAATTCAACGACGATGTCGCGAGCGCAACCCCGTTAGCGCTGCGGCAATACCCGCCGTCCCCGCGATACACCCAGCCGTATCTGCCGTATCCTCAGCAACAGTATCCACCGTATCCACCGCCACCGCCCTGTTATCCGGGCTGCTAGGTCCGCGTCAACAAGCCCGTGCGCCTATTCAGCACCGACCCGCCATACGCGAATCTCGACTGGGCTTGTTTTTCCTTTGAGGTCGAGACTACGCGATTCGAGATTGTCACCCACGACGCCGGCTGCTGTGAAAGTCGCTTCGCTAATCAAGGCCTCGCCCGCACGTGCGACGGTCGATAACCTCGCCGCCGTGTTTACGCTATCGCCAAGTGCGTTCACGTCTTGTGGACCGGATGGAGATCCAATCGCCGTACCGATATATGCAGCTCCACTGTGAACGCCAACCCCGATCTGCAGCGTGGAGCTATCGGCCGCTTTCGGGAGTCTGAGCCGCAACAAATCCTTCGCAGCTCGGATGGCCTTTCCGGCATGATCTTTGCCGCAAAAGCCCGGCGGAAAGCCGGCTACGACTTCGTCCCCCACCAGACCGAGGATGAAGCCGTCGGACTCGTTGATTGCGTCGATCGCTGCACGATGAAAACTGCTCATCGTTTTGCTGAACTCAGTCGGGCCGATTCTCTCTGCCAATGTTGTCGAATCCCTTGCATCGACGAACAGCATCGACATTTCGACCTCAGCCCCTCCCGGATGCGCGCGTATGAACGCGTCACATGCGTTACAGAAATGCGGATTACGACTATTCGGACCCTTTTTCATAAGCGCCATAAGAAGACTCCCGGGACCTCGGAATGGCGCGAAGCAAAGGCGACACCTGGGTGGAGATGGTAATCGGCGGTGGAAGTTCTGTAACTTTTGCAGAGCCGGATGGCCAACCGCGAAGATCGTGTACCAGAGATCTCGATCAGGATTGTCGCTCGACACGTTACTGACCCCCGCGAGGCGCTCCGGGGCGTACTTCGGTGCATGGATTACCCGTGTTGGTAATCTTAGTGGAGAACCAATAATCGGTGCCTATCTTGATGGGAAAGCAGTCCAGCTGCCCCGCGTAGCGCACTTGATATTCTCCGCGAGTGAACGGGCTGGAGCAGTAGACGGGCGTACTTCGTAGCTCGGGAAAGTTGATGTGAACTCCCGCTTCCAGCGCTTCCGCGGGCAGCCACCCGGGAACCTCCGCTAGGCTGAGGATATGATCGAAGTCTGGCTCCTTGACTTGGTAGTGCGTTATGTGCGCCTCCGAGCCGGAACCAAAGACTACGTACGTCAGCATTTCGGGATATCTCAGGTTAAAATCGAAGCGGCGGTAATAGATCTCTCGCTCGACCTTTAGTTGAACGTTGTGGAGAATCGGTGTCTGATTCTTCCACGGCCATTCGCTGTATTCTCGCTGATACGGTATGCCGCGAAAAACATCGGCCGTAAATTCGGTCCGCACGCCCGAATGCAGCGAAAATATTGTCATCAGGTCATCGGGGCTGTTTCCTAGAAAGTACGTTTCCCCGGGGTGCTGTGCCCGATCGACCAGGTACTTTGCCATCGCGTCGTCGGGAACCTTAGCGCGTAGCACAATCTGAAACATATGTTCCGGCATGTGCAACATCGTCAGATGGCAAAGGAACAGCGTTTTTTCTCCCAGCATGACGAAAGCGTGCTGGTCCCGTTCCACAGGCGGTATCGACGCCGCCTCTCTCATTATCCACATTTATGGTTTCCTTTCTTAAAAACTCGACGACGGCCGCTAGCCGTACCCGAGTGTGTTAAGCGCCTGGTGAACGGCCTCCATCAGCGCACCTTCGATCACGGCGAGAAAGTCGCCGTCCGGCGTGTCGGTCGTCCACGGATCCATTGTGGTTGAAATCAAAAAGCTTATTGCGTTGCCGGGGGAAGATTCAAGCCCCATACGGCGCGCGAAGAGGTCGACGAAGGGTTGGCCGTATATCTCGGGGTCAAATGAAGAGCTCGTGATAATTAGTTTTAGTCTGTTTAAATCTCCAATGGTTGTCGCGGGAGTGCTCATGCTGCAGATATTGTAGATTGCTTCGTTCAACCGATTGGCTTTATCAAGGTCTTTGTTGATGGTGCCGACCTCGTCGACAAAATTGAAGGCGTAGGAAAGAATCACCTGATCCGATCCCATTTCGCTAAACAGTGAGTTTGCCGCCCGATCCGTCGTTAAGAGCTGCTTGAGTTGGTCATTAGTGGGGTTCACGAAATTCTCGCGTATATAGGCTTTTTGGTTTTCGATGGCTTGCGGAGTTCCGTCGGCGAGCTCCGCCGGTAGTTGCTGTAAGAACGTTAGTGTAACGCGAGGATCCAGCATGGATACAAGTCGAGCGTACATGCGTTTCGACGTCCACATACAACGGCCGAGAATTTGGCCATAGCCGCTCTGCGCCGGCCTAATCACTTTGTGCGCAAGATATACCGACGCAGCCGCGGCGCCCGGTTTAGACCCCTCAATGCCGTAGATTCCGACGGTTTGCTCCAACTGGTTGTGGAAAATGACCGGAGCCCTTAGGGAAACGAGGTCGCGCAAGCCCGAATTTCGATAGCACAGTCCGCCTGCCGGATACGGAACGTAGCCCGCCTTGTGGGGATCGACAGTGATAGAATCCGCCTGGCGCAGAGACTTATACTGCGTTGTCACGTAGTCGCTCATCGGGTAGGTTGGAATGGCATCGAAAAGGCCGATGTCCGAATCACTCCGCAGCATGGAATTGAAGTACCCGCCCCAGGCTGCATCGCAGTGAACGGCAAAGTCCAAGCCTAGCTTTCTAAAGTCGCAGCGGATTTCGAGTATTCTCTCCAAGGGATCTACAGCGCTTTCTTCGGTGGTCCCAATGACGGCGACGACAGCTAGGACCGGCGTGCGCTTCTTTACGCATGCTTGCAGCAAACGTATGAGATCGTCAACGTGCATGCGAGCGCGGCGATCGAGTTCGACTCTCAGAACATTGTTTTGCCCAATACCCAGCAGCGTTGCTGCCTTGGGCCAGGAATAATGGCGACTAGCGGGGACGATAGCAACCGGCGTTTCCGTAACGCCCTGCATAAACTTTTGGTAAAAGTCGAGCAGACCGATATTTTGGACCGCGTACGGGCGAAGCGCATGCGTGCTATCATCTACCTTGACACCGAATTGGTCGGCGATGTCGTTTTGAAGTCGGACAACCGCATCGATTTCGAGGTTTAGGAGCGTCCAGGTGTCGAGGTCGATGAGGCGCGCTTGGCTGCCGTTTAGCAGCGTAACTTCTAATCCGCGCGCCGGCTGTAGGGCCGGTACTTCGCGCAACGCAGCCCGTAACGCCACCGGAAAGAATTTAACGTTTCGAGCGGCCCAGAGCGCTTCTATATTTGCAACCGAACCATCGCACGTAATGTGCCCCCAGGGCACGATCGTCCCAGCCGAAAAGGGCGGCTTTCCTTTAGGTACGGGGTAGCCCAACATCCCGCATAAGTCGTTTCCGACGACGATCTCGAGTTTTGTCGTCAGTGGCGAAGCTTCCGCAGCGACATTGTTTTGGTTATAAAGCATTGCGCCAAAGTAGCCAACCATTGCGGGCAGTGCTTGATCCCATAGCATGTGAGCTTGATATCGCATGCTGGAAATTGGTACGGACTGCTGCAGAAGCGTGTAAAGCTTGTTTGCATAATTGCGAAGATTTTCAATGGCCTGTCGATAAGCGGGGCTATTCCTTACGTCTGCCGTTATGAACTCGGGATCGTTGGGTTGATACTGGCGGCGATACTCTGCGTGCCTGCGAATGGCTTCAACTATGAGAAGTTCCAGCACGTCGACGTTCTCGGCCTTTGGACCAAGGAACCAGGCTTCGGCAACCCCAGCACCGGGCGAGTCCACCGTAAGGGACGCGCGCGATGCAAAATACTCGTCGAACTGCTGAAGGACTCTTAGAGTGTTCTCCTCGACCGTAGTTTTCATCTTACCTTCCCGTACGGCGCGATAGGATTCGAGAAAGGTGCCTTTTGCCGTTTTTGGCTGGAGCCAAGGTCAAGACTGTTCAGGTTACCGCTCGCTTACCTGGTGGCCGAACCAGCGTCGGAAATTCATGTGGCCTCGTTTGGGCACTTACCCAAGCTACCGCTAGTCTATTTTTTAGTAGCGACGGCAGCGCATCCTCTTCTTCAATGAAAACGTGGCAACCAGTTCTTTACCTTCAGGGCGACTTGGCTTGATCTCCACAAAAAATGTGGAGTACACTGGCAGCGTGGCAAAGAAGGTAACGGCCGGCCCCAAGCAACGCAAGAAGCGCGGCACCGGGCGGTCATTTTCTCCCCTCGTAGCCCCAACGGCCGTTCGCATAAAGAAACCCGTGAGCGTCGCCGCGCTCGTAAACCGAGATCTCGAGCGGATCGTGGAGATTCTCGGACTAAACCAGACGGCGCGCATTTTGGACGTCGACCGGTCCCAGCTGAGCCGCTGCGTGAAAGGGGCCGAGGGTATCAGCCCGACGCTTGCGTTGCGCGTCACCAATCTGCAATACGTCCTCACCCGCGCGCTTCAAACTATGCACGCCGACGAGGTTGGGCCGTGGTTAACGGAAGGCGAGCCGCTGCTGGGGGGAAGCATCCCACTCAACGTGCTCGCGATCGATGGACCTGCCGCCGTCATCGCGGCGCTTGACGCGTTGGTTTCGGGGGCCTTTGCATGAAGCTGTACCGCGTCTTTTACTACGTCGCCAGCGCCGCCGAGCGAGAACCCGGCGGCGTCTTTTTTATTCCATCTCAAGGCGGCGGGCGCATCGACAACCCACGAGGTTACGAAACGCTCTACTTGGGCGATTCACGCGCGGGCGCTTGCGCGGAGGTCTTTAATCGAGGCAAGTACCGGCGGCAGTGGTCGCGCGACATGCTGCGCGGATTGCCGATCCTACCGGGCAGCGTTCGCGCGATGGCCGGGTACGAGTTCGACGACAAAAAGACTCCGATCTGTAATCTCGACGATCCGCAAGAACTGCTGGCGCAAAAATTGCGGCCATCTCTTGTGGCCACGAGAGAATACGGCGTGTCGCGGGGCTGGGCTCTTGCGCTTTTCAAGCAGCGCCGATGGTCGGGCGCGCGCTGGTGGTCGTACCACGACGCGCGCTGGGCAAGCTTCGGGCTTTGGAAGCACCGCTGCATCGCCCATGGCGTCGAGGAGCTTACGATCGACGATGCCGATCTCCGGCTTGCAGCCGAAGTTTTAAAGATTCGCGTAGTTCGACGTTGAAGGATCGCTGCTATGGCTAAACTCGTTCTTGTGGCGGCCGCGATCGTTTTGGTTGCGGGCTGCGGCAGTGGTTCCGGATTATCGATTCCCGGTGGCGGAACGCATCAGTCGGCCGCAACCACGCGGCGTGCACACCCGACATTCAAAGTGATCTACACATTCAGCGGTGGAGATGACGGCGCCACGCCNNTACCGGCAGCATCGTCTTCGACTCGTCGGGTAATGCATACGGAGCAACCGTTCGCGGCGGCATCTCAAAATGCGGCAACAAAACCTTTGGGCCCGGCTGCGGGGTCGTTTTCGAACTCTCGCCGCGCGAGAGCGGCTCCTGGCATGAGTCCAGACTCTACGTCTTCCGAGACCACTCCGACGGCGGCTTCCCCGGCGCCGGCGTCGTCCTTGACGCCAACGGGAATGTCTTCGGCACTACAACAGAAGGCGGTATCGCCAACCCCGACTGCTCCGCGGGCTGCGGCGTCGTCTACGAGCTGAGCAAGAGCAGCGGCTGGACCGAAAGCGTCTTGCATCCGTTTGACGGAGCTGACGGCGCCTATCCCACTGCCCCCCCTGCTCCTAAGCGCGAACGGCAA
>PMTY01000134.1 GCA_003167155.1 Candidatus Cybelea tumulisoli
TCGAAGCACGCCTTCTGATGCCCTGTGACGACGCGCTCTACGGTGATCGTCGCAACTTCCGATTCCTCGTGGTGCTCGCAGCCCCAGTAGCTGCTGGGCAAGTCGGCGCTCCAGGCTGCCTGCGCGGCGATAACGTATTGATGCGCTACGAAGCTCTCGTCGAGCTGCGACTGGAACATGCGGTCGGCTAGCGCGCCCTCGTGCGCCATGTCGAAGTACGGCCTCGACTGATCATGCGGCACGTACACATACTGCGGGTCTTTAAAACCGGCGTCGGAGAACTCTTGATCGAATCCGTTCATCCGGCAGTCTGTACCGGGCAGCGTGCCTCTACCGTTGCAGGCCTCGAACATCGCCCCCACGGAGTGATCGATATCATAATTCGCGCCGAGCTTCGACGGCTTGAGCTTGATCGTATTGCCCTTCGAGTCTTTGCCCTCCGTGACGGTATACGCGTGCGGGTAGCCGTAGAAGAGGTCGTTGAAGCTGCGGTTTTCTTGAACGATGTAGACGATGTGGCTGATCTTGCCGGCGCCCGTTGAGTTGAGCGCACGCATTGCGTTGGCACTTTCCATGTACGGCAAGGAATCTTGCGAACTGAGCGAGCCAAGCGAGCAGCCCCCGAGCATCGCGGCAGTCGCGCAAATGCCAAGCACAAAGCCGGTGAAAACCGAAATCCTCATCTACGCCTCCCATGTAAGCAGCAACGCAATCCGACGAGGTTTGATTTCGACCAGCATCGCCGCGTACCATCGTGCCGGCGCCGCATCACCGGAATCGGAGTCGGATTCAACGTTCTCGAACTGTATTGCGTCCACTGGATGGATTAAAGACAAGTTCGCCAAGACGGAGTAGACTATCGAAAACCGCCGGCACGGTCCGGGAACGAGGAGCGCGATAGATGAAGTTTGCAGCTTTCGTATTTACGGCACTTCTTTGCGGGTGCGCTACTCCGTCGAATGTAGCGATGCCGGGCTCGAACACCATCCGAGAGCCCCTCGACGGGCGGGCGACCTTCACGTACACCGGGGCGAAACAGTCGTTCAAAGTTCCGGCGGGTGTGACGGAGGTCACGATCACCGCCAGTGGAGCAAGCGGTGCCGCGGGCTACGACTTCGGCTATAGCAAGTATGCGGGTCCGGGCGGCCTGGGAGGTCGCGTTAAGGCCACGATACCGGTGACTGCCGGAGAACGCTTAGCGATCTTCGTGGGAGGGAGCGGCAGCGACGGTGGCTTTAACGGTGGCGGCGCCGGTGGCAGCAGCGGCGGGAGTCAAAGCTATAGCGGCGGGGGTGGCGCGTCCGACGTGCGGCAGGGGGGCGATCGGATGAGCGACCGCGTCGTAGTTGCATCGGGCGGCGGAGGCGGCGGAGGCACCGGCTCTTGCGTAAGCACGAGCTGCGGCTACAGCAACGGCGGTGCCGGCGGGAGCGGCGGTGGACGCAAGGGCGGAACGGGTAACTCCGGCCTCGGCTACCTCAAGGCAGGCGGCGGAATCGGCGCCAGACACAACGCGGGCGGCAGCGGTGGCGCGGGCGGCGACAGCGGCTGCGAGGGCTCGAACGGAAAGCGCGCTACCGGCGGCGCCGGGCAGAGCGGGTGTGGCGGCGACGGCGGTGGCGGCGGCGGCGGCTACTACGGCGGTGGCGGCGGCGGCGGGGGCGGCGAATCGAACAACAGCCCTAGCAGCTATGCCGGGGCCGGTGGGGGCGGAGGCGGCGGCTCGGCCTTCGCTGAGAGCAGTGCGACGCACGTGCGGATGACGCGCGGCGTGCAGTCGGGCGATGGGCTGATCGTCATCGCTTGGTAGACATCGAGGAGTGCGGCAGATGAAATTTGCAGTTTTCGTATTTACGGCGCTTCTTTGTGGCTGCGCGATTCCGCCGAATGTGGGGACGCCGGCCTCCAGCATCCTTCGACACCGTTGGTCGGGCGGGCGACGTTCAAGTACACCGGGGCGAAGCAGACGTTTAAAGTTCCGGCTGGTGTGACGCTCGTCACGATCACCGCTAGTGGCGCGAGCGGTGCCGCAGGCTGGGATTACTACTACGGCAGCTATGCGGCTCCGGGTGGCCTGGGAGGTCGCGTGAAGGCCACGATACCGGTGACTCCCGGGGAGCGTTTGGCGATCTTCGTTGGTGGGAGCGGCGCCGATGGCGGCTTCAACGGGGGCGGCAAAAGCGCAAAATCCTCCAGCGGCGGCGGGGGCGGCTCCGACGTTCGGCAGGGGGGTGACCAGTTGGCTGACCGCGTCGCGGTAGCAGCGGGTGGTGGAGGCGGCGGAGGGGCCGGCGCTTGCCTTAGCACGAGTTGCGGCTACAGCGAAGGCGGCGCCGGGGGGAGCGGCGGCGGACGTAAGGGTGCGCCGGGCAGCTCCGGCCTCGGCTCCCTTAAGGCAGTTGGTGGGACCGGCGGGACGCGGAGTTCGGGCGGCAACGGTGGTGCGGGCGGCAAGAGCGGCTGCGACGGTTCCAACGGAGAGCTCGGTACCGGCGGCCCGGGCCAAACCCGGTGTGGCGGGCGGCGGCGGGGGTGGCGGCTCAGCCTTCGCTGAGAGCGGGTCGACGCATGTGCGGACGACGCGCGGCATGCAGTCGGGTGACGGACTGATCGTCATCACTTGGTAAAGCGTTCTTTTGGCGGCCCGACGATGTAGACCGGAGTCATTTTTCGCGGTAGGATGATGCAGGCTGGGAGGGTAGAAAATGCTGAGCGTGAGTTTTTTGCGGTGCGCCTTTAGTGGAGGCGTGGCCGTTGCATTGCTCGTGGCGTGCGGAGGGCCGCAAAGCGCCGTTAATCCCGAACCTCTAGGCCAGCGCGACGTTACCGCGCACGTCTCCGCACACGGCAACTGCCCGACCGCGCACTGCGTCGTCGTCACGGACGTGGGGCTCGGTAACTTTGACGGTTCGATCCTGTTTTTTCCGCGAAACGCGAACGGCAACGTTAGTCCGACCGGCAGAATCGAGGGCTCTCTTACGCGGCTCCATTACACCACCGCCATCGCGATGGACTCGGATGGCAACGTGTACGCTGCGAACTTGGGGTCGGATAGCATCACGGTGTATGCCGCGGGCTCGGAAGGCAACGTTGCGCCGATTCGGACCATCAAGGGCTCGCAAACGGAGCTGCAGCGACCGACGGGCGTTGCAGTTGATGGCGATGGCGATCTCTTTGTTGTGAACAGTGCTGGTAATCGCGTCACCGTGTATGCTCCGAATGCCGCCGGTGATGCGCGCCCGGTGCGCGTCATTAGCGGAAAGAGGACAAAGTTGGGGGAGCCGTGGGGCATTACACTCGACTCGAGCTCGAATATCTACGTTACCAACCTGTCATCCAGCGTCACGGTCTTCGCGGCTAATGCGAAGGGGAACGCGGCTCCCGAGCGAGTGATTTCCGGCTCGCTCACGCAGCTCAGCGGTCCCGAGGGGATCGCCGTCGATGCGTCGGGATACCTGTACGTCGCAAACTGGGAGGCGTCGAACCTCGTAGTCTTTGCGCCGGGCGCCGACGGCAATGAGCCGCCGGCAAGAGAGGATTCATCCGGGCTGTATGGCCCCAACGGCGTCGGTGTCGACGCGAGCGGAAGAACGTATCTTTCTAACGGCTGCCAAGACAATGCGGCATTTGTGGCGGTGTACGCCGAGGGAGCAAACGACGCCGGGCCTTTGCGAATAATCACGGGCAAGAAGACGAAGCTGCACCTCTGCGCCACCGGCATCGTCGTTCGTTAGGAAGCAAGCGCCTAAGGAATTATTGCGAACGGCCCCGAAGGCTACTCATAGAGCAACTATGCGACGTTCCGTAGCAGCCTTCACCGTCGCGGCCGGTCTGGGCGCACTCGCCCTGCTATCGGCGTGCTCGAACGGAGCATCGCCGGAATCGAGCTCGGTGCTTCCGAACTCCAGCGCGAGCCGGCTCGAGCAATCGTGGATGGCCGGCGATACGGCGAATCAAGATCTGTTCTACATCTCCGATCGCGGCACCAACAAGGTATACGCGTACTCGTATCCGCAGGGCACCTTAGAAGGTACCCTGAGCGGCTTTCATAGCCCGGCCGGCTTGTGCGTTGATAAGGCCGGCGACATTTGGGTTTCGGAGCAAGGCTCGGGCCACATAAAAGAGTACGCGCACGGCGGGACCAAGGCCATAGCCGTCTTGGACGATGCGGGCGAACTACCGGTGAGCTGCGCGATCGACCCCACCACGGGAAATCTCGCGGTTGCCAACTACTACAGAAAGCGCCCGCATATCGGCCATGGCAGCGTCGCTATTTTCACGGATGCGAAAGGCAAGCCAACGTTCTATAAGGGTAAACTAGCGTTGTACGGCTATTTCTGCGGCTATGATGATAAAGGCAACCTGTTCGTCGATGGAACGAGCCACGTGAGCGGCGGTTTCATGTTTGAGGAGCTTGCCAAAGGCAGCGCCGAATTGCGCAATATTACGCTAACCGGTGGTACGATCTATTTCCCCGGGCAGGTCGAGTGGGACGGTAAGTATGTCGCGGTTGGCGACCAAACCTACGGGCGCAGACAAGGTGCAGCGGGGATCTTCAGGACCACGGGCGCAGGTGGAAAAATCGTGGGCGTGACGACCCTGAAGGCCTACGGGGACGTCGTTGGGTTCTGGATTCAGGGCAAGACGCTCGTGGCGCCCAACTATAGCGCTCGCCTGGCGCAGCTCTACAAATACCCGGCGGGCGGCGATCCGAAGAAGACCATCACCGGGCTTAAACAGCCGTTCGGCGCCGTGGTCAGCCTCGCGCACGACAAGGCGAACTGAGCGATCCGTCGGTCGTCCTTTGAGCCGCAGGGGAGGTGGGACCTCGTGCGGAAGGGCCCCGCTTTACTTGCTCGCCTCTCCGAGCTTCTCTGAGGTTATTGCGTATGCATAGGAACTCGCGGCTTGTCGGCATTTTAGGATGTGCGACGATGCTCGCAATCGTGGGCTGCGCTGCCATCAGCAGCATGGCGCCCACGACCGGTTCGACGACGTCGGCTCAAGCCGGCGCAACGCACGTTGTACACTATATGCGTACCCGTTACGGGGCTAGCCACAACGGCACGTATAGCGGCATTCTGTTCCACTATTACGGCGGGCCCGTGCTTGTAAACCCGAAGGTTTACATAATTTTCTGGGGTTACAAGAAGTACGGCGACCCCGATAAAGTCGCGCCGCTACTCGAGGCGTATACCAAGGTCGAGGGTGGAAGTCCCCACAACAATGATTACATACAGTACTACGACACCGTTGGTAGTAAGACGAATTACATCACGAATCCTAAGGGACAACAAGGCGGCATTTGGTTTGACAATACGAATCCCGTTCCGGCGAATCCGGACGACGCTCAGGTCGCTCAAGAGTCCCTTAACGGCGTAGCGAAGTTCGGCTACGACGTCAATGGATCGTACGTTGTGGCAACGCCGCACGGCCACAGCACGCAAGGCTTTGGCACGCAGTTCTGCGGGTATCACAGCACCGTCGAGTACGAGTCGAAGCAGGGTGACAACCTCGTCTCCTATACGAACCTTCCGTATATGCCTGATGGCGGCATACCCTGCGGTTCCAACGACATTCTGGCTCCGAAGGATGAAAGCGGCGTGGACGAGGGCGTGACGATTGTGGCAGGTCACGAGTACGGCGAGTCGATCACCGACCCGAATCCGGGAACGGGCTGGTATAACTTCGAGTACGATGAGATCGGCGACATCTGCGCGTGGCACGACGTCGAGAACGTGCAGTTCGGCAAGAAGTCCTACACGACGCAGCCCATGTACAGCAATGCCAGCGAGACTTGCGTACAAAAGTACAAATAACGGCGCAATCTGGGCGCCACAGGCGACCGGTAATCTCTAACGATGGGCCGCACGAACGTGCGGCCCATCAATAATTGGCGCAGTGCCGGAACTTCTTCGCGCCGAACTACCGTGGATGTTCCCAAGTACTGAGCCTTTCGAGAGCGGAATGCTCGATGTCGGCGACTCCCAGCACATCTATTGGGAGTGCTGCGGCAATCCCAACGGTCGTCCCGTCGTGTATCTGCACGGTGGGCCGGGCTCGGGTTGTACCCCTCAAAGCCGGCGCTACTTTGATCCGGGGATATACAAAGTCGTCTTAACCGATCAACGAGGCTGCGGACGAAGCCGTCCGCACGTCGAGAAGAAAGGCGATCTCGAAGTCAATACGACCGTCCATCTCGTTGAAGACTTGGAGCGTCTGCGCGAACATCTTCGGATCGATCGTTGGACCATCCTCGGCGTTTCCTGGGGGACCACGCTGGGGCTCGCCTATGCCCAGACGTTTCCGGAGCGTGTGGCGGCAATAGTCTTGGCATGCGTGACTACGACGTCACGTCGCGAGGTGCAATGGATAACGCACGATATCGGCTGCGTCTTCCCCGAGCAATGGGAAAGGTTCGCCTCCCTGCGCTCTTACGATCCAAACCGTCCGATGGACTTAGTAGATGGCTACGCTGAGCTGGTTTTTAGCGCGGATGCTGCGGCATGCGAATTGGCTGCCCGCGAATGGTGCGCGTGGGAAGACGTTCACGTTTCGCTGGTTCCCGGATACGCTCCAAACCGCCGCTTTGAGGATCCCACGTTTCGCTTGCTCTTTACGCGCCTGGTTACGCATTACTGGAGGCACGGCGCGTTCTTGGATGAGGATCAGTTAATCCGCAACGTTTCCGTGCTGAAAGACATCCCGGGAGTTCTGCTCCATGGACGTTACGATGTCAGCAGCCCTCTCGAGACGGCGTGGCGGCTACACCAAGCTTGGCAAGGGAGCGTGCTGCACGTCATCGATCATGCCGGGCACGGTGGCGGGATCATGACCGATCGCATTGTTGAGGCGATAAACCGCATCGGACTCGCATGGCGGCGGCCGTAGTCTGTTGAAACAAGCGGCGAATGCAGACACGTGGAGATTTTCTCGCAACGGCCGGCGCGCTTGCGGCGCTGGCTCCAACGACCGGCGCGGCGCCGCAACCCAGCGCATCGCCGGCGGGGGCGCCTTCGATGGAAGAGGTTCTGCCGCGAGGATTCGATCTTGCGACGTTTGATGCGGCGCTCGCGACCTCCGCAAAACACAAGCACCTGTTCGCGTGTATCTCCGAGGTAAGCGTAGCGTTGTCGGCTACGCGCAGCACGCTCAACGCGTACCACGTGCTCGGCGTGCCGGCGACCGAGGTTGCGCCGGCTGTGGTCTTCTACCACGGCATCTCGGTGCTGTACGCTTTCGACGATGCGATGTGGAGCCGCTACGTGATACCCACCAACAGCGCACCGGCGAGCGATTCGAAGCTGAAGATCACGAGCAATCCTATATTGAAGAAGAAGGGCGGCGACTGGGACGCATCGGTGCCGGCGCTTGTCGCCGACGCAGATGCTCGCTTCTTTGTTTGCAATCTCGCCACCCATGGTTATGCTTCGCGAATTGCTAAACAGCTTCATCTGTCGGCCAAAGACGTCTATGAGGACCTGGAGAGCCACCTGATTCCTAACGGGATGCTGGTTCCCGCCGGCGTTTGGGCCATTGCGGCGATCCAACAGCGGCAATACACGCTGCTGCAGTTTACTTGATCTCTTGCCGCGGCCTTCTCGCGCTGATGATGCTTAGCGCCGCTGGTCTTGGTGGATGCGCACGCGTCGGTGAGTCGCCGATTCCGGCGGCCGGCGCGGCGCAAGTCGCCGCAAAGGTACGCCCGGAAGGGGTAGGTCATAAGTATCGTGTCGTGTTCGGTTTCGGGCTGAGCCCCTACGGCTACGACGGAGCCGCTCCTGAGGCGCCGCTTCTCGATCTCTCGGGAACGCTGTACGGCACGACGGCGTACGGAGGTGCCGGCGGCTTTCAGACGTCTTACGGTACGGTATTCAGCATTACGACGACGGGCGAAGAGAGCGTCCTCTACAGCTTTGCTAATACTCCCGACGGCGCCCGTCCCGCGGCGGGCCTGGTGAATCTCGACGGAGTGCTCTATGGCACGACGTCCGAAGGCGGAACGTACGGTGAAGGCACCGTTTTTAGCCTCAGCGCGAGCGGCGCGGAGCGCGTTCTCCATAGCTTCGGTAACGGTTACGACGGCGCAGAGCCGATGGCTGGACTCACTGCAGTAAAAGGCAGGCTGTACGGCACGACGTACATGGGCGGCGCGTACGGCGAAGGCACGGTTTTTAGCATCGAGGTAGGCGGCAAGGAGCGCCTGTTGCACAGCTTCGGGTCCGGAAGTGACGATGGGATCGCTCCGCAGGCGAGCCTCATCGATGTAAATGGCACGCTCTATGGCACGACCATCGCGGACACCGCGTTTCGCCATTACAACGGTGGCGCCGTCTTTAGCATTACGCCGGCTGGAAAGGAGGCGACAATCTACACCTTCGGAACGAGCTATGGAGGAGGTTTGGAACCCGAGGCCAGCCTCGTCGCGATGGGCGCGCTCCTTTATGGCACGACGAAGGCAGGCGGCGCGTATGGCAACGGGACGGTTTTTGCGGTAAGCAAAACCGGCGGCTACGAAACGGTGCTGCATAGTTTCGACAATGACGGCACCGACGGGATCGCTCCTTTGGCCGGCCTGCTCGTTGTCAGAGGTGAGCTCTATGGCACCACTTCGGCAGGCGGAAAAGGGAGCGGCGGCGTGCTTTTTGCCATCACCACCGCAGGAACCGAGAGTTTGCTGCACAGCTTCGGCGACGGTTATTTGAGAGACGCGGGATCGCCGATGGCGAACCTGATCGACGTGAAGGGAACGTTGTACGGTACGAGCTATTTTGGAGGGATCTCTCGACCGAGCTGTCCGTACTCCGGGACTTGCGATTGGGGAACGGTATTCGCGCTAAAGCTATGACGTGCGCCCACCGCCTCCGACTCATCGCCTGCACGACTATTGCGATCCTTGCTGGTTGCGGCCGGCAACTGGCGCCGGGAGGCCCTGCCATGCAGAATGCGCCGCAGTCCGTTGACGCCAAATCCTGGATGTCCCCGGACGCGACCGAGATAAAAAAGCTGCTCTACGTCTCCGGCCAGTATAGCAACGACGTCAACGTTTACGATTACGGCAAAGGCAGACTGGTGGGAAAGCTTAGCGGCTTCGACACGCCGTACGGCCAATGCGTCGACGCGAAAGGCGACGTTTGGATTACGAACTACTCGGGATCAACCGTCGTCGAGTATGCGCACGGCGGCGTTACGCCCCTCAAGACGCTGCAGACGGATGGAGACAGCGTCGGATGCTCGGTTTCGCCAAACGGAGATCTCGCGGTCGCCAACTTCGGGGTCTTTGCAAAGCAACAAGGTGCGCTATTGGTCTTCAAGAGCGCCTCGGGGGAACCCAGTGAATACGTGAGCTCCATGTGCTCGAACATGCAGCCGCCCGGGTACGATGCGTCGGGGAACCTGTACGTCGAAGGTTGGAGCGAGTCCAAGGGTGAGGCCGTATGCGAACTTCCGGGCGGCGGCAGTTCGTTAAGAACCGTTACATTCAGCGCGTACGGCTACTGGCCCGGAGCCGTTATGTGGGATGGAAAATACCTCACGCTTACGGAGCAAGTCTCATCTTCTCATGAATCTCAGACCGAGATCTACCAGATGAGCGAGGATGCGTCGGGCAACCTGACCCAAGTCGGCAAGACGGTCCTATCCGACGATTGCTACTACGATGAAGTCGGCATCGTGCAACCGTTCATCGTGGGTAAGAAGAATACACCTGAAAACTCGCAGCAAGGCACGACCGTCGTGGGCGGCAACGATCAGTGTAACTATCGGTTCGATTATTGGGCCTATCCGTCGGGTGGTGCTCCCAGCTTCTCGCTAAAATCACCACCGCTGCAGCCCTACGGGCAGTCCGTCAGCATCAAAACTCCGTGAAGAGTGGAGCGGTAAAGGCGGCCGGCATTCCGTACGGGGCGTTGATGCTTTGTGCCATCGCTCTTGCTGGATGCGGGCGCGAAAGTGAGTCACCGATTCCTCCAGCCGGACTCCCGATCGGGGCATCGTTGCCGGGCGCAGGGCAACCACAAAACCACGGTCAGGGGACATATCGCGTTGTTTTCAGCTTCGGAGAGAACCCGTACGGGTACGACGGAGCCGGTCCAGTCGCAAGCTTAATCAACCTGAACGGGACGTTCTACGGCACCACTTCCGGAGGCGGCACACACACCTGCACCGCCAGCGGCGTGGAATGCGGAACGGTTTTCGGCCTTAGCACCACGGGGCTGGAACATGTGCTGCACGACTTCAGTGGCACTCCCGATGGAAACTTTCCCTTTGCGGGTCTGGTCGCCATGAACGGCACGCTCTACGGCACGACGGCTAACGGCGGTACATACGGTTACGGTACCGTCTTCAGCATCAGTACGAGCGGCACGGAAACCGTGTTGCACAGCTTTGGCTACGGCTCGGATGGGGCTCAGCCTATGGCCGCTCTAACTGCCGTGCACGGTAATCTCTACGGGACGACGCTCTACGGTGGAGACGTTGCATGCAGCCCGAGTACGGACGGGTGCGGGACGGTCTTCCGGATCAGTCCAAGCGGCAAAGAGCGCGTCTTGCACATTTTTAGCGGCAAGTCGGACGGTTTATATCCAGCGGCCGGCCTGCTCAATTTGAAAGGGACGCTTTACGGTACTACCGAGTTCGGCGATAACGGCGGAGGAACCGTCTTCACTATTACCCCGGCCGGCAAGGAAACCGTGCTATACAATTTCCCTGAGGTCGCGAATGGAACAGCCCCCGAGGCGGCCCTGATCGACGTGAAGGGTACGCTGTACGGCACGACGGAGGGTGGCGGTTCAGCAGATTGGGGAACGGTCTTCAGAATCAGCAAGACCGGCACGGATGAGCGCGTGCTGCACAGCTTCAACGACAACGGTTCCGACGGATACCGGCCCGACTCCGGTTTGGTCGCCTTGAAAGGCCTGCTCTACGGCACGACGCCCAAGGGCGGCATCGCCACCGTTGGAACGCTCTTCAGCGTCGACGCGAAGACCGGCGCGGAGACGATACTGCATAACTTTAACATCGGTTATCGAAACGACGGAGTCGCTCCGGACGCCGGCTTAATCAACCTGAACGGCACGCTTTACGGCACGACGTCGTATGGCGGCGTTTCACTCCCCAGTTGCCCGAACTCCGGACCGTGCGACTGGGGCACCGTCTTCGCGTTCAAGCCGTAACCGTTTCCGCCGGGGGAGCGGCGCGAGCGGGCGAACGCCGAACTCGGCGCAGCGACGGCAGCCGGAGGCGGAAAAAGCGAACTGGGGAATACTTTTGCATGAGCCTTCAGGGTCGCCGCCCGAGCCGAACGGCCGCGCCCCTCGTTGATATCGCCAGGCTGCTGCGTAACGCGCTGCCGCACGGCGAGGTATCGGGCGAAGTCGAACCATCGCAGGCGGCGGCGCTTCAGGCGGTGGATCGCCTTCGGGCCGGGCATGAAAACGGCGAGCGACTCCATGCGATCGTGAGCCGGTGCGATATGCAAGGCGAGCCGCACAAAGTTGTGGCCGGAAATCTTGGGCTCTCCCGAAGCCAGTTCTACCGCGATCTTGCTCAAGCGCGACAAATCATCGCCGAAGAAATTCGTGCAGGCATGGCGCGCGAACTCTCCGGAGCAACGATAGAGGGCACGCCGTTCGGTACCCGGTTACAGACGGCGATTTCGCTTGCCGGCTGCGGGCAAGGCAAGGCGGCCGTCGCGTATTTCACGCCGGTCGTGGCGACTTTGACGGGTGCAGAGCGGATTTGGGGGCACGCCGTTCTGGCCGAGCTCTTCCTTGGCGATGGCGACTTCAGTGCAGCCGAACGCGAGCTCCAACGCGCGTTTGGGCTCAATGGCGACGAACACGGCCTCGGCCTGGCTCGAGCGCTGCTGGCCAAAGCGGCGCTGCTGTACGAGACGGGGCACGAGTCGGACGCGTCGGCCTGCTTGGAGCACTCGGTTAGGCAGGTCGAGTCCTATGCCGCCGCGTCGCGTTCTCCGCTGGCGCGCGATACGCTGAGCGCGGCGCTGTCGAACCTGACGTTCTGCTACTTCGAACGCGGCGATTTTAACGCCGCCGCCATGACGCACGCGAAGAACCCGGCTTCTTCGGAAGGCGTATACGTATCGCCGGCGGTGCGCATGGCGTACCTGAAGATCGACGCCATGCTGGCGTGCGACAGCAGCGCGGGACCGGCCCGGGCCCGTGAGGCGTGCAGCGCGTTCCACCGTTTCGCCGTAGCGCACGGCCTGCTGGACGAAATTTCGTATGCTTTGCTTCAGTTAGGCGGCCTCGCGCGCATCGAGCGCCGTCTTGACGATGCCCAGCGGTTGGCACAAGAGTCGCTGGAGCTTCAATATGCAGTAGGTCGCCGCAACGCGCCCGCCCTGAGCATGCTCAGCTGCATTGCTTTCGACAAGGGCGAGTACCACGACGCGGTTCGTTTAGCCCGCGAAACGCGCGCTGAGTCGGCGAGCGGCTCGCAGACCTGGTGGCACTCGCACCTGAGCGAGGCCGAGGCCCTAGCGCAGGCAGGGCGGCACGACGAAGCCCGCGCCATCTGCGATCGGGTGAGGCATGAGGCCGGCGACCGGGACGCGCGCATCGTGGCGTGGAGTCGCAGGGTCGAAGCCAGGATTTTCGAGCGCCTCGGAAATGAGAGCGCGGCGTATCGAGCGGCCGGAAGCGCGCTTGAGATCCTCGGAAAGGACGCTCCGCCGTTCTACCGTCTCAAGAGCCTTTTGATTGCGCAACATCTCCGCCCGGCTCGTTCGCAGCGGGAACAGATTCGCGGCCTCGCCGCGGTTCTCGGATGGAACCCGCGTGGGACCTAGACGGGACCTAACCGCGAGGGTTGGCTAGGGGGTCACCGCGTAGCTCAGTTCGTCGCACACTGTTTCTTCTAATGAAACGAGGACGAATGAGAGTTTTCTTGTTAGCTGGATGTTTTGCCGCCGCTGCGTTTCTCGCGGGGTGCGGCGGAGGACCGCAGAGCGGTGCGGCGTTGTCGCCCTCCGCGCTTCCCCTGAGCCCGTCGAAGGGCCAGCGTGACGTTGCGCTTACGGTGCCGCACTACGTGCAGCAGCCGATGCATCCCGATCACAGCAGGTCGTCGATGTCGCCCAACGCCAAGAGCAGCAAGGCGCTGCTCTATGTTGGAGACGACAAGACGGACGACGTCTACGTGTACGACTACAAGAGCGGCAAGTCGGTCGGAACGCTGACGGGCTTCGACGGACCGTACGGCGAGTGCGTCGACGCGAAGGGTGACGTCTACGTTGCGAACTACGGGAACGGAACGGTCAGCGAGTACGCGCACGGGGGCACGACGGCGATCAATACCTACAGTCCCGGCGGCTCGCCGATTGGCTGCGCGGTCGATGCGAAGGGCGACGTCGCGGCGACCGACTTCGATCCAGGCGACGTTACGGTGTATGCCAAGGGTAATCCCAAAGATGGCACGACCTACAGCGACAGCTCCTGCGAATATCTTTGGACAATGGGCTACGACGACAAGGGTAATCTCGTCGGCAACGCCATTGAATCATCTGGCGATGGCGTTTGTGCGGTCTTAGCCGGATCGAAGACGATGACGACACTTTCGACGAGTGGTTTCACAATCGACTTCGCCGGCGGCACGACATGGGATGGTAAGTATTTTGCGCTCGGCGACCAGGAGACGGGCAGCGGATTCCAATCCGGCATCGTTCGGGCCACCCTCAAAGGCACGACTCTCACCTACGTCAGCGAGACGACCCTCAGCGACGATTGCTATAACGATTACGTTGACGTCGTGAACCCGTTTATCGTCGGAAAGACGAACACACTCTTCGACCACAAGCAAGGCAACGCGCTCGTCAGCCCCAATTTGTGGTGCGTCGATGCAGGTACGGGCAAAGTAGACTACTGGCGCTATCCGGCGGGAGGACTCCCGTATACTGACCTTAGCTCTGGGCCGCCGGACCCCTATGGCGCAGCCGTAAGCTTCGCGAAATAAGGAAAGCCGCAAGAAAGGAACGTCAGCCGTGAAGAGTTTGAGCTTTGGTTTACACGCAGCCTTGCTCTTTGGTACGGCGGCGTTCCTCGCGGGGTGCGGCGGAGGCTTACAGAGCAGTCCGGCGTTATCGCCCTCCGTCCTTCCGCTGGGTGACGTAGCGCTTACGGTGCCGCACTACGTGCAGCGGCCGGTACGTTCCGATCGCACTAGATCGGCGATGTCGCCCAACGCTAAGCACCGCCAAATCCTGCTGTATGTCGGAGACGACGAGACGAACGACGTCTACGTGTACGACTACAAGAGCGGGAAGCCGGTCGGTACGCTAACTGGCTTCGACGGACCGTACGGCGAGTGCGTCGATGGAAAAGGCGACATCTACTTTGCGAACTACGACGCGGGTAATGCGGTCGAATATGCGCATGGCGGCACCCAGGTGCTCAACACTTACGACTCGGGCGGCACGCCGATCGGCTGTTCGGTCGATTCCGAGGGCGACGTCGCCGTCACCAGCTTTGATCCGGGTGAAGTCACGGTTTTTGCCGGCGGCAATCCCAGCGAAGGCACCACCTACAGCGGCCCGTGCGATTACTCGTGGACAATGGGCTACGACGACAAGGGCAATCTCGTTGGCGGTGGCGAGACCTCGTCGGGCGGCCCTGAGTTTTGCGCCCTTCTGGCCGGTACGAAGAGCATCACGTTACTCTCGACGAGCGGCATCACGATCGACTTCCCGGGCGGAACGAGATGGGACGGTAAGTATTTTCTGCTCGGCGACCAAGAGGCAGGCGGCAATTTCCAGACCGGCCTCGTTCGGGCCACGCTCAAAGACACGACTCTCACCTATGTCAGCGAGTCGATCCTAATTGACGATTGCTACAACGACTACACCGACGTCGTAAACCCGTTCGTCGTCGGCAAGACGAACACACTATTCAACGGAAAGCAAGGCACCGCGATTGTCGGGCCCAATTTGCGGTGCGTAGACGGGAACTCTGGCAAAGTGGATTACTGGCATTACCCTGTAGGGGGATTACCCTACAAGTACCTTAGCGCCGCCGATCCCTACGGCTCGGCCGTGAGCATCGCGCAATGACGTCAACTTTCTAAGAAAGGGAGAAGATTCATGAAGACACTTGGGTTTAGAGGTTTGCTGTTTTCGGCGGTGGCGTTGCTTGGGGGTTGCGCGGGATTGCAGCCTTCAACCGGTGCGCCGGGGTCCTTGCCGCAAAGCGGCAACGCGACCAAAACGATGCCGCATTACGTGCAGCAACCCGTGCACACCGCCCACGGGAGTTCGTGGATGCTGCCGCAAAAAAAGAACTCGGTCCTCATTTATGCCGCGGGCAGCGACGACGTTTACGTCTACGATTATTCGGACGGTAAGCTCGTAGGAACGCTCACGGGAATCGGTGCGGACGGCGGCTGTGTCGATGCGAAGGGCGACATCTACATGGCGGAGTTCAGCAACGGCGAAGTCGTTGAGTTCGCTCACGGCGGAAAGACGCCGATAAACACCTATAGCCCAGGCGGCGAGCCGATAGGGTGCTCGGTGGATTCGAAAGGCGACCTCGCCGTGAGCAGCTTCTCTCCGGGCGAAGCCATTGTTTTTGCTGGTGGCAACCCGAAGGAAGGCGCCACCTACAGCGGTGCGTGCACGTACCAGTGGACGATGGGCTACGACCGCAGCGGTAACCTCATTGGTGTCGGCGAGACCTCGTCCGGCGGCCGCGCGTACTGCGCGCTGCTGTCCGGTGCCACCAGCATCTCGTCGCTCTCGTTCAGCGGAACGATCGACTTTCCGGGGGGCACGATGTGGGATGGCAAGTACATCGCGCTGGGCGATCAGGAAGCCGGCGGATCCTTCAACACCGGCATATATCCGGCGACGCTGACGGGCTCGACCCTTTCGCCGGTGGGAAGTGAAATCACGTTTACCGACACCTGCGACAACGATTATACGGACATCGTCGATCCGTTTATCGTAGGGAAGAAAAACACGCCGGTTAACAAGCAGCAAGGCAAGGTCGTGGTCGGCACTAATAGTTGGTGCACCGGTTCTGGAAGCGCCGGCATCGAGTTCTGGCACTATCCTAAAGGCGGCAATCCCTTCAAGACCTACAGTAAGGATTCCGGGACGGTACTGGCCGTCAGCATCGGGACGTAGTGGAGAGGAACCCATGAAGATACTTCTGTTAGCCGCAGTGGTGTTGCTTGCGGGCTGTGCGGGACTGCAATCTTCAAGCGGGTTGACGCCGCCGGCGGTGCAGCGGGCGGTGCATCGCGATCGAAACGGATCGTCGACGTCGCCCAATGCCAAGACGATCAAGATGCTGCTTTATATTGGAGACGACGAGACGAACGACGTCTACGTGTACGACTACAAGAGCGGCAAGTCGGCCGGCACGCTAACGGGCTTCGACGAGCCGTACGGCGAGTGCGTTGACGCGACGGGCGACATCTATATTTCGAACTACGGCAGCGGAAACGTGGTCGAGTATGCGCACGGCGGAACGACGCCGATCAATACCTACAGCCCCGGCGGCACGCCGATCGGCTGTGCGGTGGATGCAAAGGGCGACGTCGCCGTCACCAGCTTTGATCCGGGTGAAGTCACGGTTTTTGCCGGCGGCAATCCCAGCGAGGGCACGACCTACAGCGACAGTTCGTGCACGTACATGTGGAGCATGGCGTACGACCTCAAGGGAAATCTCGTAGGCTTTGGCGAGAGCGGCAGCGGCGACCCCGCCGTTTGCGCGCTCTTGGCCGGATCGAAGACGATGACGCTAATCACGACGAAGGGCTTCTCGACCGACTTCGCCAGTGGTACGGCATGGGACGGCAGATATTTCGCAATCGCCGACGAACTCCGGTCATTCCAGAGCGGCATCGTCCAAGCGACGCTCAAAGGCAAGACGCTTACCTATGCCGGCGAGACTACCCTTAGCGACAATTGCTACAACGATTACGTTGACATCGTGAATCCGTTCATCGTCGGCAAGAGGAATACGCCCGTCAACGACAAGCAAGGCGACGCGCTCGTCGGCGTCAATCTGTGGTGCGTAGATGGAGGTAAGGGTCAAGTAGGCTACTGGCATTATCCCGGAGGGGGAATGCCGTACAAAGACCTTAGCGGGGCCTCCGCCGATCCCTACGGCGTGGCCGTAAGCATCGCCCCATGAAGCAGGCTTGTTTTGGATATGGCGGTTTGTTTTTCGCGTGCGTGGTGCTCGCGGGCTGCAGCAGCGGCGGCGTACTCTCGCTCGGTCAGGGTGGTAATGCGACGGCTCCGAGCGCCGCGATGCGGACGCTTTCGTTGACGATGGCGCATTACGTTGCGCCGGTCGTGCGTACGGATTTCGCTAAATCGTGGATGCTGTCGCAGAAGAAGGACGCCAAGGCGGCACTGATCTACGCCGGAGACGAAGAGACGAACGACGTTTACGTATATGATTATTCGAGCGGCAAACCGGTCGGAACGCTCACGGGGTTTGACGAGCCATACGGCATGTGCGTCGATGCGAAGGGCGACGTCTACATCACCAACTACGGCGCGGGTAATGCGGTCGAATACGCGCACGGTGGCAGCAAGGTAATCAATACCTTTGACTCAGGCGGCACACCGATCGGCTGTGCGGTCGATTCCAAGGGTGACGTCGCCGTCACCAGCTTTGATCCCGGCGAAGCTACCGTATTTGCAGCCGGCGATCCGAGCAAAGCCACCACCTACACCAGCTCCTGCACTTACCTGTGGTCAATGGGCTACGACGATAAGGGTAACCTCGTCGGCGTTGGCGAGACGTCGTCGGGCGGCCGTTGTTATGCCGGGCTGGCATCGGGGTCCAAGAGCATGGAGGCTCTCTCGTTCAACGGAACGATCGACTTCCCGGGCGGCTCGATGTGGGACGGCAAGTACATCGCGCTGGGCGATCAAGAAGCTGACGGCGATGATACCGGTCTGTTTGAGGCAAGCTTGTCGGGTTCGACGCTGACGTCTCACGGGGAAGCGATTCTGACCTGCGCCAGCGGTTTTAGCGACGCGGCCAATCCATTCGTCGTCGGGAAGAAAAATACGCCGGTTAACGACCGGCAAGGGAAGGTTGTGCTCGCGAATTGCAGCGGGAGTGCCCACGGCGGCGGTGGTCTGGGCTTCTGGCACTATCCCGAAGGCGGCGATCCGTTCAAGATTTACGGTGGTCTCGGTGATACCTACGGTGTTGCCGTAAGTCTCGGAACATAAGCTTCAGACGGAAAGGAGAAATCCATGAAGACGCTCACGCTGGGAAGTCTACTCTTGAGTGCGGTGGTGTTGCTTGCTGGCTGTGCGGGATTGCAGTCTTCAAATGGTGCATCGGGGTCCTTGGCGCAAAGCGGCGACGCGCCGGCGTTGATGCCTCACTCTTTGCAGCGGCATGTGCGCTCAGATTACGGCAGATCGTGGATGCTGCCGCAGAAGAAAGGCCATAAGGAAACTCTGATTTACGCCGGAGATGAAGAAACAAACGACGTTAACGTGTACGACTATTCGAACGGTAAACTTGTCGGAGCGCTCACGGGATTGGATGGGCCGGACGGCGGTTGTGTCGACGCGAAGGGCGACGTTTACATAACGAACTACGACGCGGGTAACGCGGTCGAATACGCGCACGGTGGCACCAAGGTAATCAACACGTACGACTCAGGCGGTACACCGCTCGGCTGTGCGGTCGATTCCAAGGGTGACGTCGCCGTCACCAGCTTCGATCCAGGCGAAGCCGTTGTTTTTAGTGGCGGCGACCCGCAGAAAGGCACGACCTACACCGCCGCGTGCACCTATGTNNGGCCGGTGCCACGAACATGTCGTCGCTCTCGTTCAGCGGAACGATCGACTTTCCGGGTCTCACGATGTGGGATGGCAAGTACATCGCGCTTGGCGACCAGGAAGCTGGCGGAACCTACAATACCGGCATATATCCGTCGATGCTGAAGGGCTCGACCCTTTTACCAGTGGGAAGTGAAGTCGTCTTCACCGACACCTGCTACAACAATTATTCCGACATCGGGCAGCCGTTTATCGTTGGGAAGAAAAACACGCCGGTTAACGACCAGCGAGGCACGGTCGTTGTCGGCACAAATTTATGGTGCGTTGATGGTGGAAGCGGCGGCGGCATCAAGTTCTGGCACTATCCGCAAGGCGGCAACCCGTTCAAGGCCTACAGTCAGGATTCCGGATCGGTGCTGGCCGTCAGCATTGGGACCTAATGAAGGACAGCTCATGAAAATACTTCTACTAGCCGTGGTGGCGTCGCTTGCGGGCTGTGCGGGATTGCAGTCTTCACCCGGAGCGCCAGGGTCCGTGTCGCAAAGCGGTGACGCGCCGGCGTTGATGCCGCATTACGTGAAGCGACCTGCGCAGTCGGGCCATAGCAGATCGTGGATGCTTCCGCAGAAGAAGAAATCGGTCCTCATCTATGCCGCGGGCGGCAGTGGAGTTGATGTCTATGATTATTCGGACGGTAAGCTTGTAGGAACGCTCACGGGAATTGATGGGCCGGAGGGCGGTTGTGTCGACGCGAAGGGCGACGTTTACATAGCGACTGTTGACGGAGAAATCCTGGAGTACGCGCATGGCGGCACGAAGGTTCTCAACACATACAGCCCGGGCGGCGAACTAGTGGGGTGTTCGGTCGACTCTAAAGGCGACCTCGCCGCCACCAGCTTTGACCCAGGCGAGGCCGTCGTTTTTGCGGGTGGAGATCCGAAGAAAGGTACCACCTACACGGGCGCGTGCACCTACCTGTGGTCGATGGGCTACGACCGCAGTGGTAACCTCATCGGCGTCGGCGAGACCTCGTCGGCCGGCCGTTGTTATCCCGCGCTGCTGGCCGGTGCCACGAGCATGTCCTCTCTTTCATTCAGCGGAACGATCGACTTTCCGGGGAGGCACGATGTGGGATGGCAAGTACATTTCGCTGGGCGACCAGGAAGCCGGCGGAACCTTCGATACCGGCATATATCCGTCGACGCTGAAGGGCTCGATTCTTTCGCCCGTGGGAAGTGAAGTAACGTTCACCGACACCTGCTACAACAACTATACCGACATCGTTAATCCGTTTATCGTTGGGAAGAAAAACACGCCGGTTAACGACCAGCAAGGCAAGGTTGTCGTCGGTGCCAATCTCTGGTGCGACGATGGAGGAAGCGGCGGCAGCATCAAATTCCGGAACTATCCTCAAGGCGGCAATCCGTTCAAGACCTACAGTCAGGATACGGGAACGGTGCTGGTCGTCAGCATCGGGACGTAGTGAAGAACTACTCGTGAAAATACTTCTGTTGGCCGCGGTGGTGGTGCTTGCAGGCTGCGCGGGATTGCAGCCTTCAACCGGTGCGCCCGGGGCCTTGCTGCAGCGCGAAGAGGCATTGACGATGCCGCACTACGTGCAGCGGCCCGTGCACCCCGATCACGGCAGCTCGTGGATGCTGCCGCAGAAGACGGGGAGTAACATCCTGATGTACGTTGCGGATCGGGATACGGAAGACGAGTATGTGTACGATTATCCGAGCGGCGCAGCGGTGGGTATCCTTACGGGTTTCCAGGAGCCTTACGGCGCTTGCGTCGATGCGAGTGGCGACGTTTATGTCGCGGACTTCGAGGGCGGTACGCTCGTCGAGTTCGCTCACGGCGGCAAGAAGGCGATCAATACGTATAGCCCGGGCGGCAACCCGATAGGGTGCTCGGTGGACTCCAAAGGCGACGTCGCAGTCACCCTCTTCGATCCGGGAGAGGTTACGGTCTATGCAAAAGGCAACTCCAAGGAGGCCACAACCTACAGCGACTCGTCGTGCGAATACATGTGGACGATGGGCTACGACGACAAAGATGATCTCATCGGCGTTGGCGAGTCCAGCGGCATCAACGTCTGTGCGCTAATGGCCGGTTCGAAGTTCGAGACCACGCTCACCGAGCAAGGCATCACGATCGATTTTCCCGGCGGCACGACCTGGGACGGAAAATACATCGCATTGGGCGACCAGGAAGCCGGCGGAGAGGATCAAACCGGCATGTGGCCGTCGACGATTTCCGGCACGACGATCAGCTCGACGAGCGAAGTGACGTTCAGCGCTAGCTGTTTCGGCGACTTTGTCGACGACCCCAATCCGTTCGTTCTGGGCAAGAAAAATACACCGATCGATACTAAGCAAGGCAAGGTTATGGTCGGGCCAAATCTGTGGTGCGCAGACGGCGGCCGTGGCGGCGGCGTCAACGTTTGGCACTACCCGGCAGGGGGCACTCCGTTGAAGAACTTCCCAGTGACCCTGAAAGAGCCGTACAGCGTGGTCCTCAGCATCGGGAAGTAGGGCTAACCCGTAGTGGGATTCAGGACACTTTCCAGTTGAAGGAAAACTCGGTGCTCAACAGCGGATAGTCGACGGTGAAAACATATCCCCTGTCAACGCGCGCTACGTCCACCCGTTTTGCTTCAAGCTCGTTAACGCCTCGATCATCTGAAGCGCGCGCTGTCACATGCCCGTCCATCAGTTTGAACTTCGCCTCTGGCGCAGGATGAACTTTGAAAGTTAAGCGACCCGTGGGTATTTGAAAGACCTCATATCGGTAACGATCTTTTGAGCCAGATGTGGATTTCATGCCGTTAGCTTCGGTCGCATACTGCTCGCGTAGCACAAGGAAGTCGCCTACGGGCAAGCTGCTAGCGAGTTCGAATTTGAATGCGTACGGATAGTATTTGACATCGTCTGAAACGTTGATCGGAGCACGCCTCTCGGGAGGGTAGAGCGTGCGTTCCGTCTCGGGAGGGCCTTTAATGACTTCGATTTGCGCCTCCGCAATAGGGGCCTCATAGAGTAGGACGAGTTCGATGAAATGAAATCCAGAGGCATATGCTCGGAATGTGTACTCCTCGGTTCCTCTGATCGCCCCATCCGGCCCGATCTCCATATCTATTTCGAGGCTCTCCAGACCCTTTCCATCACGTAGGGTTGCACTTGTAACATAATAATGTCTACGACTTGGCTTCAGCTCCGAACTGGAGCTCGGTTGGAATTTCTCCACAAACTTCTTTAGCGTCAAGCTTGGGACTGCTAGTTGCAGGAAGCTTCCAACCCAAATCGACGATTTAATGAGTGCGCGCGTCAGTATCCAGTTGCATGTTTGCAAAGGGCTATCATGTGCAATAAATTTCGACGGCAACTGAGCAAACCACATGGCGAAGAATACTGGGAATAAGAATGCGAACAGGGCGCGCCACCCAGCCAGGTCGTTAAGCAAAAGCGAGTTCGCTTTACTCCAAGGACCGGAGTCGGCGATAAAGCCGCAATCCAGGGTTATAACAACGATCGCCGTTATGACTAAAAGCTGTCGCCCCGCGATGAAGGCTCTTGTTGCGTCTACGTTGCTGTGCATTTTTGCAAAGCTGTCTCGCAGCGTAGGCGGCAGAACCGCAATGTCCTTGTCGTAAAGCCGTGCGACCGCGACATCGCAGCCCTCGCCATAGAACAACAGGGCTACCATCAGGGTGAGAAGCGCGACCGCACCGTAAATTATTGACGCGCCGGGCTGGTTTTCAATTCCGACGACAATGTAGGCTAGCCCCCAAGCCGCCAGGACGACAGCGGCAGCACTCCAAAGCCAGCCGATCCAGCCACGCCACTTGCGTTCGGCGAGGGCTTTCCGCCACCAGCGAATTGTTGTTTGTCCTCCTAAAGAGGTTGCCATTCGGAGCTGGCTTTAGCTAGCCTGTTGGCAGGCGCAAGAGAGCCGCGTTCTTGCACCGACGGCAGAAAACGGTATAATGGCTGTGGCGGAGGGTTAGGTCCTAATCGGGAGGTGTTCCCGAGCGAAACCCGCAGCTTCGCCCACAGGTTGAACGGTGTAGGAGGGTTAAGAAAGTGATTATGGACGGACTCGGCAAGCACTAGGGGCCAGTAAGGCGCGCCCTCAGTTCAAGGCATGCCCTATTTTTAGGGTGGCCTTTTTTTTTCGTGAGGGCTCTTTTTCGCCTTCGTGAGGCGTGCTCGCCGCACCGCCCTTCGTCCTTCGACTGCGCTCAGGATGACGGAGGGGAGCGCCCAGGTTGACACGGCGAGAGGCGCCTAGAAAAGGCGCAAGCAGGGCAGGAAGGTGGGCTGCTTGGTCGGTATCCTCTCCGGCAATGAGCACGACCTTACCGAGGGGCCGCGGCTCCGTGTCGGCCTAGGGAATCGATTTGAGGGGCGAGCACCGAATCGGGCCGGAGGGATATTCCCTCGGGGACCGCGGATTCCAGGCGGAAGCCGACCCTATGGACCGGCTCCAGCTTTCCTATTTACCGAATCGGAGAGGGTTCGAGCCGGCGAAAATTGCCGCCGCGGTTGCGGGCGTGGCCGCCCTGCTCCTAGTCTTCCAGATCTTCTTTCGTTACGAATATTTGAGCGGCGGGAGCGCGGTCTATAGAATCGACCGCGTCACGCATGAGGTCTGCAGCGTTGTCGACGGCTTGATCGATTGCGCTCCGAGCGCGAAGAAGAAGAGCTTCAGCACCAGCACCAGCACCAGCCTTAGCGTCAGCACCGCCGTTAAGTAGCTGGGAGGCTACCCCGCAGGCGGCGGGACTGCGATCGGCTTTTGGTTTGCCGCTTTGAGCGTGGCGTTGAGTGCGGTGAGCGAAGCGGTCCACGCGTTGTAGGCCGTTGCGCGCAACCCGTAGGTGCGCTCGAGGCGCGCGTAAAGCGTGAGGCTCGCCTGGGCGAGTGGCTCGTCGCCGATCAAGCCGGAGGCGTCTTCGCGCAGCTGCCCCGGTTTCTGAATGAAGTCTTCGAAGCTCTGCGGCGACGAGGTGAGGGTTGCAACGAGCGCGTCGATGGCGGCGATCGCCGCTTGCACCTTGGCCGCGGTCGCCGTGTCGGCAGGCTTGAGCGCCGCCTTATCGGTGACCAGCGTTGCGCGAGTATCGTGCAGCGCATTGAGCATTGTATCGACGCGTCCCAAGATGTTGTAGACGCGGCGCTGCTCCTCGAACTGCGCTTGGTACTCCGCAGGGGTCGTGCGCGAGAGCGGATCGGCGAGCTTCACCAGCGGGAAACGATAGGTCGTGCCGTCGAGGTGGAAGACCATGACGTAGTGGCCGGGCGGGAGCGCCGGGCCCTCGTCGGGGCCGCGGAAGAAGAAGGACGCGCTGTCATAGCGGGCGGGTCCGTCGATCGTGAAGTCGTAGTCGAACTGATTCTTGCCGTCGGTGCGAGTCAGCCAGTACGACGAGCCTTCCTCACCGGTAAAGACGTCGTGTTCGCCCGCGACGTGGCGCAAGAGGTGACCGTGCAGATCGTAGATCTCGATCGTTGGGCGCTTCTTGGCCTGCGCCGGCAGCCAGTAATAGAGCGTTGCAACGGCGCCGCCGCCGCCGAGCAAACTCGCGCCGGGCTGTTGCGCTTCAAAATCGGTGTAGTTTCCTTCGTCGTCGCGATAGCTGATGAGATCGATCGCCGGTCGCGGAGCGATGACCAGCGGCGCCGTTGGGACCGAGCATGCCGACTGCTGCACGGCTCGAATGTCGTCCATCACCCAGATCGCCCGCCCGTGCGTGGCAATGACGATGTCGTCGAACTGCGGCTGGATGCGAATGTCGCGCACTTCGACGGCCGGCAAGTTGTTCTGGAAGCTCTGCCAGTTTGCGCCCCCGTCGCACGAAATGCGAATTCCGCGATTCGTGCCGGCGTAAACGATGTTGCGGTTGATGGTGTCGGGGCGAACTGCGCGCACGTACTCGCCGGCGGGAATGCCGCCGGTAATCTTTTGCCAAGTCGCGCCGTAATTGTGCGTGACGAAAACGTATGCGGTATCGTCGCCCATCGCGTGGCGATCGGCCGAGACGTAGACCGTACCGTCGGCAAGCGTCGACGGGGCTACGGTTTCGACGGAACTGTCGGACGGAAGACCGGACGGCGTTACGTTGCGCCAGTGCGCTCCGCCATCGCGCGTGAGGTAGACGAGGCCGTCGTCGGAGCCGGTCCAGATTTCGCCGCTGTGCCGAGCGGAAGTTTCAATGTCGAGAATCGTGCCGTAGTTCTCGGCGCCGGACTCGTCCTGCGTGACCGAATTCTTGGCGATCTGCTGTTTGGATTTATCGTTGCGCGTGAGGTCGGGGCTGATCGCCTTCCAGTGCTTGCCGCCATCGCTCGTTTGGAAGAGGACGTTGGCCCCGATGAAGGCGATGTGCGGATCGTAGGCGGCAAATGCAACCGGCGATTGCCAGTTGAAGCGATAGCGCGACGTCGCCAGGACGAAATCTTCCTGCGCCGTGCCGCGATACGGGCGCACGTTGGTGGTTTCGTGCGAGACGCGGTCGTAGACGACCAGCTCACCGTTCTGCGAATCCGCCCAGATCAGCCGCGGGTTGGTCGGATCGGGAACGGCCCATTCGCCGTCGCCTTCGGTGATCTTGAACCAGTCGCGATTGGTGATGCCGTCGAAGTCGCCACTGAACGCTGGCCCGCAGTACGCGTTGTTGTCTTGCAAGCCGCCGCAGACGAGGTACGGGCTCGTATTGGAAAGCCCGACGCGATAGAACTGCCCGATCGCCATGTTTCGCGAGTTAGCCCAAGTCGCGCCGCCGTTGGTTGAGATTGCGATTCCGCCGTCGCCGGCCAGCGCCATGCGGTTGCCGTCGGAGGAGATCCACATATCGTGCAGATCGGCATGGACGCTGAAGGCCGAAAGGTTGAACTTTTCGCCGGCGTTATACGAGGTTGCGAGCAGGATGCTCACGCCGTAGACGGTTGACGGGTCGGTCGGCGAGACGCGCACGTGCGAGAAGTAGAAGGGGCGCTGGTTTGCCAGCGAATCCTTACTGACCATCTTCCAGGTGATGCCGGCATCGTCGGAGCGCCACAGAATGCCGGCAGCCGATTCGACGAGCGCGTAGATGCGGTTGGGTTGCGAGGGCGCGATTGCCACGCCGATGCGGCCGATCGGTGGTACGGGAAAACCGTTACCGGTCACTTGCTTCCACGTCCGGCCTCCGTCGCTGGAACGGTAGAGCCCGTCGTCACCCGTCCCGCCGCTGGTGATCGACCACGGCCGGCGCAGGACGTGCCACATGCCGGCGTAGATCACATTGGGATCTTTTGGATCCATCGCCATATCGCTCGCACCGGATTGCTCCGACAGGTAAAGCGTCTTGGCAAACGTCGCGCCGCCGTCAAACGAAACGTACACGCCGCGCTGCGTGCTCGGCGCAAAAACGTCGCCGAGCACGGCGACGAGGATGTGCTTCGGATCGTTCGGATCCAAGAGAATTTTCGAGATGCCGGGCGCGTTGGGGAACGCGACCGTCTGCCACGAGCGACCGCCGTTGGTTGAGTGGTAGAGGCCGCTCTCGGGGATTACGTCGTTGCGCGGATTGGTCTCACCAGCGCCGACCCACACGTTCGTGTCGTCGTTAGCCTGTACGGCGATTGCGCCGACGCTGCTGAGATGGATGAGGTCGGAGATGTTCTGCCACGAGGTGCCGCCGTCGACGCTCTTCCACACGCCGCCGTCGGCGGTGCCCGCATAGAAGAGCAACGCGTGCTGGTTGCTGCCCACAACCGCGGACGCGCGGCCTTCAGGCAGCGCCGGGCCGAGCGCGCGCCAGCGCATCTCTGAAATCGGCCCTTCACCGGCGCTCGCGGCGAGCGGAGCCGAGAGCGCGAGAATCCCGGCCGCCAGGAGCAGAAGCCTCCAACTCATGCGCTAGTTGCCTTCGTCTTGAACGACTTTACCGTCGATCTTGACTAGCGCGCTGACGTCCTTGCTCTGCGTCTGGAGCCAGGTGCCGTTGACGAGCTTCCACGTGTCCGACGAACTCTCGGAGACATCGATATCGTGGTTGCCGTCGGGCGCCTGAATCTGACCGGCGATTTTCCCGGCGACGACGGCCACGATCGTGCTCGGGTCCGACAGGGTGGTCGAAGTGATCGTGTTGGCGCACGACGTGATGTGCAGCTGTTTGATCTGCTGCTTGCCCTGCGCGATGAACGCATCGCGCTGCATCTGCTCGCCTTTGAAACTAATGTGAACGAAGCCCGGCGCGAGGAGGGCATATGCCGCCGCGAGGTTCGCGTCGGTGGGATCTTGGGAGGCGGTGCAGACCAGCGTGTAATCGGCGGTGAGGGCCTTTTGCGCGGCATCCGGTACCGGGTCGGCGCTCGCGGCCAGCGGAACGGCTATGGCCGCGCAGAGCAGCGCGGCGGCGATCTTATGTAGCATAACGGGGACCTTTCTTGGGCGATATATCTCTCGGACCTACCGGAGAAAGCCCCTCCTTGTTTCGCCCCCCCTGGCTCCGTTGCTCCCATTTTGCGCTCGTAATTCTTTCTGAACCCTGTCGAAATTGAAGGCCTTCGTTCGACGCCTAAGCAGAGTACCAAATCTACCGAAGGAGAATTTCAATGCGATTCGCGGTTCTGGTCAAGGCAAACAACGATAGCGAGGCGGGCGTCCTTCCGACGAGCGAGCAGCTTGCCGAGATGGGCAGGTTCAACGAACAGCTCGCAAAAGACGGCGTGTTCCTGGCCGGCGAAGGCCTGCAGGCGACCTCCAAGGGAGCGAGGCTGCGCTTTGACGGCGGGCGGACGACCGTCACCGACGGCCCGTTCACCGAAACGAAGGAGCTGGTCGCGGGCTTCTGGATCGTTGCAGGCAAGTCGAAGGAAGAGATCGTCGAGCGCTTCATGCACGCGCCGTTCGACGGCGGCCAGGTAATCGAGATCCGTCAGATCTTCGAAGTGGAAGACTTTGGCGAGAACGCGACGCCCGAGATTCGCGAGCGGGCCCAGCGCACGTGGAAGCAGGTGAAATGAAGTCACCGCGGCCGAAGTGAGCGCCGGCGACCTCCAGGGCACGATCGCTGCGATTTGGCGCATCGAATCGCCCAAGTTGATCGCAGCCTTGTCGCGGATGCTGCGGGATGTCGGTCGCGCCGAAGATCTCGCGCAGGATGCTTTCGTGGTGGCCCTCTCGGAGTGGCCCAACCAAGGCATCCCGCGCAATCCGGGCGCGTGGCTGATGACGGCCGCGAAACGCCGAGCGATCGATCAGATCCGTCGCGATGAAACGTTGAATCGCAAGGCCCAACGCTTCGGACACGAGCTTTCCGCCGATGCGCTCGAAGCCGACGTTGCATCCGCGTACGAGGAGATCGACGACGACATGCTGCGCCTGATGTTCGTCGCCTGCCACCCGGTGGTATCGCAGGAAGGCCAGGTTGCGCTGACGCTCAAGCTCGCCGGCGGCCTGACGACCGCCGAGATCGCGCGCGCCTTTCTCACATCAGAGACGACGATCGCGCAGCGCATCGTTCGCGCAAAGCGTACGCTCGCCGAAGCGCGCGTCCCGTTCGAAGTGCCGGCCGGCGCCGAGCGCGTGCAACGCCTATCGTCGATCCTGGAGACGCTCTACCTGATCTTCAACGAAGGCTACGCCGCAACGGCGGGAGATGACGTCTTGCGGCCAGAGCTCGTTGAAGACGCGCTGAGACTGGGACGCATGCTCGCCGCGCTAATGCCGAACGAAAGCGAGGTGCACGGCCTCGTCGCCTTGATGGAAATTCAGGCGTCACGCATGCGAGCGCGAGTTGGCCCCTCGGGCGACGCGATTCTGCTGCTCGATCAAGACCGTGGCAAGTGGAATCGAATGCTCATTGCGCGCGGCCTCGAGGCTTTGACGCGAGCGGAGAGCCTCGGCGTATCGCTCGGCCCCTACGCGCTGCAAGGCGCGATCGCCGCGTGTCACGCGCGCGCCGCAACGCAAGAGCAAACGGACTGGGAGCGCATCGTTGCATTGTACGACGCGCTGGCGGCGCTGGCGCCGACGCCGGTAGTCGAGCTGAATCGAGCGGTCGCGGTCGGCATGGCCCTCGGGCCGCAAGCCGGCCTCGATATCGTCAATAAGCTCCTCGGCGAACCGGCGCTGCGAACGTACTACTTGCTGCCGAGCGTTCGCGCCGATCTGCTCTTAAAAGTTGGTCGCGCCTCCGAAGCGCAAATCGAGTTCGAACGCGCGGCATCGCTCGCACGCAACACCCGCGACCGAACTCTCTTGCTCACTCGCGCCGCGGCATGCACGATGTCATCCTCAGCGTGACTTGGATTGGTCGTTCTGCTAGGTCAAAGGTAGCAAGAAGGCGTATCCTAAGCGCCTAAGGGTCCTGCTTTGTGCCTGGCGGCCGCGGTCGCCTCGCACGCTCTCCCCTGGGAGCCCCAGCCCTTCAAACACATACGCTCGTTTCCGTTTGTTTGTGAGGTGGGCAAAAATGAGAGACTCATATCGATTCGTCGCAGCGTTTCTTAGCGCAGCGCTTTTAACAGCATGCGGCGGTGCTTATAGTGGACTCGTTTCGTCAACGCGTCCGTCGGGCGCGTCTGCATCACAGCGTTTGGAAGTCTTGTCAGGGCAACCGCTAACTGGTTCCGGCTACAAGACCCTCTACAAGTTCACGGGCGGCGCGGACGGCGGAAAGCCGATCGGCACGAACCTGATCGACGTAAAGGGGACTCTCTACGGCTCGACCAGCAGCGGTGGTGCAAACGGCCTCGGAACCATCTTTAAGATCACGACGGCCGGCAAAGAAACGGTGCTCTACAGTTTCAAAGGCGGTACGGACGGATCGGGGCCAAGAGG
Organism: Candidatus Cybelea tumulisoli; assembly: GCA_003167155.1. GTDB lineage: Bacteria > Vulcanimicrobiota > Vulcanimicrobiia > Vulcanimicrobiales > Vulcanimicrobiaceae > Cybelea > Cybelea tumulisoli. The sequence continues at coordinate 29,606 of PMTY01000134.1, forward strand.
GGGCCTAATCGACGTGAACGGCACGCTCTACGGCACGACGCGCTACGGTGGCGCCTCGGGCTCAGGATGCGGCGGTAGCGGATGTGGGACGGTCTTCAGTGTGAGCACGACCGGCACGGAGAGCGTGCTGCACAGTTTCGGCATCGCCAGCAATGACGGCCTGAACCCTTACGTGGGCTTGATCGACGTGAAGGGTACCCTTTACGGCACGACGCTTATTGGGGGCGGTTCGGGATGCGGCGGCGCTGGGTGCGGCACGGTCTATAAGATCACCACGTCCGGCAAGGAAGGGGTGATCTACAGCTTTGCAGGCGGTACAGACGGCGAAACTCCAGACGCGAGCTTGATTGCAGTGAACGATACTCTGTATAGCACGACGGAACTTGGCGGCGGCGGTGGCGGATCGACCTGCAGCAACAGCAGCGGCCCGGAAGGATGCGGGACCGTCTTCAGCATCAGCACATCCGGTAAAGAGCACATCTTATGCAGCTTTACGGGAGCTACGGATGGCGCATTCCCGTTAGCGGGCGTGACCGATGTGAACGGCACGTTGTACGGCACTGCCGCAAGTTGTGGTGGCTCGGGATGCGCCAGCGGCGGATTCGGAACCGTCTTTAGCGTGAGCACGTCCGGCAAGTTCCAAGCCCTTTACGCTTTCAAGGGCCCTCCGGGCGACGGCGCAGTCTCGTACGCGCACTTGATCGACGTCAACGGCGTACTTTATGGCGCCACGAACGAGGGCGGAGGCAGTAGCAAATGCTCAGTTTCCGGCCTCACCGGTTGCGGGACGGTCTTCAGCGTGAGCACGTCCGGTAAGGAACACGTGCTGTACAGCTTCAAAGGAGATAAGGACGGCGCGCTCCCGCAAACGGGCCTGGCGGACGTCAAGGGAACGCTCTATGGCACGACCATATTCGGTGGAACGGGTTCGTGTGCGGGCGCTAGTGGCACGACCGGATGCGGGACCGTCTTTCGCATCTCGCCGCAATGAGGGCGGAGAAGTCGTAGCTAGCGCGGAGGCGTGGTGGTTTGGAATTGCGGGTTGCGGGAGTGGTGCAATTCAAGCGCACCTGGTGGCATCGCTGAATCTTTAATTAGTTGCAAGTTGATCGCCGTCTGGCTATAGATGCTTCCCGTCGGCGTTGGCGAGCGAACTTCGTGAACCACGACCGGCAGCGACGCCGCGCGATCGTAGACGAACTGCCCCTCTTCAAACGTCTTGCGATCTCGTCGATCGACCTGCTGAAAGACGCCTTTTGAGGTTACGGCCACAACTTGGCCGCCGCTCTGAGGAGTGGCGCTCAAGTCCATGGAGACCGCCGTTACATACAGGCCTTTCGCAAACGAAAGCTCGAACTTCTGTTGCCACGATGAGGCACCGTTGGGCGAGCTGCCGTTGAAGAAATCGCGCGCGAGCAACGGAAAGAGAGCGACCTCGACTTCAGACGGATATGGTGGGACGTCGTCGCAGCGAACCGTTCCGCTTGCGTAGACTTCGCACTCGCGAGTCTGGCGGGGCCGCAGTGTGTAGTACCACCATTCGCTTGCCTGAACCAACATGCCGCCGTCGGGAGCCGTTCCCAGAATGTCGACGCTCAGGGTGCCGTTGTAATCGCCGCCATTAGATTTGGCGGTAGGATAGATCGCAAATGCGTACTCGAGATGTCGGACGGGAGCGATGGGAGCCTCGCCCGTGAATGTCAGCAGTGCAACTAGGAGCATCCCCAATGTTTTCATCGCTATTTCCTCCAGGTACGTCTTAGGCTACCACCGGCGCGCCTGCGCGATCCTTGAAGAAAGCTGAGAGGATCGGGTTAGGCTGACGCGCTGCGTAAGCGTGGAAACGGATCAGGATCCTGGCGGAACGAAGGCATCCGGCGTGTTGTACTTGCTGGGCCACGCGACGATCGTGTTGTGCGGGTAGTCATAGACGATGTTGAACCGCTTCAACACACCCGTGCCGATACTCGCACTGTCGGCGGTACTCGCGAACACGCCGCCGGTTTGTCGCGACGCTCGCGTCACGACGTTCGTAAGGTGCGTGCCAAAAACTTCGAGACTGGGGAGCGTGAAGACGTCGGCGTACACGGGGCCTCCCAGGCCGTAGCCCGTCACGATGTTTTTGCTCGACGGATAACGGCCGAAGAAGCCGTTGTGTTTGGCGAACGGTCCGAATAGCGTCAACGAGGAGCGATCGCCGGAGTCGACGATCACCTTACCGGCGACGCCGTCGATCACGGCGTGGATCTCGGGGAGCACCCCCTCGAAGTGCGTCGTCGTTGCATTGGGGGGAAGCGGCGGAGCGCTGGCGGCAAGCGTGATCGTTTTATTATCGGCGTCGACGAAGGTGGCGTACTGCTTGAGGACCGGATAACCGATGATCCCGTCCAAGCGCGGGAAATGAAGTTTCGTTCGAATCTCGGTGAGATCGAGGACGTCGGCGTTTAGGTTTCGGAACGTCAGGTTTCCGAGTGAGAGGCCTGCAATCGTCGCACGCCCGTTTTTCGCGGCGTTGTTTCCCGCGCCGGTGACGGTTCCGGCATCTTGTACCGCGATGCCAAGCTTCGCGGCGGTCTCCGGCGTTACGGCAATCGACGGCGAACCCGTGTCGAGGATCAGCGCGAACGGGCCCTGTCCGTCGAGCTCGCACTCGACGACGATGCGATTGTCGACGTACGTAAACGGGATGGTCGTTTGGCCGGCGGACGGAGTTGCGGCCGCGGCAATGAGGGCGGCTAAGATGAGCATGCTCGAAACATTAACAGCGGCCAGGTACTTCCCTTTACGTCACCGTGGCCGATGCAATGAACCTCCGCTAGCGTAGCCCTGACCGACCAATTCTACCCCAACGGCTTTCAAACGAGGATAACGGGTCCGCCGCCAACGGCACGCACCCCCGCCAAGAAAACGCTGCTCTACCGTAAGCGGCTGACGGGTTTCAAACCGAATGGCCACTTCGTCTGTTATCCGCTCAACTACCCACCGCAGGCCGTGGACGAGAAAACGAGTTACAGCAACCAGCTCCAGGCCTCTACGACCGTCTGGGCCCAGCCTGTCGGACTGTGCGTTCCGACCTACAAGTACTTAGCGACGGGAGTCGCGGAGGGCGCGGCACCCAAAGGATACACGCACCTTCTCGTCTACGACAACTACATCACGATCGGAAGCCTTCAGGGCGTCGTGTTTGAGAACCCGCTTCAATCAACGACCGTGACTGTCGTTGACCAGTTCTATCCGAACGGATTCACCACAACTCTAGGTAATCCGGACGCTTTGCTAACTCCGACGAAGAAGGTTTACGCGAAACCTCGCAAAGTGGTCCCAAACGGCCATTGGATCTGGTACCAGTTTACGCCGCAAACTCACGTCGATCAATCGCGCAACTACATCAACCAGCTAGAGAAGAACTCGCTGACTGCGTTCTTTCCGTTCTATTTGATGGTTCCGACGCATAAGTACTTGCCGTAAACTCGGATCGTGAAGAGCGCCGGCCGTGGCTTGCGAGTCGCGGCCGGACGACTCTCACGGGCGGTATAAGGATTGAACTTATGACCTCTTCCGTGTCAAGGATAAAACGGCAATCTCGGCCGGTCGAAACCCCATATAGTGACGCTCATGGGCGTCCACAGAGGTCCCCCGAAGTCGAAAAGATAGGCTGTACATAGGCTGTGGTACTGTGCTACAGTGTACAGTAACGGACGGTAGTGGACACTCGCGCCACAGGAAGGGGTGCCCCGTGAAGCCTCGTCGCTCCACATCTAAGATACTCGCTGATCGCCGGACGGTTGGCTATGCTCGCGTTAGCAGCGAAACACAAGCGGCGGAGGGCGTCAGCCTTAGCGCCCAGGAGGCGAGAATCGCCTCGTATTGCGCCGCAATGGGTTGGGCGGTATCCGAAACCATCCGCGATGCCGGCGAGAGCGCCAAGAGCCTCAAACGCCCAGGAATCGCCAATGTACTAGATTCCGTCAAAGGCGGCGTCGTAGGGCGCATCGTCGTCGCAAAACTTGACAGACTGACGAGGTCCGTGAGGGACCTTGCCAACCTGATCGACCTCTGCGCAAAGTACGACGTGGCTCTGGTGTCGGTAGGAGAGACCCTCGACACTTCAACGGCGGCAGGACGGATGGTGGTCAATATGTTGGGCGTCGTCTCCGAGTGGGAGCGCGAAGCGATCGGGGAGCGCACGGCAACGGCTCTGGCCCACAAGCGCCAACAAAGAACGGCTTACGGCCCTACGCCATTCGGCTACGTTCGTGTGGGCGACGAGTTGGTTCCTGAGCCTAAGGAACAGGATGCCCTAAACGAAGCGGTGAGGATGGACCGCGCCGGGGCGTCGTTCCGTCAAATAGCGGTGCGTTTGACCGAGCTGGGCGTAAAGCCGCATCGTGGAAAATTGTGGTACGCATCGTCGGTGAGCGCGGTGCTGCGATCGAAGATGGCGACCGAAGCCGCCGCGTAGATACCATTCCCACCCTTGCCTTACATGGTATGCAGTCGGAAATTATGGCCTTCATAGGGAAGGGGGAACCGTCGTTCCGCGTTCTAGGTGGGAAGGGGTGCGAAAAGGTGGGANNGCGCCCCTTCCCATCAACGCGGCCGGGGTTCGTATTTGTAGAACGGGCACTGTCCTCGTTAGGGCTATCGAGCAGCACGAGCCCCGGGGTGTCCGAACCGAAGGGACAATCGCCACAACCACCTCTCTCCGTTAAATTTCGGATTTTCCGGAGACTGTCCCACCTCGTCCGAATTCAGCGCCTGATCAGCGCCGCCAGCTTCGGCTAGGAATACATAAAGGCCCCCAAACGTCCGGTGCTGCTTCCTTCCCCGCGGCGCCGCGCTGAATCAGATTCTAAAAAACGCGTCGACTCCTGAAAGCTAGGATCTATTACTTGGAAACCTTAATGCGAACCACATTAGACTGGTTCTGATTTGACAAGCTGAAGAAGTAACCGCCAGTATCCAAAGTAACCGCGAGGTGATTATTCGGGATCGCGATGAGCGTGTAACTACCAGGTTCGGTCACACGGTAACCCCAGTAGTCGATCGGCGCCCATTCCCCCACCGTCGAATTGTCTGCAGGTTCGGCAAAGGTCAGAGAGTGTGTGGTCCCGGGAGGATATCTTCGGAGATCGCTCGGCGACATTCGGTAACCGACCTCCAAGCCTTTCGTCGGAAGTGGATCGCCGTGGCCGTCCAAAACCTCAAGCTGGAACATGCCCCAGGGTGCCAGAGAACTAAGACGGTACGTCCGATTGGAATTATTGTGGATCGCCAAGCGTACCTTGATGGGCTCTCCCAGCCTGTACGCTGCCTTATCGGCCTCCATCCGGATACTGAAGGTGCCGGTGCCAATCGTCTCACTTGATTGAGCCTGCGCCATGCTTATAGGGGCGGTCGCCATAGCGAGAATTACGAAGATCGCGCCTTTCAACACGCAGTCGGCTCCAAATGCATTGTTCATTCCGCTCCTCTCCTCGCTTGGCAGAAGATTTGGCGTGATGCATTTGGCTCAGTCTTGCTGTCTGCCAGTAGCCGTAACGCTGGTCTCTTCGAGAGCAGGTAGACTGAGCTGTTTGTTCGGAAACGAATCGTGGAAATTCTGCTGAGTTTCGACTCGCACATCTTTTCTGTCGCGCCGGCGGAAACGAGAACCGCAGCAGGTAAGGGCGCAAACCGAGACGCCATCCACCCCAAGAAAAACTTCATCGCGGTGGCTGCTCCTTTCTAAAATCCGGGTGCAGTGGCAATTTTTCGCTCTTTAGCCGAGGTCCCGAGGTATGTCGCGACCTGCTGCGTTCAAGCGGCGGCGGCGACGGTGGGCAATCTGTTCCGCCTCCTCCAAAGCGATTTGGCCAGCCGAGGGGAGAACTAGTCGGGTTTGGGCTAGGGATAATCGAACTCGCGAGCGACCACGTTCCGTTGGTCTGGTTCAGAACTGCCGTTCCTCCAAATTGCCATGCTAGCTGCCCTAGTACGACCCAGATCTCGCCGCTACCAGTACTCGCGGGCCTAAAGATGAAGCTATCAACGAACTCGTCGTCCAATTGTAAGCTTTTTAGACCTGCCTGGCCAATGGGCTGTTGAGGGGAGTCCCACGTTGGAGGGTAAGTTACGGAACTTCCTTTTGAAAAAAGCATTGGTCCGACGAATTCATTTATGCCTTGGGCTGAAAGACCGGTGTACCAGAATGCGCAAGCGTCGTCGTAGTAAGTCCCGCTTGGATTCGACGTCGGCCCCACGTAAATGCCTGATGGGCTCGGGAGAGCGTTCACCGCTATAACTTGATTTTCGGCGTAGTAACCAGCGTAGTCTGGGGGAGCCGAGGCTGAATAGTTCGATGTGATCCCTGTGAGGGCGGGGGGAGTGGCGCCAAGCGTTATTGCCCAGCCGTTGGCGGGTCCAATAATTGACGGCGTAGCGAACGTCGCGGTCATGCTGACCGAGGTTGGCGCTTCTACATTATAGACCGCCATCGCCGACGCCCCACTGCTAAGAGCGGTAACCTCTACGACGGCCTGAGTGTTCGCAGAGATCCAATAGAATTTCACCGGATTTGCAGATGGGACGCCCGGAGCAGGTGTAGTATAGGAGGCCGCCGCGTCGGTAAAAGTCTGGCCTACGACCCAAGGTGAGTTAATGTAGACCCAACTTGGAGAGGATATCGGCTGGCCATTAGAGGTCTCGGCGGTCAGTGATTGCTGCATACCAACAACAGTGTTTGGCATCGTATTACCGTAACTTACAAATTCTTTGAGAATGTTGTCATAAATGAGAAGCTGGGGGGATGGCTGCGGAGTTGGCCAGTTAGGTTGGCTGGGCGATGTTGGGCAAGGTGTAGGTAACGGCGATGGCGGGGGCGATGGCAGCGGGGCAACGCCCCAGTTGCCCGCAACTTCGGCATTGTTCCCGCCGCAGCTAAATGCGCTGC
>PMTY01000139.1 GCA_003167155.1 Candidatus Cybelea tumulisoli
AGCACGTTCTTATGGGGCCTGGCCTTCTTTGCCCTTAGCCTGCTGATTACCGCGGGAGTGCAGCAGACGCACTTCCTGCCCGACGCGATCCGCACGCTGGCGGTCGAAACGCTGGTCATCGCCGGCTGGGTCATCATGTGGCAACCGATGGATACGCTCATCCTCGGGTGGTTGCCGATCCAACAGCAGGAGCGGACGTTTCGCGCAATCGGCTTGATGCGCGCAACCATCGAGGCCGCGCCCGAATGAGGGGGCGAATTGCCGTCGTGCTCCTTTTAGCGGCGTGCGCCAATCATCAGCCCGCACCGGCACCATCTTTGGCGCCGGCGCTGAGCTGGGCGCCGTGTGTCGACGTGCCGCAGACGCAGTGCGCCACCCTCGCCGTACCGGTCGACCCAGCGCGGCCGGATGGCGCAACGTTGAAGCTGCGCATCGCCCGCGTGCCCGCGAGCAATCAAAGCAGCAAAAAAGGGGTGCTCATCTTCATTCCCGGCGGACCCGGCGTCGGCATTAGCGGCACCTTCGGCGGCGAGAACCGCACCGGCCAGCACGTCGATGATTTTCGTCGCGAGTACGACGTTGTGGCCTTCGATCCGCGTGGGATCGGGCAGAGTAATCCAATTCGCTGCGACCCTGCAGCGGTTCCATCGGCCACGCCTCCGGCCGGCGGTGCTCCATCGGCGGCAGAGTTCAAAGCGATCGGCGACGCAAATGCCGCACTCTTTAAGAGTTGCTTCGCCGAGACGGGCGATTTGATGGCTCATCTCTCCGCGATGGATACGGCCGCCGACGTCGAGCGTATTCGTCAGGCGCTCACGCCGAATACCGGCTTGGTCGCGTACGGCGGCTCGTATGGAACGGCGTATGGGCAAGCCTATCTCGAGCGGTATCCCGAACGCGTCAAAGCGCTCGTGCTCGACGCCGTCGTCGACCACAGCGTCGATCTGCCGACCTTCGTCTCGCGCAACGTGCTCGCGGCAAGCGATGCCTTCGACCGCTTCACGCAATGGTGCAAGGGCGATGCCGCCTGCGCGCTGCACGGCCAGAACGTCGGAGGCGTTTTCGACGCCGTGGTTGCCAAAGCGCCGGTGGCTCGTACCCTCGTCTCGCAGCTCTTGGCGGCGGGCCCCGATCCCAACGTCGGCTGGCCCGCAATCGCAACGATGCTCGCCCAAGTAAACGGCGGCAAGAGCGAGGCACTCAAGGCCATGACCGCGACGGCATCGCTGGCAAGCAGTTCCGAAGATCCGCACGCTCGCGCCGGAAAGAACGGTCTCTTTGCCGGCGTGCTCTGCTCCGATTACGGCCCGCAGCGCGATTACGATGCGCTGCTGACTGCCGGGAACTCGGTCGCACTCCTAGCGCCGCGTTTTGCCTGGAAGTTTTGGGATTCAACGCCGCTCGCGCATGCGACCGCCGGCGTCGGCGACTGCGCCGGCTGGCCCTACGCCGCGAGCAATCCGCCGCACCGTCTGCAGATCGGACCGCATCCCAACGTCATGGTCGCGAGCCCGACGCACGACCCGGCGACGCCGCTGATCAACGCCCTTTCCGTCTGGCTGCAAATTCCGCAGGCGCGGCTTTTGATCGCCGACGTTGACGGCCATCAAAGCCTCATACTCTCGTCGTGCGCGTTCAAAGCGGAGGCGAAGTTCCTCGACGATCCGCCATCGGTATCCTCCACGACCATCTGCTCGCAGTAAGTCTATCCTTGGCGTTGGTAGATGCGTCCGCCGTCGCGCAGCCACGCGATGCGGCCGTCGGCGGCGCGCACAAAATCGCTTCGCTTTACCGAACCCTGCGCATCGGTGGTGAGCAAGTAATCGCCGCGATAGAAGGCAAGGTTCAGTTCGAGATCGCCGGTCGCGCGCAGGCCGCCGTTGGCCGCGCGCAGTTCGACGGCCAGCTCCGTGATTTTTTCGGGCGTACCGTCGGGTGGCACGATCCAGCCCTTGTAGCGGCCTTCATACGGCGCGAGCTGCGCGGACGAAAGCATTTTTGGCACCGCGGGCGGATCGTGCAGGCCGGCGAAATGGTGCAGCGCCCAGCCGGAGCGATCGATTGCGCCGATGAGCATTGGACCAGTCGTGGAGTTGGTGAGGATGACCATCGCAAAGTTGCGCGACGGAACGAAGAGCAGGTCCGAGTTTTGGCCGCCCCAGGATCCCATATGTTGAAAGACCGGTACGCCCTCTGCTGTGCGTCGCTGCCACCAGGTCACGCAGACGCCGTCAACTTCCATCGTCAGCGTGCCGCCCGGCCCGGGATTAGAGCGCATTGCGGCCATTGCATCGCTGAGTTGAAAGCGCGCGTAACGCAGTTGATCCCGGGCACTGGAGATCAGACCGCCCGTCGCATCGAGCGAACGCGGGAACGCCCAGCTCGCAGGATCGACGACGGGCTTACTGTCTTTTATCGTATGCGACCCCGCAATATTATAGCCGATCAGCGCATCGGTGAAGAAGCCCGAGTGCGTTAGCCCGAGAGGATCGAGCACGAGCTTCGCAACCGCCGTTTCGTACGGCGAATCGGTGACGGCCTCGACGACGCGTCCAGCCAAATCAACCGCCGCGTTGTTGTAGGCGAGGATTTGGCCGAGCGGCGTAAGCTGCGGCAGATACTGCATGCCTGCGACGAACCGCGATAGCGCATCGTCGCCGCGCCCATAGTTTGCGTAGTCGTCGCCCAGCCAGCCGGCGCTGTGGTTGAGGAGCTGGCGCACCGTTACGCGCGCCGTGACGGATGGATCGGCTAGCGCCAACGACGGCAGATAGGTTCGTACGGGCGCATCGAGGTCGAGCTTCCCCTGGCCGACGAGCCGCATGATCGATGTGCCGGTAAACGTTTTGGTCACCGAGCCAATTCGAAAGAGCGTATCGCCGTCAATCGCTACCGGGTACTCGACGTTCGTCACGCCGTAGCCGCGCACGTACTCGCGCCCGTTGTAGAAGACTCCAACCGCGACGCCGGGGATGTGGTACTTAGCCATGGCCGCCTCGATCTTGGCGTCGAGGCCGGCAAAGAGCGTCGCGTGCGTTGGCGCGACCGCAAGCGCTGGGATTAGCGTTCGGTTTGTTGCAGCGGCCGCCACGATGGCTCCGGCGGTGTTGCGGAGCATACTGCGGCGCGAAAGTAGCATTGCGCACTCTGCGCTCCGCCCGCATACGCCTCCTGTCGCGGGAACTGGCGAGCGCGCGCTATAACGGATTGTCATGACGAGCGAGGCAGGTTCGGCGCCAAGGTGGTCGCTTTCTCTACGCATCGCCTTTCGTTTTGCATTCGTCTACTTCTTGCTCTACTGCGCTCCGTTTCCACTGACGTCGATTCCGTACGCAGATCAAACCGGCCAGTGGGTCGATGGATTCTGGCATGTCGTGGTACCCTGGGTCGCGGCCCATCTGCTCCACCTTCCCCGGCCAATCACTATCTTTGAGAACGGGAGCGGCGACACAACCTACAACTGGGTTCAGGTTGGCTGCTTCCTGGTCGCCGCAAGCCTGACGACAGTCATTTGGTCGGTTCTCGATCGCAAACGCACAAGCTACGACCGTCTCTATCGCTGGTCGCGACTCTACTTGAGATTATGGCTCGGGTCGGTGATGTGTTCGTATGGGGCGAGCAAGGTAATTCAGTCACAGTTTCCGCCGCCGATGCTGTCGAGTTTGATCGTACCATACGGGCAACACTCACCGATGGGGCTCCTCTGGACGTTCATGGGAGCGTCGCCGGCTTACAACGTCTTCGCCGGCTCCGCGGAGATGCTCGCGGGGATTCTTCTGCTGGTTCCGCGATTCACCACGCTTGGCGCACTCTTCTGCGCGGCCGTTATGAGTAACGTCTTTATGCTCAACATGAGCTACGATGTTCCGGTCAAGCTCTTTTCATTCCACCTCCTCGCGGGAGCGCTCATCCTTGCCGGTCCCGACTTCGCCAATTTGACCCAATTTTTCGTTTTCAAGCGCCCTGCACAATTGGCGATCGACCGACCATTCTTTTCCGACCGGCGTTTGAATCTCGCCGGCCTCATCCTGCAACTGCTCTTCGCTGCATTTCTAGTGGGCACCGACCTCTACGGCTCGTTGCAAAACCAGGCGACGCCGGCCGCCCGTTCGGCCCTTTACGGCATTTGGTCCGTCGGTCGCGCAAACGTCGATTGGCAACAGGTCGTCTTCGACGACTACGGCATCCTCGCAGTGCAGTCTCGCGGAGGAACGATGCGGTACTATTTACAAAAGACCAACGCCGCGGCACGTACGATAACGATTTCGAGCTACCGCGACCCCCATTCCGGCGGCGCACTGCGATTTATTCAGATGCCGCCGAACGGATTGCGCCTTTGGGGACATCTCGGAAGCCGGCGAATCGTGGCGACGTTGCATCGCGTCGATGAATCGAAGTTCCTGCTGTTACATCGCGGATTTCATTGGATCAGCGAATATCCGTTCAATCGCTGATCGCTCGACCGGGGACGGGGCGAGCGACGGCGCAAAGCGTACGTCGGTTCCATCAACGACAACGTGTACGCCCTCAACGCCGCCACGGGGCCGAGCTGTGGTCCTACACCACCGGCAACCTCGTGCTCTCATCGCCGGGGCTAGCCAACCATGTGGTGTACGTCGGCTCCGAAGACGGCAACGTATACGCCCTTAACGCCGCCACGGGGGCCAAGCTGTGGTCGTATACCACCGGCAACCAAGTCTTCTCGTCGCCGGCGGTGGCCAACGGGATGGTCTACGTCGGCTCTGGCGACGGCAACTTCTACGCGTTCGGGCTCTGAGCGGCGCCGTCAATTCTCGAATAGTTTGCTGGAGTGGCGTCGTACGGTCGAGGCTACGGCGCGGCCGCCGGCGTCCACACCGTTCCATCAGTGTATTCCACGCGCAGAATACGATAGCTCACAAAGCGCGCGGCCAAGAGTGGAAACGCCGCTACGGACATGTTGATGCCGGTGCAGTTCTCGTCGTATCCGCGATTGCTTCCGCGCTGCCAGCTTGCGAGGGAGTCCCAGCCGTTGATGTCGATTCCCGGCGAGAACGTGCCGCGACGATCCATCTCCAAACGACCAAGCTGCGCTCCGGCATCGTCCATGATTGGAAACTCGATCAGCACGCGGGTCGCGGTGACCGAGCCGGCGTTCTTGAACGAGATGCACGCATGCGCGCCCCGGCCATCACGCTTGACCGCGGCCCAACCGTTGAGAATCGCGATCTGCCCGACCGGTGCGCCGCCGAGCGTCGCGCTGCCGAACTCGAGACTCCGATACGGATTCGGCGTCGGCGTAGATTCCGGCCCACCTCGTCGCGGGTTGCGGCTTCCAATCTCCGAATCCGTCGCCCCGCGCGCGTAGAGCGCCGCGCGGCTGCCGCTTCGAAGCCAATCCAGTACGGCCCGGCGACCGGGGTCCGGCAGGTTCAGAATATCCGATTCGACCCATTCCTCTTTGCCGATCGACATCGACGGCCGTCCGAGCGTGCTGGGTCGGGGCGCGCCGCTGTGCGCCCAGCGCACGACATTTTCGAACTGCGAATCGGAAAGGTTTCGCAGACCGGATAAGACCTTGGCAAGCGCGGGCGAGGGGGCCGCGACTACCGGCTTCGCGATCGCGGTAGACAAGGCGGCTACGGTCGCGAGCAAAAACACCGCGGTGCGAACCTTCATTCGTTTGCCGCTTCGATCGTTGTGTGCACGTTCAGGCCCTCAATTAACCGGTGGTTGGCGAATCGCGAGTCCTTCAGTTTCTTCGAGGGCAATCGTACTCTGGTGGCGTCCGTACGAAAAGTAGAAGATCAGACCGGCGACGAGCCAAATGACGAAGCCGAGCCATACGAGCGGGAAAAATCCCCACACCAGCGGGTTACCCTGCCGCAGGAAATAGATCAAGAAGAGTGCCGTAACTGCGGAGGCTACGGGAATCAGATAGGGGCCGAACGGAACCGTGAACTTGCCCTGCGTCTCCGGATGGCGGTTGCGCAGCACCGGTACGGCGATCGAGACGAGTACGAAGGCGCTCAGCGTTCCCATATTGGTAAGCGATCCCAGGATGCTGATCGGAAAGAGTGCGCCGGCGGCCGCAATCAAAACACCGAACAGGATCTGCGAAATCCACGGCGTGCGCCACGTCGGATGCAATCGGACGAACAGCGGGGGGATGAGTCCGTCCCGCGACATCGCGTAGAATATTCGGGTTTGTCCGTACATCATGACGAGGAGCACCGTCGTCAAACCGGCAATGGCGCCGAAGGAAATGATCACGCCCGCCCACGCGAGGCCGACGCTGTCGACCGCAAACGCAACGGGGAAGTTGACGTTGAGCGTGTAGAANNGCGATGATGCCGATCGGCAGATCGCGCGCCGGATTCCGCGCCTCTTCGGCGGTTGTCGAAACCGCGTCGAATCCGATGTACGCGAAGAAGATGAAGGCGGCGCCGCCAAACATTCCGGCCCAGCCGAAGGGGAAGTAGCCGCCCTCGCCGGCGAGGGGGCCCGGCGCAAGGTGATAGTTCGCCGGGTTGATGTGGCCGAGACCGATGGCGATAAAGAAAAGCACGACCGCAAGCTTAATTGCAACGATGACCGCGTTGACGCTGCCGGATTCCTTCGTCCCGCGCACGAGCAGTGCCGTGATAAGAAAGATGATCGCCGCCGCCGGCAAGTTCGCAATTCCCGGGGTCGCATCCCAGTGGCTGTGCTGCCACGTCTGTGGGATGTTTAGATTGAACAGCGTGTGCAGAATGAACGTAAAATAGCCGGACCATCCGACGCTGACGGTCGCCGCGCCGAGCGCGTATTCGAGGACCAATGCCCAGCCGACGATCCAAGCCAGGAACTCTCCGAGGGTTGCATAGGTGTAAGTATAGGCACTGCCGGAGATGGGAATCTTACTGGAGACTTCGGCGTAGCAGAGCGCGGCCAGCGCGCTCACGATGCCGGCGACGACAAACGAAAGCGTTAGCGACGGGCCCGCACGCGTAGCCGAAGCGACGCCGGTAAGGACAAAAATTCCGGTGCCGATAATGGCGCCGATCCCCATGGCGGTGAGCGCCCACGGGCCCAGCGACCGTTTGAGGCCGTGTTCTGTGTCGCTTCCCTGCGCCAGAATGCGCGCGAGGGGTTTGACTCGTTGCATCAACATCGGCTCGCTCCTAGCGCAAAAAGCGGATGGCGAATGGGTACGTGTACGTCCGTCCCTGGCTTGCCGCGACCGTTCCCGCGATGATGAAGATCAGCGAAAGCAGCAGAATCAGCAGAACGGCGATCGCAACCGCAATCCAAAGGATGGCAAGACTGATGCCGGTTCCGGTATCAGACGCCTGCGCCGAGCCGCTCGCGATATAGCCAAACATCACCCCGACCGCTGCGATGATTCCGATGATACTAAAGATGGAAACCGTGATCTGATAGTTGAGCGACGCGCGCGCGTGCTCCGCGATGAACTCCGACTCGTGCGCTTTGATCAGATACACGACCAGCGGCCCGACGATGTGACCGAACGGCAATCCCGCGACGGCGATGAGCGCACTCAAGTGCGCGGCCATTGCCCAATTCCGGTCCTGGGAAGCGATTTGAACCTGCATCCCGCCTTATTGCCGGGCGCTAGGAAATGGCCTGCCGTGCGGGGCGCCGAATTGCGCGTAGATGCGGTCCTCGACGCGCTCCGACGTGCCCGAGTTCGACGTACTGGTCGTCGGCGGCGGCAATGCGGGCTGCGCCGCCGCGATTGCAGCGGCGCGCCATGGTGCCCGAACACTTCTGCTCGAGCGCTACGGTTTTTTGGGCGGCACTGCGACGGCTGCAATGGTCGGCCCGTGGATGACCTTTCATTCCTCGCAAGAACGAATCGTCGGCGGCATCGCGCAAGAGATGGTCGAGCGCCTGATGGTCAAAGGCGCTTCGCCGGGTCATTTGACCGATTCGTCGGATTACGTTGCGACGATTACGCCGTTCGATCCCGAAGTGCACAAAGCGCTGCTCTTCGAGATGATGCAAGAGTCCGGCGTGTCGCTGCTCTTGCATGCCTATTTCTTATCGGCGCAGCTCGACGACGAAGCGGTCTGCGGAGCAACCTTCGCGACGGTCGGCGGCACGCGCAGCTATCGCGGAAGGGTCGTCATCGACGCTACCGCCGATGCGCTGGTGGCTGCTTCCGCCGGCGTCCCGACGCAACAAGGCGACGAGCGCGGACGCGTCCAGCCGGCTACCTTAATGTTTCGGCTCAGCCACGTCGACCTCGCAGCCCTTGCGGTGTATCTGCGCGAACATCCCGACGAAATGCGCAGTTCGCTTCGCCCGCAGGAGCGCGTGCCGGCCGCGCTCACGGCGGTCGCGGGTCTGAACGAGCTTTGGGAGAGCGCGCGCGCGGATGGGCTCGTCGACATTCCACGCGAGCTGGTCTCGTTCTTTATCTCCCCGTATCCCGACGAGGTGACGGTCAACATGACGCGCGTCGTCAACGTCGATCCGCTCGATCCCGACGATTTAACGCGGGCCGAAATCGAATCGCGCTTGCAGGCAATGCACCTGCTGGAGTTCTTTCGACGGCGCGTGCCGGGCTTCTCGAGCGCGCGGATCGCGGCAACGGGCACTCAAGTGGGCATTCGCGAATCCCGCCGCATCGTCGGACGCTACACGCTCACGCGCGACGATGTGTTGCAGGCTCGGCATTTCGACGATGCCGTTGCGCGCAGCGCGTACCCGATCGACGTGCACAACCCCAGCGGCAGCGGAACGAGCACCCAGCGCCTTGCGCCGGGAGCGAGCTACGAAATCCCCTACCGCTCCCTCGTGCCGGTCAATCGCGAGCAGTTGCTCGTGGCAGGACGCTGCATCTCTACGACGCACGAGGCGCTGGCCTCGACGCGCTTGACGCCGACGGTGATGACGCTCGGACAGGCCGCCGGAACGGCCGCGGCGCTGGCTTGCGCGCGCGGCGTCCGCGTAGCCGACGTCGATACGAACGAGCTGAGGTCGCAACTCGTCGCCGACGGCGTCGACCTGCGGCGAACGTGAAAGCGACAACCCTTTGCGCGCAGTACGGCGTGCGCGTTTGCTTCGCCGATCTCGGAGATTGGGGCAAAGCCGAGTTGCGCGCTGAGTACGATCCTGATGTGCCGGAGATCCGCATCAACCGAAATCTCGTTGACGATCTCGTTGAGTTTGCGATCCTGCACGAACTCTACCATCACCGCGAAGCGATCGGTCAGATAGCCGTGCTGCCGAGCCGGAGCGCGCGAGAAGCGGCTGCCGATGCACACGCCGCGCGGCTGCTGGAGGTCGACGCGTGAGCATCCTGTTCGCCGGGATCGACGGCGGTCAGAGTTCGACGGTTGCCGTCGTCGGCGACGAGAGCGGAGCCATTCTCGGTCGCGGCGGCGCCGGAGCGGCAGACGAAGTAGGCACCGGACCCGAATCGACCCGCCTGCGCGACGCGCTGGCCCTGGCGCTCGATGCCGCGCTGGCTTGCGCGCGATTGCCCGGCGACGCAACGTTCGCCGCAATCGTCGCCGGCGTCAGCGGTTACGACGGCTGCGTTTACGGCGCTGCACCGCGGTTGCCGGCAGAGCGCTTCGTTTTGATGCACGACGCACCGATCGCTCATGCCGGCGCCCTCGGCGGTAAGCCCGGCGTCGTCGTCATTGCCGGAACCGGCAGCGTCGTTTACGCCCGCGACGAACTCGGAAAAGAAGCCACGTACGGCGGATGGGGCTACCTCTTCGGCGATGAGGGAAGCGCCTTTGGCATAGCTCGCGAGGCGCTCTCACTGTTGATGCGTGCCAGCGACGACGGCGAGCGCGCGCCGCGCCTCGAGATCGCAAAAGTTTGCGAGTACTTTGGACAGAGTTCCTTGCGCGCCTTGGTTCATGCGTTTTCAACCGGGACGCTCTCGCGCGCTCACATCGCGGCATGGGCCCCGTACGTTTTGGACGCGCCGGCCTTTCGCCAAGTCGTCCAGCGCGGCGCGGACCGCCTCGTCGCGCTCTCGGCGAAAGCTTGCGAAGAGTCGAGCGTCAAACGAGTGGCGCTGAGCGGCGGGCTCTTCAACGACGAACGCTATTACGATCTCGTCGCTAGCGGCATAGCAGCTCAGATCGCCGCGGAGGTGCTGCGGGCGAAATACGAGCCCGCCGAGGGCGCGCTCTTGCTCGCCTACCGTGAAGCCGGCTATCAAGTGACGGAGTTGCGCGAATGAGCCTGCTCGAAGCGCTGCGCGGCGGTTTGATCGTCTCCGTGCAGGCTTGGCGCGGATCCGCGCTCGACGATCCGCGGGTCATTGCGGCAATGGCNNGCGGTGCGCGAGCGCGTCGCATTGCCGATCGTGGGGTTGGTCAAACGCGAATATCCCGGATTCGAGGCCTACATCTCTCCGTCGCTTGCCGAAGTGGGATCGATCATCGGCGCGGGCGCCGAGATCGTGGCCTTCGATGCAACCGGTCGCCCGCGGCCGGACGGCAGCCTGCTCATCGACGCGATCCAGGCAGTCCACGCGGCCGGCCGCCTGGCAATGGCCGACTGTTCTACAGCGGCCGACGCAGCCGCGGCGAGCGCTGCCGGCGCCGACATCTTGGCGACAACCCTATGCGGATATACGGCGCCGACTAAAAACCACGCACTCCCGGCCTTCGATCTCGTTGCCGAGCTTTCGCGATTGGGTAAGTTCGGCGTATGCGAGGGCGGGGTTCGTTCGCCGGCCGACGTGAGGGCGGCGCTCGATGCCGGAGCCGACGCCGTCGTGGTGGGAACGGCCATCACCAATGTTGACTGGCTGGTCCGGGAGTTTGCAGGGGCGGCCGAGAGGCGCTCTTAACAGCCCGTTTAGTCGGTGCGACGAGCCTGCGGAGCGCCTATAATTAGGTTAAGGGAGAGCATTCTTTGGTAGAGAGAACAGCGCAACCGGCCGGGCTCGGTCGCGGATTCTGGGCGTACACCGCGATCTTGACGCTGGTGGCGATCGTCTCGATCGTCTTCTGGTACGTCTTTCCTCTGGAACGCTACCTACCCGCCGCGATCGTCACGGCGCGGCAGGTCGATACACTCTTTCGTTTTATGGCGGCGACGGGCAGCGCGCTCTACGTTTTCATCGTCGGCTATCTGGTCTATTTCGCGATCGTCTTCCGCGCCAAAGCCTCCGACGCCCCCGATGCGATCGGGATACAAATCCACGATAACCGCAAGCTCGAGTTTTGGTGGACGGTAATTCCAGTGCTCTTCGTAGTCTTGCTCTCGGTCGTGAGCGTCCGAATCTGGTACGAGATCGAGTTGGAGCCGGCCAACGGGCTCGTGGTCGAGGCGATCGGCCATCAGTTCTATTTCTCGTTCCGGTACCCGCAGATCAATGGCGAGGTTACCGACGAGATGCACCTTCCGTTGAACGTGCCGGTGACCCTCAATCTCACGTCGGCCGACGTGATCCACGGATTCTGGGTGCCGGCGATGCGTCTCAAGAACGATACGGTTCCGGGCTTGGTAACGTCGATCCGGTTCACGCCGCGATTAGCGGGCCGCTATCCGATCATTTGCACGCAGTTCTGCGGCGTCGAGCACAGCGAAATGGACAAGCAGATCTTGGTGATCGAAGATAAGGACTCGTTCGACCGGTGGTACAAAGGCTGGCAGCAGAAGAACGCTAACGCGAGCAACGCGTTGCCGGGGGCGGGCGGAGCGGCCATCTCGCTTCAGGGAGGCGACGCCGCGGCCGGCAAGCTGCTCTTCAGTCAAAAATGCACGGCCTGCCACAAGCTCGCCCCGTTCAACCAAACTCTCGTCGGGCCGGGGCTCGAGGGCGTTCTACACGATTCCAACCATCCCAACTTGGTCAACGGCCAGGCGGCGAATCCCGCGGACGTCGCGTCGATCTTGGAGAACGGTTACACCGGCAGCATGGGGGCGATGCCCAGCGCGAGCTCAAACGGGCTCTCGCCGCAGGACATCGCAAATCTCGTGGCATTCCTCAACACACTGAAGTGAGATAGTTGAAAGCGGTATGGCAGTAGCAGCGTTACACTCGGGCGGCATCGCCGATCACATTCACCCCGAACCTCAGGGGTTCGTCCGGCGATACGTCTTTTCGCTCGATCACAAGATCATCGGCATTCAGTACCTGATCACCGGCTTCGTCTTCTTCATGCTCTCCGGTTTGCTGGCCGAAGCCATCCGCACGCAGTTGCTCAACCCTTCCGGCGGTTTCGTCGCACCCGGCACGTACAACGAGGTCTACAGCGTGCACGGCAGCGCGATGGTTTGGCTGGTCGTCATTCCGCTCCTGACAGGCGGCTTCGGCAACTTAGTCTTTCCGGTGCAAATCGGGGCCCGCGACGTCGCGTTTCCCTGGCTGAATATGCTCAGCTTCTGGATCTTTCCGGTCGCAGGCTTGATGCTGTTCTCGTCGTTTCTCATGGGCGCACCGACGGCAGGATGGATGGAATACCCGCCGATTTCGCTGCAGGGCGCGGCCGGAACCTCGATGTGGTGCGCCGCAATCTTCCTGGTCGGGGTGAGTTCGACGATTACCGGGATCAACTTCGTCGTAACGATCTTGAAGATGCGCGCTCCCGGCATGACCTTTACCCGTATGCCGCTCTTCGTTTGGGGGCAGTTCGCGACCGCGCCGCTGCTGATGATCGCGACGACGGCGCTCGCGGCGGCGTTGGCAGCGCTCTTCATCGAGCGGCAGTTCGGCGTGCCGTTCTTCGACCCGACCAAAGGCGGCAGCCCGGTAATGTGGCAGCATATGTTCTGGTTCTACTCGCATCCGGCAGTCTACATCATGATCTTGCCGGCTTTCGGCATCATCTCCGAAGTGCTGCCGACCTTCGCGCGCAAGCCGATCTTCGGCTATAAGCTGATTGCGTTTTCGTCGATGGCGATCGCGCTGGCCGGGTTTATGGTCTGGGCGCATCACATGTTTACGTCGGGGCTGGCGCCGTTCTTGCAGCTTCCGTTCATGATCATCACCTACCTCATCGGTGTGCCGACGGGCATCAAGATCTTCTCGTGGACGGCGACGCTCTGGGGCGGAAAGATTCACTACACCACGGCGATGCTCTTTGCCATCGGCTTCGTCGGGCTCTTCACGCTAGGTGGAATCACCGGAATCTTCCTGGCGGCTATTCCATTCGATCTCCACGTGCACGGAACGTACTTTATCGTCGCCCATCTGCACTACGTGCTCATCGGCGGAAGCCTGATGGGCATCTTCGCCGGCATGTACTACTGGTTTCCGAAGATGTCGGGACGTCTGCTCAACGAGACGCTGGGTAAGATTCACTTCTGGCTCTTCTTCATCGGCTTCAACGGCACGTTTCTCCCGATGCATTGGCTGGGCGTGATGGGGATGCCGCGCGAGGTAGCGACCTACGACCCGCAGTTCACGTTCTGGAACCGCTTCGAATCGGTTTCGTCGTACCTCATGACGTTCGCGATTCTGATTTTCTTCGTCAACGTGCTGTGGAGCATCCGCTACGGGAAGCGGGCCGGTGCCAATCCGTGGGGCGCGCGCACGCTGGAATGGCAGGTCCCGTCGCCGCCGCACTATTATAATTTCAAGCACGTCCCGACGGTCTATGGCCTGCCGTACGATTTCAGCCAGCCGCTTCCATATTCGGGTCTGGAGGAAGAACTTACCGATTCGCCGCCGCCGGTCGCGGCGGGAGCGCATTAATGTCGGTCGCGGCGATCGGAGCCGATGCGCACGGCGGCGTAGACCAGCTCTACGTCGAAACACGGGAACTGCGCCTGCAAGGCTTCTTGCTCTTTCTGGTCAGCGACTGCGTCCTTTTTTCGTCGTTCATCTTCGCCTATCTCTATCTGCGCAACAGCGGACAGGGCTGGCCGCCGCCGGGAATTCAGCGTCTCGACGTCGCGTTTGCGGCCTGGAACTCCGTCGTGCTTTTCGGCTCCGGCGCGACCATGCATTACGCGCTCGAGAATTTCAAGCACGGGAAGTTCATAAAATACATGTGGTTCCTGCTGGCGACGATCGTCTTAGGCGCGGGCTTCCTCGGAGGCCAAGCCTTTGAATACAACCACTTGATCTTCGGCGAGCACGTGACGTGGTGGGGCAGCGGAATCTTCGGCGCCTCGTTCTTCACGTTGACCGGGATGCATGGGCTGCACGTATTCTTCGGCGTCTGCTATCTCACGGTGCTGGTACTCCAGTCGGCTGCCGGGGTCTACACGAGGGGCAAGTACTTCGGGATCACGGCCGGCACGCTCTATTGGCACTTCGTCGACGTGATCTGGGTAGTGCTCTTTTCCATCTTCTACCTGTTATAAGGACCCTGATAATGAACGCGCAGCTCATCGAACGGTTGGGAGCGGTGATCGGGGGCATCGCCGTCGCGGTGGTGGCCTTTTACGCCCTCTATAAGGACTGGCAGGTGACCGGAGTCGAGAATCAGGTCTTCAAGCTGATGCTGGCGCTGCTCGGGCTGGGCGCCGTGCTCGCTTTGCTCGCGGGCCTCAACGTGATCGGCTTCGCACCTTCGAAAGGCGCGTACTGATGATCGTACGCGACGACGAGTATCTCGACTTTAAGAACGTCCCCGAAAGCAAGGGCATTCCGCCATTCCTCTACCGCACCGTTGGCGTTGGATTGGTAATCATCTTCCTCATCGGTGCATCGGTCTGTTTGATGTCGGGATACGGGCACCACTGGCCCGCCGACACGACGGAGCGCGTTCCGCTCAGCAACCCGTAGCTTACAGGTCGGCGCGGCGTCCGTGGCGGGTGGCGATGCCGATGGCGAGAAGCGGCAGATCTTCGTCGGGAAGCAAACCGGTCGACTTACCGTCGATCTTGTGGATTCCGTAGCGCGAGAACTCGACGAGCGCGGGGATCGTCGCGCTAAGTAATCGGCGCTTGCCGAGAAACTCCCATTCGTCGGCGACCGCTCGATCCGCAAGGAGCACGGCTGCATAGCCGCACGCGTCGGGACGCGAGCGTTCGTCGGGTTCGCGGTAGCGCACGTAGCCGTCAACGATGAAAATTGGTGCAAACGTTTGGAGGTAGGCGACGAACGGCGCCACAAGCACGGCCACGAAATATCCCGCGAAGACGACGGTCCCAAGGGCAAAGATCCACGCTACTTTGATCAAGGTCGCATCGGAGGCAACGTGATGCGCGCGGTAGATGATGCCCCACGTCAGCAGGGCCATAAAAATCATCCCGATCAGCGGCTCGATCGCCAGTGCAAAGCGTCCGGTGAGCCCGCGCCAAACGATTCTTCGTTCGGAAGCAGTCCATCGACGGCGCGCGAGACTACGGTCGCTCTCGAGCACGGCTGCCGCTACGCGGCTTCCTCGATCGGTCGCCGGCGTTCTTCGTCCCGCGGCTTCAACGTCGTGGCCAGAAGCAGCGCCACGAAGGCAACGGCACAAAACGCGAGGTACGCATGGCGATAGCCTGCTAATTCAGTCTGCCCCGCGCTCATTAGACCTCCAGCCAGCGAGCTGCCGAGAATTTGGCCGACGATCAGTGCTTGGCTCAGCAAGCCCACGGCGGTCGCGCGAGCGCGCGCGGGCGTTTCGTTCGTGACGATGTAGCGCGTCGGCGCACCCAGCAATGCGCCGAATCCGGCACCCGCTATGACGATTGCGAGTAAGGCAACCGGTAGCGAACTGAAGCCGAGCGCGAACAGCGCGAGGCCGATTTCACTGACGATCGTGCCGGCAAGCAGAACGTCCCGGCTGCCAATTCGGTCGAGGGCCCGACCCGACGCTGGGATGACGAGGACGAACGCGAGCGCGCCGAGCGCGGCAGCAAAACCCGCGGCGGCGGACGACAGACCCTCTGCGGCGACCAGCACGGCAGGTATGAAGAAGAGCGAACCTTCCAAAATGCCGATGACGATTTCCAGCGCGTAGGTTCTGACGAGCTGCGGCGTGCGCAGAATCTCGAGCGGCACGATTGGGTTACGCGCCCGTCGCTCCCAGAATGCAAAGGCCGCGAGAAGCGCAACGCCGGCGAGTCCCGTCGCGACTTGGGACGCGATGAGTCCGTCCATGAGCGCCAGCAATCCGCCGCAGAGCAACGCGAGCCCCACAACGTCGAGCGCTTCGCGCTGCCGCGGAGCGTTGGCCGGGACCACTTTGAGCGCCATCCAGAAGACGATCGCCGCCAGCGGAAGATTCACCACGAAGATGTAGCGCCACGAAACGTAGTGCGTGATCAAGCCGCCGATGCTCGGGCCGATGACCGCCGCGAAGCCCCACGTTGCCGCGACGATACCCAGCGCCGCTCCGCGCCGCGCCGCCGGCACGACGTCGCCGATCGCCGCGGTGGCGACGGGAAA
>PMTY01000191.1:0-5389 GCA_003167155.1 Candidatus Cybelea tumulisoli
TTGAGGCCGTCGACGTCGACGAGCGCAACGTTGGGGACCTGCGCTACGGCCGGATCCACGTCGCGCGGCACGGCGATGTCCACGATAAAGAGCGGGCGCTGAGGACGCATGGCCATCGCCGCAGCCACGCGCTTTTCGTCGAGAACGAAATGCGAGGCGCCGGTGGAGGCGACGACCACGTCGGCAACGGCAAGTGCGTCAGAGAGTTCGGGCATCTCGACTGCTTCACCGAAGCCGGCCTCCTCGATCAGTTCGTGAGAGCGCGCCAGCGTCCGATTCGTTACGATGACTCGAGCGGCGCCCTCTTGGCGCAATCGTTTTACGGCTGCGCGCCCCATCTTGCCCGCGCCGACGACGAGAACGGACTTCCCTTCCAACGTACCGAGACGAACGCGCGCCGCTTCGACCGCCGCGGTGGCGATTGAGACCGACTCGCTGCCTATGTGCGTCTTTGCACGAGCGATTTTACCGGCCGCGATCGCCTCGCGGAAGAGACGGTGCAGCGTTCTGCCAAGAGAGCCGGCTTGCGTCGCGGCGACGTACGCTTCTTTGACTTGCCCGAGAATTTCAGCTTCGCCGATCAGCATCGAGTCCAGACCGGTGCAGACCCGGAAAAGGTGCTCGACGGCCTGGTGACCGAGCCGAGTATAGAGATACGACTCGATGTCGTAGCCGGTCGTGCCGTGACGGAAGTTGGTCAAGAACGATTTGATCTGAGCGACGCCGCTTTCGTAGTCGGAAAGCTCGGCGTAGATCTCCAGGCGCCCGCAGGTTTGCAGCATGACGGCTTCGGTAACGGCCTCGTAGTCGCGCAAGGCCACCAAGGCTTCGGCCATCCGCGACGCCGGAAAGGCGTGGCGCTCCCGGACTTCGACTGGCGCCGTATGGTGCGAAAGGCCGATGCAGGTCAGGGGCATGAGGCAATCCTACGGCCCAAACGAGCCGCTCGACAAGTGCATCGCTCGCACCCGGGGCTCATGCCTTCTCTCGAAGGTCGGTCAGCGCCGAGTCCGAGGCCGCAACCGTGCGGTCGATCTCTGCGGGGGTGTGGGCCGCGCAAAGAAAGTTCGACTCGAATGGCGAGGGTGCGAAGTAGACGCCGCGTTCGAGCATGGAGCCAAAATATTTGGCGAAGAGACGCCGGTCGGTGGCTTGGGCTCCGCGCAAGTCGTGCACCTCGTCGGGCGTGAAGAAGATGGAAAAATTGGCCCCCGCGCAGTTGACGAAGCTTGGAACGCCGTGCCGGTCGAAGCCGGCCTTGAGACCTTGCGTCAGCCGAAGCCCGAGCGCTTCAAGGCGCTGATAGAGCGTCTCGTCCTGCGCGACTACTCCCAGCGTCGCGATTCCGGCGGCCATCGCGATCGGATTGCCCGAGAGCGTTCCCGCTTGGTAGACGGGCCCGTCCGGAGCAAGCTCGGCCATGATCTCGGCTCTGCCGCCAAATGCTGCGGCCGGCAAACCGCCTCCAATGACCTTGCCAAGGGTCGTTAAGTCGGGCCGAACGCCTTCGCGTGCTTGTGCTCCGCCGCGCGCCACGCGAAAGCCGGTCATCACTTCGTCGAAGATCAAGACCGTGCCGTGCTGACTGCATAGCTCGCGAAGCTCGGCGAGATAGCCCGGTCGCGGCAAAATCAGCCCCATGTTCCCCGGATACGGCTCGACGATCAGCGCTGCAATCGCTCCGGGGTTCGCTTCGAATGCCTCTTCGACGGCCGCGACGTCGTTAAACGGCAACACGATCGTATCCGCAGCGACACCCTCGGTAACGCCGGGCGAGTTCGGTACCCCCGCGGTCAGCGCGCCCGATCCGGCTTCAATCAGGAACGAGTCGCCGTGGCCGTGATAGCAGCCCGCAAACTTGACGATCTTCGAACGTCCGGTGTAACCGCGCGCCAGCCGGACGGCGCTCATCGTCGCTTCGGTGCCGCTCGAAACGAAGCGAAGGCGTTCGATCGACGGCATCATCGAAACGATCAGCTCTGCGAGCTGGCTCTCCAACTCGGTCGGCGTTCCAAACGAAGTTCCGCTCGCAGCAGCGTTGGCAATCGCGCGCGTAACGGCGGGATGGGCGTGACCCAGCAGTAACGCACCCCACGACATGAGGTAATCGAGATACTCGTGACCGTCCAAATCATAGAGCATCGCTCTGGCGCCGCTTTTCATGAAGATCGGAGAGAGGCCGACGGAGCCCAGCGCGCGGACCGGCGAGTTCACGCCGCCGGCAATCACCTTGCGGGCGCGCGCAAATGCGGCGATCGAACGTTCCAGCTTCACGTTGGTTCCCGTCTGCGTCCGAGATCGGAGCGCGTATTTATATTGCGAAAGTACCGGCTCTCCATCGGCACGAAACGCGTTGCAACGGCGGCGATCAGATCGCGCATTGCCGTATGCCCTGCCCGGCACAGGCGCAGACCCTCCCGGAGAAGCGCGAAGCGGTCGTAGAGAGCGGCAAGCGGTTCGACGATTCCCTCATGCTCGGGCACGACGGCTTCGTCGCCCGGGCTCCATGCTGCAGCCAAACGTTCGAGCACGCCCGGCTCGAGTTGCGGCTGATCCGTCGCGACGGCAAAGATGCGATCGGCCGCGATGAACGGAGCAGCGGAGAGCAGCGCGTGCAGCGGACCGCGCGGGGTCCAACGGTCGATCAACAGCGGCGCGCGAAGTGCCGCGTCGACTTCCGGGGCGAAGCTCCCCTTGCCGGCCACATAGACCGGCCATTGGCCGCGGGCCAACTTCTCAAAGACTCTCACGATCATTGGCTGACCCTCGATGTCATGCTCGAGTTTTCCTGGAAAGCGCGTCGCCGAGCCGCCGGCCAGGAGCAGGATCGCATCAGCCATGGCGCTGCGCGTACGTCTTGGCGAAATACGTGATGACGATGTCGGCGCCGGCGCGTACGAACGACGTCAAGGTCTCGTCGATGGCGCGGTCACCGTCGAGCCAACCGTTGCTGATTGCGGCTTGGAGCATCGCGTACTCGCCGCTGACGTTGTAAACGGCAATCGGCACGTCGAACCGGTCGCGTGCGGCGCGCACAATGTCGAGATAGGGTAGGCCCGGCTTGACCATCACGATGTCGGCGCCCTCGGCGATGTCCAGCGCGATCTCTCGCAACGCTTCGCGCGCGTTGGGTGCGTCCATCTGGTAGCCGCGGCGATCGCCTTGCTGCGGCGCCGAACCGGCCGCATCGCGAAACGGTCCGTAGAACGCCGAGGCATACTTTGCGCTATACGCCATGATGGCGACGCTCGTAGAGCCGTGCGCATCGAGCGCGCAACGAATCGCTTTGACGCGGCCGTCCATCATATCCGACGGAGCGATGACGTCGGCTCCCGCATCGGCGTACGTAAGTGCGATGCGGCAGAGCAGTTCCAACGTCGCATCGTTGTCGACCTCGCCCTCCGAGTCCAGAAGCCCGCAGTGGCCGTGGTCGGTGTACTCACACGCGCAGAGGTCGGCCATCACCAGCATCTCCGGCAGGGCCGACTTGATGGCGGCAATCGTCCGCTGGACGATTCCATTTTTGTCGTAACTGCTCGAGGCGACGGCGTCTTTGGATGCCGGAATCCCGAAGAGGAGCACGCTCTTGATGCCGAGCGCGAAAAGCTCGCGCGCTTCGTTTACCGCAGCGCTCAGCGAGTACCGCGAGATTCCCGGCATCGACTCGATTGGGCCCGCGTCTTCGTCGCGCTCCACAACGAAGAGCGGTTGCACGAGATGCTCGACTCCGACGCGATGCTCCGCGACCAGCTCGCGCATGACCTGGTTGCGGCGCAGGCGCCGGGGACGCAACACGATCATGAAAGGCTCACGTGCCAGCGACACTGCGCGCGCTCATCTCGGAGGCAAGCGCGGTTCCCAGGGCCTCCGCTTCATCTACCGTCGCCACGGCGCGTTGCAAGCGATGGCGCAGAAGAACCTGCGGCTGCGTCTCCACTGCGGCCTCGACCACCATCTCCCCGGCGTCGAGACGCGCGTGGATGCCGATCGGTGCACTACAGCCCGCGTGCATCGCCGCAAGCGCGGCACGCTCGCAGGCGACGCAGAGTTCGCTGACGCAGTCGTTGGCGGCCGATCGCAGGAGGCCGGTCAGCCAATCGCCGCCGGCACGAGTTTCGACGGCGAGCGCACCTTGACCGACTGCGGGAACGATGCGTTCGACTTCAAAGGGCACGAGATGCGTGGCACGCACGCCCAATCGATTCAAGCCCGCCATCGCCAGCACGATTGCATCGTAGCCGCCGTCGCGTAACTTCGCAAGCCGGGTACCGACGTTACCCCGCAGCGTTTCGTATCGCAGGTCGGGGCGAATCGCCGCGAGCTGCGCGCGCCGCCTCGGGCTGGAGGTTCCAACGACCGATCCTTCCGGGAGGCTTTCGAAATCGGGATATCGCTCGCTGCAGAAAGCGTCGCGCGCATCTTGCCGGCGGGAGATCGCGGCGATCTGCAAATCGTTGGGAAGCGTGCTGGGGAGATCTTTACAAGAGTGAACCGCGTAGTCGGCGCGCCGCTCGCGCAGCGCGTTCTCCAGTTCCGTGATGAAGACGTTGACGCTGCCGAGCCGATCGATAGCACTCCCCTGGTCGCGATCGCCGCTCGTCGTGACCCCGAGTATCGTCGTCGCAATGCCGCGCTCGGCCAAACGCGCCGCAATCGTGCGGCTTTGAATCATCGCCAGCGGGCTGCGCCGCGAAGCGCAGACGACGCTCACGTCTGACATTGCCGCAAGCTCGGAGACCGGCCGCTCCGCGAGCGCGCGTAAGATGACGGCACCTTCCTCTCGCGGGAAGGCCTTTTTGATATGCGCGCGCATGCGCCGCAGCGACAACAGCGCATCGCCGTACTCCGATCCGAACTGCTCGGATAGCTCGCGCACGATGCGTTTTGAAAAAGCCGGCGAGCCTCCGGCGGAATCGGCGCTGATCGTCAGATCGCCGACGCGAAACGTCGCCGGCATCGTAAAGTCTGCTCGATCCGGATTGGAGGCATCGCAAACCAGTATCCGCGCCGCGCGGGCATCGGCAACCACGCGAGCGTTGATTGCATCGTCGTCGGTCGCAGCGACCACGAGCGCCGCCCCGGTGAGATCGCCGGGTTCGTAGCCGCGCTGCGTGCACGTTCCCGCATG
The DNA here is from genome assembly GCA_003167155.1 of Candidatus Cybelea tumulisoli. Taxonomy (GTDB): domain Bacteria; phylum Vulcanimicrobiota; class Vulcanimicrobiia; order Vulcanimicrobiales; family Vulcanimicrobiaceae; genus Cybelea; species Cybelea tumulisoli. Next base: position 5,129 of record PMTY01000191.1, read on the forward strand.
TGCGCGTAAAAAATCGCGCAAACGATCGCCGATTCGATCCGCGACGACCGAAACTTGAAAGCCGGCCTCGGCAAGCGATTCGGCCTTTCGACCCGCGACGGTTCCTCCGCCGATTATAACCGCTCGGCGGCCGTTGGGCCGCAATGAGATGGTCAACATGGAAACATAAAAGGCTTCAGCGTCCGGCAGCCAAAAACCGCCTTTCGGCATGAAGAGAACCGCGGACGGAGCCGTTCGAGCCGCCGCCGTGGGTGCGGTCGT
>PMTY01000191.1:5398-15305 GCA_003167155.1 Candidatus Cybelea tumulisoli
TGGCAGGCCCAACGCCGCTGGCGATGCGACTGCCTTCGGCGCTTGCGACCATTGTCTTATCCGCCTTCACCGGCTATGCGGTCGCACGGCAGGCGGGAGCGCGCGTCGGCATCTACGCCGCCGTCATTCTTTCGACGTGCTTGATGCAGGCAGTGATCGGCCGGCTGGCGATCATGGACGCGCTGCTCGACCTGGCCGTCGCCATGACGATCTTCTGGTGGTTTCGCGGTCTCGAGAGCGGGCGCGACCGGTACACGATTTTTGGCTGGATTGCCGCGGGCTTCGGATTCTTGGCCAAGGGACTGGTTGCGCCGGTCGTTGCGTTGTTGGTCGTCGTGCCGTTTTTCTTTTGGAATCGGCCGTGCGAACCGACGCAGGCGCCGTCGGCGCGAGCCTGGATCGTCGGGCTTCTGGCTTTCTTTGCGATCGCCGCTCCGTGGCCGATCGCCTTGGTGCTGCACTATCACTTCTTTCCGCTTCAAAAGCTCATTGGAGAGTACACGATCGGGCGTTACACCGCCGTCGTCGAGAATCAGGCCGGGCCGTTTTGGTATTACGTGCCGGTCGTCATTTTGGGATTCTTTCCCTGGATTGCGTTCCTCCCGATGGCTGTTGCCTACGGCATTCGACGGCTGCGCGCCGCCGCGTCGCAAGATCCGGGATCTTCGCGTTTAGTGCGGCTCGCGTTTTCCTGGATCGTCATGCCGCTGCTCTTTTTCAGCTTCGCTCGCACGAAGCTTCCGAACTATATCGCATTGGAGTTTCCCGCCCTCGCGTTGATTACCGCGCTGTATTTCGAAGCGGTGGTGCGCCGCGGCGGCACGCGGTCGGCGGTCTTCTCCGCGGCGACCGTTCCGGTGACGATCGGGGCATTGGCCATTGCGATCGCGCTTTTCATGAGCAACAATCGCCTGACGTCCGAAATCGCGATCGCGGTTCCGCCCTTGCTGGGGATGGCGGTGGCGATCTTCGCCGGCTCGTTGTTGACGGCGCTGCTGGTCGCGCGGCGCAGCACCGTGCGCGCCGCTCCGTACGCGTTGGCATTTGCCGCGGTCGTCGCCACCGACGTGCTCGCAGTGACGGTCTTGCCGCACGCCGAGGCGTTCAAACCGGTGCCGCGATTGGCCGCGGCCATCGAGCGAGAGCAGCGGCCGGGTGACGTCGTGGCGATCCAAAATGTTTCGGGCGGCAATGCGCTGCTCTTTTACACGCATCCGGTCGTCCGCGTGCTGGCATCGCCGAGCGACGGAGATCCACAAGGCGACGCTGCCGACCCAAGAACGATTCTCTGCGCGGCATCGCGCGCATGGGTGATCGTTCCGGCTTCGAGCGTGGCCACCGATCCCGCGTACGGTCGCAGGCTGCGCCTCGTTACCGTCGACCGTAAAGCAGCGCTATTGCTTTACGAAGGCCCCCGCTGCCGCTAGGGCTTATAACCTGCCACTTGCGCTTCGGTAACGGCCGATGCGTGATTGCTTCCGAGTCCCGCGCGAATGTACGTAACGACGTCGGCGATGTCCTTAGTGGAAAGCTGACCTTTCCACGCCGGCATCTGTCCGTTGTAGCTCATTCCTGCGACGGATATCTGTCCGTGCAGGCCGCTGGTCACGATTCCAATGACCTTATTCGGATCGCCGGTGACGACCGGATTGTTGGCAAGCGGGGGAAATGCGCCCGGCGCGCCCTGACCCTGCGCTCCATGGCAGCTCGCGCAGTTGGAAGCGAAGACTTTGGCGCCATTGGCGTTGGTTGCGGTGGCTGCCGCGGGTGCGGCCGCACTCGATACGGTCGAAGCCTCCGCCGCGCCCAGCACTACCGACTCCGGCGGTGACGCAGGCGCTGCGGCTTGTTTTGCCATGGTCGTGACTTGCGCGTAGATCGACAATGCCACGATCACGCAAACGACGAGCGTGGTCGTCCACAAGATGCCGGAACGCGCGGCGAAACTGCGCGTTCGGCTGCGATCCAGCCACGGAAGCAGCAGAACCACCACCAGGAAGAGCGTCGGAACGACGATCGTTGCGATCAGCTCCGTACCGATCGCCATCGGGCCCATGTGAATTTCTGGCGGCACCAGTGCCAGTAGGCCGAAGAGCGATAAGAAATACCAGGCGGGATAGGGGACGAAGAATTTGGTCGGATCGGCTTTGGCGTCCAAATACGGCGGAAACGCGAACGCGAGAAAGCAGATGATGACGAAGATGATGAACGAGAAGGCGCCGTCCATGAACATCTGATCCGGCCAAAACCGCCCGACTTTTAGCTTGCGCGGATCGTCGACGACGGGTCCGGCGGAGCCGTTATGACGGAAGATCGCGAGGTGCGCGCCGACGAGTAAGACGAGGACGGCCGGCATGAGCCAGACGTGCAGCCCGAAGAAGCGGTTGATCGTGGCCGTGCCCATTCCACCGCCGCCCTGCGCGATATGCTGGATGACGGGACCAAGACCGGGGGCGAGGCCAGTGATGTTGAGCGAGACCTGCGAGGCAAAGTAGGCGTCCATATCCCACGGGAGCAGATAACCCGTGAGGCCGAGCACCAGGGTGACGAGCAGCAAGAGCACGCCAACGACCCACTGCAGTTCGCGCGGCGACTTATAAGCGCCGAAGATCAGCACTTGCAGCAGGTGCAAGAAGACCAGGGCGATCATCGCCGAGGAGCCCCAATAGTGGACCGAGAGCAAAAAGTGCGTGTACGGATTGAGATAGATCGCGCGCGTCGATTCCCACGCGGTTGCCGCCGACGGCGCGTAGAAGAACGTCAAGAAGATGCCGGTGGTGATCTGCACGATCATACAGAAGAGCGTCGCGCTTCCGAAGACGTACCAGTAGCTCGCGCCGCCGGGCACGTCCTCGGTAAGAAAATCCTTCGTCATCGAGACGAAGCCGGTTCGTTTTTCGATCCAGTTCAACATCAGCGATTCCCTATGCCTGATAGGAGACGACGATGCGTTGCGGTGTGTTGGACTGATAGACGACCCACGTTACCTCGGCTGCGCCGTTTTGTTCGCGAAACGGCAACGGGTCCAACCCGCGTGGCGCGGGGCCGGCAACGTGCGTTCCGTCGAAGGTATATTGCGATCCGTGGCAGGGGCACATGAACCGGTTCTGCGCGTCGTTCCAGTTGTAGTAGCAGCCCAAATGCGGGCAGATCGGGCTGAAGATCACGAAGCCCATGGTGACGGCGTCAAACGGGACGTCGGCGGCTCCGCCCGCACCGTCGAAGATGTCGGGGCGCGCGGCTTTAAACTTTGCCGGATCGACCTTGATGCCCCAAGCGTATTCGGGGGCGCTCTGTTCGGGCAGATAGCCGTCTTTGTATTTGAGGGTGAACGTCAGCTTGACCGGCTTGTCGGTCGCCTTCTGTAAGGCATCGAGCTCGTCGGAGCTCAGCGGTGACCAACTGCCGCTCGAGGCGTTCCCAGACGGCAGCAGCGATCCCACGATCGGTATGGCCAGCACGAGCCCGACGACTCCGCCGATGGTCAGCGTGGCGTTGGCCATGAAGGTGCGGCGGCTGACTTCGTCGGCGCTTTGCGCCGCGGCGTCGCTTGCCGCGCCGGCATTTGGGTCAGACAAAGTAGCTTCTCCCCAAGGGCGTAGGTACGGGTGGCAGGCTCATTTGGCCACATTGTAAGCCCCGCCTGCAGCAGCCTGCCAGGACTTCGATCACATTTTGTAGCTGTGCAATCCCGAGATCCAGATGTTCACCCCGAGATAGCAGAAGATGATCGAAGCGAAGCCGATGACGCTGACCCAGTTCGTGCGTAGCCCCCGCCACGCGTGGCGAGTGTGCAGATGCATGTATGCGAGATAGACGATCCAGGAGAACAAGGCTGCCGTCTCCTTGGGATCCCACTGCCAATAGGCGCCCCAGGCTTCGTGTGCCCACATCGCGCCGGTGATGATCCCGATGGAGATCAGCGGCAGACCGATGGCGACGGCACGATAGACGATCGCATCGAGCTGCGGAAGGGTTGGAAGGGAGGCCAGCCAGGGCGCGATCGAGCTCCGGCCGGAGCGCGTCGCATAGTACTTCAACAGGTAGATGCACGAGAAGACGAAGGCGACCAAAAACGCGGCGTACGACGAAACCACGATCGGCACGTGAATCTTGGCCCAGTAGGATTGCAGCGACGGCACCGGCGGCATCGTTCCTTCGTACCAGGTGACGCCATAGGCGAGAAAGATCGCTGCGAGCGCGAGCACGAAACCGCCCGCGAACCAAAGCCGGTAGCGAAACGCAAAGCCGATGTAGATGGCCACCGACATCGCGGAGAAGAGCGAAAGCGATCCGTACAAGTTGAGCAACGGCCAGACGTGAGTCGTTTCGAAGCGCACCGCGAGCTGGGCGAACTGTGCGGCACATCCCAGAATCGCCAGCGGAACGCCGGCTTTGCGGAACGACTCGTCTTGCGAAAAGAAATAGAGCACCAGCGAGAGCGCGCCCAGCGTGTAGGCGACCAGCGCAACGCCGATGAGGACTTCATCCCAGGGAAGGTTCATAAATCGTCCGCCTTCAAGGCTACCACTAACCGGGCAAACTCGCTCTCGAAAACGTCGTAGCCTTTCACCGTCGTCGCCGCCAGGCCGACGCTCGAGCGGTGCTCGCCGGCGTCGTCGACGCGGACGTACAACCGGGCCGGGACGAAGTAAAAGGAGATGATCAGGCCCGCCAGCAGGACGAATGCGCCGATCCCGACGAGCGGCACTCCGGGGTCGTGACGATACTGAAATCCACTGTACATCACGTATTTTTGCGGCTCCAACCCCCAGCCGCCACCAAGGTCGATCCGAGTCCCCAGCGCAACGAGCGCGTCCCCGACGGGCGTGCCGTCTTGCGAGACTTCCAAGGCGACCGCGGGATCGTTGACGCGAGGATCGGCCGTGGGCATGCCGCTTTGCTTGTCGACGGTAGGAGCGAAGCGCGCGTAGAGAATGCTGCGTTGCGTTCCCGGAAGGTCGAACGAGTCGCCTTCCAGGAGCGTGCGGCCGGAGATCGCGGCGTTGCGCCGTCCGTTATGCGTTACCAAAAAATGCATGCCGAAGCCGTAGCTGGCCTGGTAGTAGAGCGTGTCGTCGATGTCGATCGGATGGTTGACTCGCACCGTCATGTGCTTTGGGATTCCGTCCTTACCGCTGACCGTAACCTGCGAGACGTAATCGATGGGCTGGTAGACCATGCCGCTCTTGGTCTGAGTCGGCGCGATGCGATACGCAAAATCGTCGAGCCTAATGACGGCGCCCGTCTTCTGAATCTGCGAGGTTTGGCCGTCGAGGAGCGCGAGTTCGCCCGAGAAGCCGCGGGCCCAGTAGAGCGTGGTTCCCGCCGCGAGAATTACAAAGCCGGCATGCGCGACCAGCACGCCGCGCCGCGCCCAGTTGTGCTTATCGGCGAAGCTCCACTCGGTGCCTCCGAAGATTCTCTCGCGGACGTGCCAGCCGCGCGATGCAAAGAAGGCCGCGAGCCGGCTTCGTACGGTAGCGGCATCGCCCGCCGTTTCGAAGCGCGCGTGCAGCGGAATGGCGTCAATCTTTACCGGATGCAACGTGGGGAGCCGCGCCGGAATGACTCGCTTGAACGTGCAGACCGCCAGCGACGTGAGGATCAAACCGATGATGCCGACGTACCACGGCGAGTGGTAGACGTTGTCGAGACTGAGGCGCAAGATCGCGCGCGCGATGGGAGCGGCGTACGAGTCAGAATAGACGCTCGGGTCCCGCCCTTGGTCGATGACGACCCCGAGCAGCGTGAGCACTCCCCAAACGAGAAAAAGACAGACGGCAAAGAGTACGCTGCCAAAGGTTCGCACAAAATCGGCATAGAGCCCCCGCACCACAGCCGTCATGATCTTTTCCAGCGTCGTTCGAGCGGTACGATNNATGATCGGCGTTTGAAAGATGATTGCGAAGAGCGCCAGCAGCACGATGACGAAGTTCAGCGTTGAAGCAACCCCGAAGGTCGGTGTCGCCACCGCGTCGGTGATCTGCAAGAGCGCCGAAATCACTCGCGGAATCACGACAAAGTGCGCGAACGCCAGACCCACCGCGGCCAGCAACACCGACGGCACGACGAATGAGTAGACCATGCGCCGCGTGCGCGGATGGACCGCCGGCACGACGAAGAGCCAAAGCTGCGTCAGCAGCACCGGCAGGCCGATGACGATTCCGCCCACGACCGAGAATTTAAGCTCGGTAAGAATGACGTCGGCCGGCCCGAACGCGTGGAGCTGCAATCCTCCGAAGTAGTGGCTCATCATCGAGCGGATGACGAACTGCGACGGCCAGAAGAGCACCACGGCGATGGCGCCGACGGTTGCCATCGAGATCAGGAGACGATTACGGAGCTCCCGCAGGTGCTCCGTAATCGGCATCTCCTTCTGATCCCACATCGAAGGATTGTCATCCTGAGCGGAGTCGAAGGGCTCTTGGCTACGAACTGGGCGTCCCTTTGCCGGGCGTCGGCGGCGGAACACCTTCACCGGAGAACGAGCCGGCCTCGACGTTGTCCATGACATCCGCGCTTGCGGTTGCCGCTCGTAAGCGGGCCTCCTCGCGGGCCTTGTTCGCCGCTTCGTCGGCCTCGACTTGGCCCATCAGAAACTCTTTCTTTGCCTGTCCCGCGCTTCGCGCGAGTTTTGGAAGCTTGTCGGCTCCAAAGAGCAGCGCTCCAACGACGAGGATGCCGATGATGATCGGCGCGTCGATTATGGCCAGAAGCGGATGTAAAGTCATGTGATTCCCTTTCGCCCTTAGTATAAAAGGGCGTCGGTAAGCTGTGCCAGGTCTTTTTTCGCCGCACTCGGGGCAATCGGCTCCAGCGCTTGCTTGGCGCGCTCGACGTACAGCGCGATCTGGGAGCGAGTCGCGCGCAAGCCGCCCTCGCGTTCGATCCCGAGCACGACGGCGGGAAGGGCGTCGTTGCGGCCTTCCTCGTAGAAGCGGCGCACCTCGGCGCGAAAATCGCCGTCCCCCGCTGCCAAGGCGGCGATGAGCGGAATCGTGGTCTTGCGCTCGATCAAATCATTTGCGGCGGGCTTGCCGAGCGATCGTTCGTCCGCCGTCACGTCCAAGAGGTCGTCCTTCATTTGAAACGCGATGCCGAAGGCTTCACCGAACGCGTGCAGCGCGACGATGTCGTCCGCGCCGGCCCCGCCCATGATTGCGCCGCACTGGGCGGAAGCGGCAAAGAGCGATGCGGTCTTTTTCCGCGCGATCTCGACGTACGTCTCGAGCGTTAGGTCGAGGTTACCCAGCGCCTGCAGCTGCAGCACCTCCCCGTCGCAAATTTCGGCCAGCGTTGCCGAGAGCACGTGGGGGACGGGATGCGGATAGTTGAGCGTCACGTTTTTGAAGATCCACGCAAAGAGATAATCCCCGGCCAACACGCTCACCCGATTGCCGTAATCCACCGCCGTGGCGTTGACGCCGCGCCGGGTCTGCGCGTTGTCCACGACGTCGTCGTGAATCAGCGTTGCGACGTGAATCAGCTCCATGTACGCGGCTAGATGAAGGTGGTCGACCGGCTCTCCGCCGCAGGCCGCCGCCGCAAGCAGCGTGATGCGGGGACGCAATCGCTTTCCACCAGCGCAGAGCATTCGTTTGACCGCTTCGGTGATGATCGGGTTGTCGGTAGAGAAGCGTTCGCGAAAAAAAAGCTCGACGAGCGCTTCCAAATCCTCGTCGGTGTTCGATGGAAACCGGACGAGATTCATGGCCGTCGCCCGTAATGAATGGCGATCGTGCCCCCCACCAGCGGCAGATAGCCGGCATCCACAAACCCGGCGCGCGTAAACCGGTCGCGCAACTCCGGAGCGTTAGGATGGTGAATCAACGAGTTTGGCAGATAGCGGTACGCCTCACGCGAGCCTCCGACGATTCCGCCCAGTACCGGCACGACGCCGTAAAAGTAGAGATCGAAAAATCGCTTGAAATGCTTGTTGGGCGCTTTGCTGACGTCGAGATTGACGAAGCGCGCCCCCGGCCGAAGAACTCGCAAGATCTCTCGAAGCGTCGCATCGACGTCGACGACGTTGCGCAGCGAAAAGCCCATCGTCGCCCCATCGAACGCTTGGTCGGGGAAGGACATTGCCATCACGTCGCCTTCGACGAATTGCGCGTTGCCTCGAGCCTCTCGGGGGGCGCGAGCCTGCGCGCGGTCGAGCATCGGGCGGCAGAAGTCGACGCCGGTGACGTCCAGCGTCGGGTCGCCGCGCAGCAGCCCGAAGACCAAATCGCCCGTCCCGCAGCAAAGATCGAGAATTCGGGCATGAGGGGGCGGCGCGAGCAGCTTGATGGCCCGGCGGCGCCAGCGCTCGTCGAGACCTCCGGTCATCATCCGATTGGCCAGATCGTAGCGCGGCGCGATGCGAGCGAACATATCGCGAACGAAGGCGCCCTTCGACTGCGCTTCGCTACGCTCGGTCTCGCTGCCGACAGGCTCCTTTGTGGTGGAGTTCATTTTAGATACGGCTGCTTCCAAGTGCTGCGCCGCTCTCCCCCTGCGGGTCTAGCCATCCGCGGCCGGCGTCGTGATTGCGTGTGCCGTGGTGGAATTGAGTTCGACGGGGCAAGTCTGCGAGGCGCTGCGCGGAGCCCGTCAGATCGACCTTCAGGCCTACACCGTGTGGGGGCCGGCCTTGAAGGCCGTTGAAGCGGCGGCCCAGCGTGGGGCCCAAGTGACCGTTGCGCTCGAAGGCCAGCCATTCAATAACCCGCATTTGGCGAAGGAAAACCGGAATCTCGCCGCCCAGCTTCGCGCGGCCGGGGCCGCGGTAACGCTCGGGCATCCGCTTCACGCAAAGGCGCTTACCGTCGACGGCACCCTCTATCTGGACGAGAAGAACTGGCGTCCCGGCGATCTCGTGCTGCGAGTCGACGACCCGGGCGAGGCGGCGACGATTCCGATGGTCAAGCACGAAGCGCTGGCGCGCGAAGGAGAACTAATCGGCAGCGCGACCAGCGCCGACCACGTGATCGTCGAGAGCGAGTCGTTTGGCTGCTGCAACGAGGTTTACAGCGAGCTTCGCCAAGCCGCCCTCGCCGGCGCCGCTCCGAGATTGCTCGTTTCGTCGCGCGAACTCTCCGGAAACGTGCGCGAGCGCGAAGTGCTCGAAGCGCTGGTACGCGACGGTGTTACGGTGCGCGTCTGCGACGACTCGGAGAAACTCGCCGTCGCCGGCGATGCCGCCTGGCTAGGCTCGGCCAACGCGACGATCGCGGCGCCCGATTCTGACAGCACTGACTGGGGGCTCGATACTTGCAACGCGACGATCGTTGCGGCAGTTCGTTCGCGGCTCGAGACGCAATGGCAGAATTCGCGGGCGTTCTCACCCTCTGTCTCTAGGCGCGCAGCCCTTTCATTGGGTTAGCGAGAAGACCGTTCCCTGGCCGTCCGCGCCGCCTCGGGAAGTCGTGCCGTAGAGCGTACCGTTGACGTCGATGAGGGCAGCCTTCGGGTTTGCGCCACCCGGCCGGTAGCCGAAGCTGTATAACACGGTTTCCTTGCCGGAAGTCGTGATAGCAAAGCCCGTTCCCCTGTGGTGCGCGCCCCCGCCGTACGTCGTGCCGTAAAGCGTTCCATTGACGTTGAGGAGACCCGCCCACGGGTGCGCGCCGTCGGGATAGCCGCGGAAACTATGGAGCACGGTTTCTGCACCCGAGGTCGCAATGGCGAAGACCGTTCCTTTGTTGTGGGTGCCTCCGCTGAAGGTCGTGCCGTAGAGCGTTCCGTTGACATTGACGAGGCCCGCGCGCGGGATCGCGCCGTCGCCCGGGCTGCCAAAGGTGTGGAGCAGCATTTCCTTGCCGGATGTCGTGACAGCGAAGACCGTTCCGGAGCTTCCGGAGCCGCCGATCGCGCCCCCTCCTGAGGTGGTCCCGTAGAGCGTCTCGTTGACGTTGATGAG
>PMTY01000191.1:15342-44582 GCA_003167155.1 Candidatus Cybelea tumulisoli
TTGACGTTGATGAGTCCCGCCTCCGGGTATTCACCGTCTCCCGAAGCGCCGAACCTGTGGAGCACAGTTTGGGCTCCGGCCAGCGTACTGGCGAAGACGGTCCCGCAACCTTGGACGCCGGAGGTAGATCCGCAATTCGACGCACCCCCGTGCTCCGTGGTGCCGTAGAGCGTTCCGTTGACGTTCAGGAGGCCCGCGAGGGGACTCGCGGCGCTGTCATAGGCATCGCCTTCGAAGCTAAGGAGCACGGTTTCCGTGCCGGAAGGCGTGATCGAGAAAACCGTCCCGGAGTAGTTTGAGCCGCCGCGCCAAGTCGTGCCGTAGAGCGTGCCCTTGACGTTGATGAGGGACGCCTCTGGGCGTGTACCGTCATCAGGATGGCCTTTGAAGCTCCAAAGCACCGCTTCTGTGACGTTCGGGCGAGTGCCCTCCGCCGTGACGGCGGCAGCCGATGGGCTAAGCTGCGTGTTGCCTCCGCCGCAACCCGCCAGGATTGCAATAGCCGAACCCATCCAAAAGGCGTAACGGTCGAACCGTACCATGCGTTCCTCCCCAGCTCCGAACGCTTAACGTTTCGACGGCCTTGGGTCACGCCCCCGTCTTTCACGACACTCGGGAAGTCGTGCCGTAGAGAGTACCGTTGAGGTGGATGAGGGCCGATTCGAAGTTCGAGCGCCAGGCTTGCGAGATTGCCGAACTCTTGACGGTATAGTTGCCTGGAAAAGCTTTTTTGCAAGTTTTTCGCATACGGTCCGTCGACGTGCCATCGTCATGATAAAATTCTGATCGACGGGGCTCCCGGTTGCCCCACTTTGCGATCTGCCATCGCATGAGGTTTCCAGCTATGAGACACGCGAGTTCGGTCCGCGGCACTTTCGCCTTCACGATTGCCATGGTTGTCGGTTGCAGCGGTGCCTCGGCGCCTTCGACTCGCCCATCGCTGGTGACGCAACAAGCCGCCGCGCCGCCTGGCGTGAGCGCGGCGCAGGTCGCTGCCACGCGCCAAAGTACTGCTAATCGCGAGCGGCGGGTCTCGTGGATGGCGCCTGACGCCAAAAAGAAGGACCTACTTTATATATCCGATGTCAGTGACAACGAGGTTACCGTTTACAGTTATCCGCCCGGTCAGCTGGAGGGCACGCTCACCGGCTTCGATGTGCCAACAGGCTTGTGCTCCGACAAGGCCGGCGATGTGTTCGTAACCGATTTTGAAGGCTCCGAAATTCTCGAATACGCGCATGGCGGCACGACCCCAATCGCCACGCTAACCGATCCGGGCCAATGGCCCTCGGGTTGCTCGGTCGACCCGACGACTGGAAACCTCGCCGTCAGCAACGACGAGACGCCCAGCATCGGCGAGGGTAACCTGGCGATCTATGCAAATGCGCGGGGCACGCCGGTNNACGTAGACGGCTTTAGCAGCACTTACGTCACCCAAGTCGCGGAGCTTTCGAAGGGTAGCGCTAGCCTCACAAGCATCACGCTAAATCAAAGCATCGTCTACCCTACCGGTATTCAGTGGGACGGCAAGTACGTTGCAATTGGGCAGCAGAGCCCTGAGGTGGTCTTCGAGTTTCAGTTCACGGGCAGCGGTGGGACGCTCGAAGGAACCACCGATCTGACGGGCGCTCAGGACGTCGTCCAGTTTTCGATCTCACGTACGAGCGGCGGAGGGCACTCGCAAAGAACGAGGCTCATCGGGCCGGACCTTAATGGCGAAGACGTCGCGTTCTTCCATTACCCCGCCGGGGGCAGCCCGTCCAAGACGATCACCGACGCTGTCAGCGGCCCCTACGGTTCGACGATCAGCCGGGCAAAGTAAGTTCTCCCAGCGGCGACCAGGGCACCCGGCCAAGTTGGCCGGCGCACCTAAGTATCACTGACTTTTTTCATGCCAAACAACGTGAGCGCGTTAGCATCGGTGGCGGAGACGACTTCGTCGATCGGCAATGCGAGCAGACCCGCTAGCTTGGCAGCGGTATGCGCTACGTACGCCGGCTCGTTGCGCTTGCCGCGCTTGGGGACGGGCGCCAAGTACGGGCAATCGGTTTCTAGAACGAGCGCACCGACGCCGACGTCGCGCACCGCGTCGCGAACGGATTCCGCCTTTGGAAACGTCAAGACGCCGCCGATGCCCAGAAAGAGACCGAACTCGTCGCAGTAGACGCGCGCTTGAGCGGGCGTGCCGGTGAAGCAGTGCACGACCCCGCGCATCGCCGGCCTCCATTCTTCGCGTAAGATCCGCGTGAACTCATCGAATGCGTCGCGCTGGTGAAAGATCACCGGGATCGAACGGTCGCGTGCAATCCGAAGCTGCTCGCGCAATACGCTGATTTGGACGTCGCGAGGGCTGCGATCGTAGTAGTAGTCCAAGCCGATCTCACCGAGCGCGACAACGCCGTCCTCGTGCAAGAGCTTCGTTAGTTCGTCCGCGAGTTCGTGCGGTGCGCTCGCGGCTTCATGCGGATGAACGCCCACGGCGGCGGAAAGCCCGTAGTGCCGGGCCGTCTCGACTGCTGCGCGGCTGTCGGCTAAATCCACCCCCACGGTAATCATGGCCGCGACTCCGGCTTCCCGAGCGCGCTCGATGACTTCCGCACGATCCTCCTCGAAGGCGCGATCCTGCAGATGGCAATGGGTATCGATCACGCTTGCGCGAGCAGTTCGACGCGCGGAAAGAGGGGCGCAGCCAATGCCGTCTGCGTAAGCGGCCCCAGGCCGCCCCAGGAGCGCAGCGACGACGACCAATCCTCCTCGAGACGGCCGGGATTACCGAGCTGCTGCCACATCTCGCTCATGCGCTCGGGCATGAAGGGATGCAGCAGAATCGCAATCCAGCGCAGGCCCTCAGTGAGATCGTAGAGCACGGCATCGAGCTCGCCGGCGCGCCCCTCTTTATGGAGCGCCCAAGGTTTACGCTCGTCGACGGTGCGGTTGAGCGCCGTAACGAGTTCCCAAACGCCCTCGAGCGCCTCGCGAAAGTGCAGATCGAGAATGCGTTGCCGAACGGCCGTCGGCAACGGCGCGAAGCGGCGCGCCAGCTCCGCGTCGGAGCCGCCCGCCGGATCCGGCACGATGCCGTCGCGGTAGCGCTGCAGCATCGAAAGCGTGCGCTGCAAGAGATTGCCGAGGTCGTTGGCGAGATCGCTGTTGTACCGCTGCGCGATCTTCTCTTCCGAATAGGAAAAGTCGCTGCCGAATGGCGCCTCGCGTAAGAGGAAATACCGCAGCGAATCGGCGCCAAAACGCTCCGCGAGCGCAAACGGATCGACGGCGTTTCCCAGGCTTTTGCCGATCTTCTGCCCGTCAACCGTGATCCAACCGTGCGCGAAGACGAGATTGGGCGCGCTTTCCCCAAGAGCCCACAAGATCGCGGGCCAGATGATCGTATGAAAACGAGCGATCTCTTTGCCGACCAACTGGGTTTGCGCCGGCCACCAGGTGTTGAAACGCGCGTCGTCCTCGCTCCAGCCGATCGCCGTGATGTAGTTGAGCAAAGCGTCGAGCCAGACGTAGATCACGCCGCCGCCGTCGATCGGAACGCCCCAATCGAAACTCGTTCGCGAGATCGACAGATCGTCGAGGCCCTCGTTGAGGATCGACATCATTTCGTTATAAACGCTGCGCGGCTGGACCCACTGCGGGTGCGCCTGGAAGTGTTCCAGCAACCGATCGCGATAGGCGGAGAGCCGAAAGAACCAATCGTCCTCCGAAATCCACTGCACCTCGCGGCCACACGTGGGGCAACGCCCCTCGACCAGTTTGGACTCGAGCCAAAACGTCTCGTCGTTGACGCAATACCAACCCTCGTACTTGCCGAGATACACGTCGCCGGTTTCGCGTAGCCGCTCGAAGACGCGCCGGACCTTTTCGACGTGGCGGGGTTGCGTCGTTCGAATGAAATCGTCGTAGCTCACGTGATAAACGGCAAACAGCTCTTTCCAGCGGGGCACCAGCTCGTCGCACCACTCCTGCGGCGTCTTTCCCGCAGCCGCGGCGGCGTTGGCGACTTTTTGGCCGTGCTCGTCGGTCCCCGTCAAGAAGAACGTCGGGCGAAACGTGCGCGCGGTTCGGGCCAAGACGTCGGCGACGACCGTCGTGTAAGCGTGGCCGATATGCGGGTTTCCGCTAATGTAGTAGATCGGCGTCGTGACGTAATAGGAGCGTTCCATAGGCTTCACTTCTGTTTTAACGGCGTTTTCCGGCCGGCCTTCCGTGCCGCGGCCGCCGCGTAGAGGTCGCGGCGGTCGCCGAAGCCACGTACTGCCAGCTCCTTTGCCACGTCGCCGACGCGTTGNNCCGCTTTCGAGCAGGGCGTCGATGGCGGCGCTTACGTCTTCACGCCGGTCGCGCTCGACGGTCGCAACGCGATACGGAGCGATCGCGAATGCCACCTCGCCGCGCGGCGGATCGGCGAGCTGCGCCGCGACGCTTTCGGCCGTTCCCCAATAATGTTGTTCGTGCAGCTTGGTGTATTCCCGGACGACGAAGACCTGCGCATCGGGCGCCACGGCGGCGAGATCGGTCAGAGTCGCGCCAATCCGCTGCGGGGATTCGTACCAGATTGAGGTGGCGTCGCACTGCAGTGCGGCGGCAAAGCGCGCTCGCCGCGCCGCTGCGGCACGAGGCGGAAATCCCTCGAAAGCAAAACGCCGCAGCGAAAAACCCGAGAGGAGTGCGACGCTCGTGGCGGCGCTGGGACCCGGTAGAACGTCGATCGGGACGCCGGCAAGCCGCGCCGCCGCGATGAGATCGCTTCCGGGATCCGAGATGCCCGGCATTCCGGCATCCGTCGTCACGGCAACGATCGCGGTACGCGCTCGTTCGATAATTCCCGGCGTCACGCGCGCGGCGTTCTGTTCGCGATAGCTCCAAATCTCCCGGACTTCGATCTCCAACGCCCGCAGCAACCTTCGCGCGACGCGCGTATCTTCGGCGACGACGATCTCGGCCTGGCGCAACACGTCGATCGCTCGCAGCGTGACGTCTCGCAGGTTCCCCAGCGGTGTCGGTACGAAGATCAGCGGCATGGCAATGCCGTTCGACGCAGAGCACCTTCCTCCGGGCGCGAAGCTGGAGCTTTATATTTCTCCGAGTTGTCCGTATTGCAAGAGCGCCATGGCCTACTACGATTCGCAGGGAACCTCATACGCGCGCTACGACGCCCAAAACGACCGCAAAGCGCGCGAGCGAATGTTGGCCTATAGCGCCGGCGATCCCACCGTACCCGTCATCGTCGTCGATGGCACGTATTTGCAGTCTGGGTGGGGCTCGCCGCCGCGAGGTTGAACGGTGCACTGACGTGCCGGTCGGCACGATCCGATCTTCGAACGTTGCTACGAATGGAGATTTTTAAACATGAACGATAACTCGGCGGCGACCGCCACCTTCATCGGCGGGATGCTCATCGGGTATGGCATTGTTATAATTGCGATCATGGCCTTCACGATCTGGGTCTACTGGCGGATCTTCGTGAAAGCGGGATACAACGGTGCGCTGTCGCTGCTCAACTTAGTTCCCGGCGTTGGTCCGCTTATCTGCATGGTGATCTTAGCGTTCGGGCGTTGGCCGATTGAAGACGAGCTGGCGGCGCTGCGCGCTGGGGCACCAATTCCAGGCGCCGTGCCGCCGGGCACGTCGGTCATGCCGGCCTCTTAGCCGGCGAGGGGTTCTTCAGAGGCTCCCAAGCCAGCGCTCGACCTCGTCGGCTTTTGAAGGCAGTGCGGCGGAGAGATTTTCGGCGCCGCCGTTCGTAACGGCGATGTCGTCTTCGATGCGGACCCCGATGCCGCGAAAGCGCTCCGGAACCGTTGCGTCGTCGGGTTGAAAGTAGAGTCCGGGCTCGACGGTGAGCACCATGCCCTCGCGCAGCCGCCCGTAACGGTACTCCTCTTCTCGAGCGTTAGCGCAGTCGTGAACGTCGAGGCCCAGCATGTGGCTGACGCCATGAAGCGTGTAGCGGCGGTGCAGCAGCCGTTCCGGGTCGAGCGCTTCGTCGAGCGAGACCTTGAGAATGCCGAGATCGATCAGACCTTGAGCGAGTATGCGCACCGCGCGCCGGCCCGGTTCGAGGAAATCAACCCCCGGCGCCACGGCTTCGATGCCCGCGCGCTGGGCTTCCCAGACCAGATCGTAGATCGTCCGCTGCTCGGGGGAAAACCGTCCTGAGATCGGAAGCGTTCGCGTGACGTCGGCGGTGTAGAGCGAATCGCATTCGACGCCGGCGTCGAGCAGAAGCAACTCGCCGGGCGATAAGCGGCCGTCGTTGCGAGTCCAATGCAGCGTGCACGCATGATTGCCGGCGGCCGCGATCGTCAAGTAGCCGACGTCGTTTGCTTCGATGCGCGCGCGGCCCCAGAACGCCGCTTCGATCGCGCGCTCGCTCTGAGCCGTCCGCATCGCTCGCGCGGCATCTTCAAACGCGAGCTTGGTAATGGCGCAAGCCTTGCGAAGCTCGGCCAGCTCGTACTCGTCCTTGATCAGACGCGTCTCCGAGAGACGCTCGGCCAGCTCGGCATCTCCGTCGCTCCGCTCGAAGACCCGATCGATCGCTTCATCGTGGCCGCGCATGACGCGCAGCGGATACTTCGCGTCGCGCAGCTCGTCGAGGTAGCCGCCGAGCTGTTTGAGCGAACGGCAATCGTCAACCCCGTAATACGTCAGGCTTTCCCCGACGCCGCGATGGCGCCCGACCCACAGCTCTCCTGCCATCCGGTCGGTAAAGAACTCTGGCGTTCCGCGATTGTGAGCGAGGACGAAGAGCAGACTGCGATGGCTCGCGCCGTCGGGCTCGAGCACCAGAACGGCGCCCGGTTCGCCGTTGCCGACGAGGTATGCGAAATCGCTCGAAGCCCGAAATCGAAAGAACGTGTCGTTGGCACGGACGCGCTCGGAGCCGGCCGGGACGACCACATAGGTCCCTCGGTAGGCTTGCGAAAGTGCCGCGCGCCGCTGCGCGAAGCGTTGCGCCTGCGGCTGCGGCTGCGCCACGGAAGGCCGGTCGATCCAGCCCGTGGCCATGAACTCGACCAAGGCCGCGGGAGGTACGAAGGCTTGATTCGGCCCGACCGCTTCGGCGGGCAGCGGGGTGTTTTGTTCGGCAGACATGGTTCGAGGAGCTTTCGCCTAACGCCGAACGGGTCATGCCGGAGCACGAGCGAGAGAACCCGACGACGGCGGCCCTCAACGCGACCGACGTCTTGGCCAACGAGCGAACCTACCTGGCCTACGTGAGAACGGCCCTCGCCTTTATCGCCTTCGGTTTCGTCATCGCGCGCTTCTCGCTCTTCGCGCGCGAGTTCGCCGCGCTGGTTCACGAAAAGGTCGAAGGGCCGGGAGTCTCGGCGGGCTTCGGAACCGCGATGGCGCTCTTCGGGATCTTCGTCGCGTTGCTGGGCGCCCGGCGCTATTCAGTAACCGATCGTGGTCTGCGCCAAGGGCGAGTCGTTTCGCTCTCGGGCCCGACCGGATACGTCGTCTCGCTTTTTGTCGCGGCGATCGGCGCGATCGTGGCCTTCGCCCTTCTTTTAGTTCACTAGCTTCGCGTCGATCTCCAGAGAGAGATCGAGCGCGGGTGCGCTGTGCGTCAGCCATCCAACGCTGATGACATTGACGCCGCTGGCCGCGATCTCGACGACGTTCTCTTTTGTCACGCCGCCGCTGGCCTCGGTGACGACGCGCCCGGCGACGATGGCGACCGCGTCGGCAAGCTGCGCCGGCGTCATGTTATCGAGAAGCACGGCATCGATCGGCTCGAGCATCGCCTCACGCAGTTGTTCGAGCGTGTCGACCTCGATCTCAATCTTCACCATATGGCCCACGCGAGCGCGCGCCGCGGCCACCGCTGCGTGAATCGAGCTGGCCAGCGCCAGATGATTGTCTTTGATCAGCACGCCGTCATCGAGACCGAAGCGGTGGTTGGCGCCTCCGCCCCGCCAGACCGCATAACGCTCCAGCGGGCGCAGGCCGGGCGTCGTTTTCCGCGTGTCGGCGATTCGGGCCGAGGTTCCGGCGACTAGGTCGACGAGCGTCCGGGTGGCGGTCGCGATCCCGCACAGACGGCCGAGCAGGTTGAGCGCGGTTCGTTCGCCCGTGAGTATTGCCCGCGCGCGGCCTTCGATCTCAGCGACGGTCGCCCCGGCGTCGAAGCGGTCGCCCTCCTCGACGCGCCGTACGATCTCGACGCGCTCGTCGAGCAATCGAAAAGCAATCGCCGCGAACTCCAGACCCGCCAGAATGCCGCCGCGTCGCGCAACTATGCGGGCGCGGGCGCGGCGCTCGGGCTCGACGATGGCGTCCGTTGTTACATCGCCGCCTCGGCCGATGTCTTCGAGTAGCGCCGCCCGCACCAGCGGTGCGGCGACGAGCTCAAGCGACGCTGCGCAGCCGGCTGAAGGAACGCTTGGCAAGGGCTTCATCGGCCTCCGGGTAGTCACTGCGATAATGGCTGCCGCGGCTTTCATGCCGGGCCAACGCGGCCTCGGCGATCAATCGCCCGGCGACGAGCAGATTGCGCAACGGGCCTTCCTCTCCGTCGGCGGCTTCGAGTTCCACGATACGCGCGAGCGCTTCGCGCAGACCGATGGCGTTGCGGACCAACCCGACGTTGGCGTACATGACGTTGCGCAAATCGTTAATCGCCTGAGCTTGCGCGGCCCCGGTGCGCGCAGGCGCGACCAATCGCGTCCGAACCGGGGGAACGTGACCGGAGGGCTTCCAGGGTGCAACGTTGGCCACGTCGGTTGCAACGCGCGATCCGTAGACCATCGCTTCGAGCAACGAGTTACTCGCCAGGCGATTTGCGCCGTGAACCCCGGTGGCGCTGGTCTCTCCGCAGGCCCAGAGGTTTTCCAGCGTCGTCCGTCCCCATTCGTCAACGGCCACGCCGCCCATATGATAATGGGCCGCCGGCGCGACCGGAATGTTCTGCACCCGCGGATCGATGCCGGCGTCGATGCAAAACCGAAATACCGTCGGAAAGGCTTGCGGAAACCGCGCCCCGATGGCGGAGCGCGCGTCGAGTCCGACGGTTCGGCCGCGCTGCTGCTGCTCGAAGATGGCTCGCGCGACGACGTCGCGCGGCGCAAGCTCGGCATCGGGATGGATTGCCGTCATGAAGCGCTCGCCGAGGTCGTTGACTAGAATTGCGCCCTCGCCGCGAACCGCTTCGGTCACCAGCGGCATCGGATCGCGTCCGATCGCGAGCGCCGTCGGATGAAACTGGACGAACTCCATGTCGGCGAGCAAGGCTCCCGCGCGCGCCGCCATGGCGATGCCGTCGGCGGTCGCCTCTACCGGGTTGGTGGTGAAGCGATAGAGGCGCCCCATTCCACCGGTAGCCAGGATCGTCGCCCGAGCGCGCAACTCGATTCGTTCGCCGGTCGCGTTCTCGCGCGCCACAACTCCGCCGGCGCGGTTGTCGTCGACGATCAGATCTTCGGCGGTAACGTTCTCGACGATCTCGATTGAGGGGTGAGTGCTTACCGCCTCGATCAGCGTCTTGAGAATCTCGTGGCCGGTCGCGTCTCCGCCGGCTTTGACGATGCGGCGCCGCTGATGCGCCGCCTCGCGCCCCAGGGCGAGTTCGCCGGCGTCGGTGCGATCGAATGCGGCTCCCAGTTCGAGCAGTTCCTCGACGCGCGCCGGCGCGTCTTGCGTGAGGATCTCGACGATCTTCGAGTCGCTGATGCCGGCGCCGGCGCGCTGCGTGTCGATGGCGTGAAGGCGGGGTGAATCGTCGGCTCCCATTGCCGCGGCGATCCCGCCTTGCGCCCAATCCGTGGCGGAGCCTTTGCCGAGCCGAGTCTTGCATAAGACCGTCACTTTGGCTGGTTGAAGCTTGAGCGCCGCAATCAGGCCGGCGATGCCGGCGCCGACGACGAGCGCATCGCTGCGCGCCCTTTCCACTAGTCTCGGGGCTGGCGGCTGAATTCGAGCATTCGTTCGACCGCGCGACGGGCGCGTTGCGCAATCTCGGGAGCCACGGTCACCTCATACTCCATCGCTTCGAGCGAGTGCAGGATCTTGGGCAGCGTGTTGCGCTTCATGTGCGGGCAGAGATTACATGGCCGCACGAAGTCTACGTTTGCATAGCGCGCGGCAACATTGTCCGCCATCGAGCACTCGGTCATCAGGAGCACGCGTGCGCCGCCCGACTCGCTGAGGCGCCCGACATACTCGCTCATCCCCTGCGTCGAACCTACGAAATCGGCCTCCGCGAGGACGTCGGGAGGGCACTCCGGGTGAGCCAGGACCGTCAGCGTCGGATCGCCTTCCCGAAAGCGCGCAACGTCGGCCCCGCTGAAACGCTCGTGCACTTCGCAGTGGCCCTTCCAGGCGATGATCTCGACGTTGGTCTGCGAGGCGACGTACTTGGCAAGGTACTCGTCGGGAAGAAAGATGACGCGCGGTGCCTGGAGCGCCTCAACGATTTGCACGGCGTTGCCGCTGGTAACGCAAACGTCCGATTCCGCCTTGACCTCAGCCGAGGTATTGACGTAGGTGACGATCGGCGTATCGGGGTAGGCCGAACGAAGCAGGCGCACGTCGGCTGCCGTGATCGATTCAGCCAGCGAGCACCCGGCTCGCAGATCGGGAACCAGGACCGTCTTGCTGGGATTGACCAGCTTCGCGGTCTCGGCCATGAAATGGACGCCGCAGAGGACGATGACGTCGGCGTCGGTCTCCGCGGCCTTCATCGCCAGGGCCAGCGAGTCGCCGACGATGTCGGCGACGGTGTAGAAAATCTCGGGTACCTGGTAGTTGTGGGCCAGGATGACGGCTTTGCGCTCGCGCTTGAGGCGATTGATCGCCGCCACGTAGGGAGCGTGCAATGGCCACTCGACCCGTGGAATGATGCGCTCCACGCGTTCAAAAATCGGGTCCGTTTCGGCTGCGACGCTTCCTTGCAGGGCTAGATCGATGAGGGCCATCCTTTTGTTAATACCCGCTGGTCGCAAGCTGGTTTGCACGCCCTCCCGAGCCGGGCCTGGCGTTAGAGGCGGGGAGTCTCTGGGTAGGACGAGAGCACTCGATTCGTACCAGGAATTTAAGGAGGACCCGCTCATGAACCGATGGTTTGCCGGCCTTATTCTCGTCGGAGCATTTGTAGCAAGCGTCACGACGCTAGCCGCGACTGCCCAACCGGTGCCTTCGGCGTCGCCGATGGGAACGGCCACGCCGATGTCGACGATGCATCCCTAAAACGCTTCGCGCGTGTCGATAAACTGTGGGTAACTGCAATTAGTTGTGGAACCCTTGTGGACGATGCGCGCAACGTATTGCAACCATCGTCGTGCGTTTGATAGCATGCAAAGACTTCGCCCAATGACGAAGCGCGGACCTAATCGAGCCGCGATGGGACGCACGTAGACGAGGCGTCGCGACTACGCGACAAATCCGAGTGAGACCGATCGAAAACCGGGTCGACACGTCGGTGGGAAGCCGGAAACGGCTTCAAACAGGCGAGAATGACCGGCGATATGCAAAGCCCGTAGCACCTGTTACGGGCTTTGCTCTATTCAAAAAGGCCGTACGCAGGCGGCCGCGCAAGAGTAAGAGCCGTGAACGATCGAGTGGAGCTCACCGCGCGCAGCTTGCTCCTGGGCGCCGTGGTGACGCTCGTCTTCACGGCGGCAAACGTGTACCTCGGCTTGAAAGTGGGGCTCACGTTCGCGTCCAGCATCCCCGCCGCCGTCATTTCGATGGCCGTGCTGCGCGCCTTCAAGAACTCGTCGATCTATGAAAACAACATCGTGCAGACGGTCGCGTCCGCTGCGGGGACGCTCTCGGCCGTCATCTTCGTGCTCCCTGGCCTGATCATGGTCGGATGGTGGAGCGGCTTTCCGTTTGCGCAGTGCTTTGGCGTCTGCGCGATTGGCGGCATCCTCGGCGTGATGTACAGTGTGCCGCTGCGGCGAGCGCTGGTAACTCAGTCGACTCTCCCCTATCCCGAAGGAGTAGCCGCAGCAGAAGTGCTCAAGATCGGCACCGCTGCAGGCGCGGCCGACGAGCGCAATCGGGCCGGCTTGCTGGCGCTCGTCGGCGGAACGCTGGCCTCCGCCGGCTTTGCCATACTCGTCGCAACGCGGATTTTTGCCGGTCAGCTTGCCGCCTATTTTAGAATCGGGAACGCGACCACCGGCCTAGGTTTTTCGCTCTCGCTCGCTCTGGTAGGCGCCGGGCAGCTAATCGGCATCTCCGTCGGCCTCGCGATGCTAACCGGACTAGTCATCGCGTGGGGTGTCGCAACTCCGGTCTTGACCGCGATGCACCCTGCGGCCGGTCCGGCGGCCGACGTTGCAACGACCGTCTGGTCGCATCAAGTTCGCTTCATCGGCGCCGGTGCAATCGGCATCGCGGCGTTGTGGTCGTTGGGGCGGCTCGTACGCCCCGTGGTGGGCGGCGTCGCATCGGCCCTGGCAGCCTCGCGGCGCCGGCGGGCCGGAGCAACCCAGGACGAGCCGCGAACGGAGCGCGACTTGCCGATTGGAATCGTCGGGCTCATCAGCCTGTGTTGCTTGATTCCGCTGGCAGTGTTGCTCGCCAACTTTCTTGCCGGCGGGAAGCTGACGCCGATCGCCGGCTGGCTCACGCTGGCGGCCGTGGTCTACGTCGTCATCGTCGGGTTCTTCGTGGCGGCCGCCTGCGGCTACATGGCGGGCCTGATCGGCTCTTCGAATAGTCCGGTCTCGGGCTTGGCGATTCTGGTCGTGATCGGCGCGTCGCTGATGCTGTTGGTCATCGCGAAGTTCGCGGGTCTTTCGGCGCCCTCGGAACTGATCGCGTATGCACTCTTCGTCACCGCGGTGCTCCTGTGCGTTGCAACGATCTCAAACGACAACTTGCAGGATCTAAAAACCGGGCAGCTCGTCGACGCAACGCCGTGGCGGCAGCAGGTCGCGCTGGTTTTTGGAGTTGCCTGCGGGGCTTTGGTGATTCCGCCGATCCTCAATTTGCTCAATCGAGGCTATGGCTTTGCCGGCGCTCCCAATCTTCACGATGCAATCGCGCAGCCGCTTCCGGCGCCGCAGGCGACGCTCATCTCGGCGCTTGCAAAAGGCGTGATCGGCGGCCAAATCGATTGGGGTCTCATTGCAACGGGCGCGCTGGTCGGGGCGGTTGTCGTCGTCGTCGACGAACTCTTGCGCACGACCAAGCGCGCGTCGCTGCCGCCGCTGGCCGTCGGGCTGGGAATGTATCTGCCGGCATCGACGACCGCGCCGGTGGTCGCCGGCGCCGTGATCGGGTGGCTGTACAACCGTTGGGCCGCGCGGGCCGGGAGCGATCGCGCCAAGCAAATCGGCGTACTGATCGCGTCGGGCCTGATCGTTGGGGAAAGCCTCTTCGGCGTGCTGCTGGCGGGGCTCATCGTATCGACTGGCCGAGCCGAACCGCTCGCGCTGGTTGGGGACGCTTTCGCGAACGCCTCGACGGCGCTGGGCGCCGGCGCCTTTGTCGTGGTGGTTGGCGCTCTATTCCGCTGGGCGGGAACTCTCAGCCGAAGTTGTGCATCGTCGGGGTAGCATCTTTGTTTACTATGAGGTTGGCAGCATCGCTCGCGTTGATCGCGCTCCTTTCGTCGGGCTGCGCGGGCGGTCGCAAGCACGGCGGCCACCGCGCATCGCCGGGTCCGGCCGCCGTTCCAACTTCGGCGGCGGCGCCGGTGACCGTCCGCCCGACGGTGCAGATCGCGGGCATCGTCGCGCCGTATCAAAACGTTTCGATTTCGAGTTCACTCTCGGAGCCCACCGATTCGGTATCGGTCATCGAAGGCGACATCGTTGCGCATGGCCAGGTGCTGGCGGTTCTTGATACGACCGACTTGCGCGCGAGCCTCGAGGCGGCGGAGCGCAGCGCCGCATCTGACGACGCTCGCGTTTCGCAGACCCAATATCAAGCGCAGCTCAATATCGGGCAGGGTAGCGATCAAGTTCGCAACGCGCGGGCAACGGTGCTTCAGGCGCAGCAGACGCTCAAACTCGATCAGGTGAACCTGCAACGATACCAAACGCTGTTGGACAGCGGTTACGTCTCGCAGCAGCAAGTCGACCAACAGCGCACGACCGTGCACAACGATCAGCAGCAGGTGCTTTCGGCGCAAGCCAGCCTCCAGTCGGCGGTGCTCAACTCGAACGTCAACGGCAACTATCAGCAAGGGCTCCAAGCCGCCAACGTCGCGTCGGCGCAGGCCGATGCCGCCTCGGCGCACGCGCAGGCCGACCAGATCCAAGCGTCGATCGACAAGGCACTCATTACCTCGCCGGTCCACGGCGTCGTGGTCAATCGCAATCTCAATCCGGGTGAGTATCCCGGCTCGCGAACGATCTTCACGGTGCAGCAGCTCGACCCGGTCTATGCCGAGCTTAACGCTTCGTCCGAAGACGTCTTCCGAATCCGGCGCGGCGCCGACGTTTCGGTTGCCGTGGCCGGCGTCAACACCGGCAGTTACCACGGACGAATCAATGCCGTCCTGGGCCAAGTCTCACCCGGCTCGACGAACTTCACCGTTGAAGCGATCCTGGCAAATCCCGGATATCGTTTGAAGTCGGGAATGGCGGTGACCGGAACGATCGACCTCCCCGTCGTCACCGGCATCGGAGTCCCGGCTACGGCCTTCTTGGACGATTCGCACCAGAGCCTCATGGTCGTCAACGCCGACGGGACTGCGAAGGTCGCGAAGGTGCAAGAGCGCGGGACCGACGGAAAGACTTCGGTCGTCACCGGGATCGCGCAGGGAACCAAGGTGATCTCCAACGGTCAGCTCGGGATTACGGCGGGCCAACAGATCGGGGGCCAAAGCCCCGCGCCGCAAAGCCCCGCGCCTTAAGCTGTAACGATCGTATGTGGCCGACCCGTCTCTTCGTTTTGCGGCCGGCGCTGGTCTTCGTAAGCCTGGCGCTGATCGGCGTCGCCGGCGCCGTCGCGCTGATGACGATCGTGCAGCAACAGTTTCCCAACATCGACTTTCCGACGATTACCGTGCGCGCGAGTTATCCGGGTGGCTCGACGACGGAAATTCGCGACGCGGTGGTGCGGCCGATCGAAGACGCAATCGCCGGCGCTCCGGACCTCGACCACATCAATACGACCGTTCAACAAGGCCAAGCGACGATCTCTGCCGTCTTCTCGCTCAGCTCGAACAAGACGACCGATCTGGTTCAAGTGCAGCGCCGGATTCTCGTGGCGCAATCCCAGCTTCCCAGCGACATGCCCGCGCCTACCGTCGGCACGTTCGATCCCGCGGAAGCAACGATCTTGACGATCGGCGTCAGCTCCGGGTCGCTGGCGCCCGGCAATCTTTCGGCAATCGTGACCAACAACATCGTTCCCGATCTCGAGCAAGTCGACGGCGTCTCGAACGTCAACGTGGGTGGATCGGTGACGCCGGCGATCGAGGTTGCGGTCAATCCCAATCTACTCGCGTCCTCGGGATTGACGCTCAACGACATCGTCAGCACGATCTCGCAAAACAATCTGCGAGAGCCCGGCGGCATCGCCTATCTTCCGAATCACGAAACGACGATCGACGTGCGCGGTGACGTCAGCAATGCGGCGACGGTCGCGGATCTGCCGGTCTTTGCCTCTTCGCCGTTTACGTCGACCTTCGGTAACGCGTCGTATAACGAGCCGGCGCTGCCGGGTTCTCCAGGCGCGCCCATTAGCTCGTCGAGCAGCTCCTCGTCGGCCGGTGGGGGCACGATCGCGCTACCATCACCGGCAGCGCAATCCGGCGCCGCGCCGGCCGCGCCGGCAGCAGCCGCGCCGGCGAACGTCGTAACGCCGGCGCCGAACGCTTCGATCTCGCCGATGCCCTCGGCGTCGGCCTCCGCTGCACCCTCGCCGCTGCCGGCAGCGACGCCGCCGAATCTCGCCGCGAGCGTCATCGCCGCAACCAGCGCAACCGCGGCGCCGAGCGCCGCGCCCGCGCAAACGCAGAGTACGACGAGCGCCTCCTCAGGCGGTTCGGGCGGCTACGCGGGGCCGGCGCTCTCGAGTCTGAATCCGTGGAGCGCTTCGGCTCGGATCATTCGTATCGCCGACGTCGCCGCCGTGAGCGATTCCTTCGAGCCGCAGCGGCAGTACAGCTACGTCGGGACCGTCCCGACGATTTCGCTCAGCATCCAGAAAGCGACCGGCGCAAGCGAAGTGACGGCGGCGCAGAACGTGTTGCGCGCGCTTCCGGCCATCGAGCGGACGTACCCCACGATAGACTTTAAAATCCTCAACAATCAAGCCGCCTACACGAAAGAGCAGATCTGGGGAGTCTTTCGCACGCTGATTCAAGCGATCTTGATCACGGCCGTCGTCATGCTCTTCTTCCTGCGGTCGTGGCGCAACGCAATCGTCGTGCTCATATCGATTCCGGCCTCGTTGTGCGTGACGCTGGCCGCGATGAAGGTCGTCAACTTCACGATCGATACCGTGTCGCTGCTGGCAATGACCCTGATTATCGGAATTCTCGTCGACGATTCGATCGTCGTGCTCGAAAACGTCGAACGGCACTACGAAAACGGCGAGGCGCCGAAAGAGGCCGCGATCAAAGGGCGCACGCAGATCGGCCCGGCGGCCGTCGTGATTACGCTGGTCGACGTCGTGGTCTTTCTCCCGATCGCGTTCCTTCCCGGAACCGTCGGGAAGTTTCTGTCGGAGTTCGCGCTCGTCGTGGTGGTCGCGACCTTGACTTCGCTCTGCATTTCGTTCACCATCACGCCGTCGCTTGCGGGAAACTGGTCGCTGCTTTCGCGCTGGAAGGCGCCGAAGCCGATCGAACGCTTCGCTGAGGGCTTCGAGAACCTGCGCCAGTGGTATGCGCGGCGCGCGCTTCCGTGGGCGCTGCGCCGCCCCGTGGCGGTCGCCGTGGCCTCCGGCGCGGCGGTGGTCTTCGCGCTGCTGCTCGTTCCGCTGGGCGCGGTCGGCTTTGAGTTCATGCCGCCGGTCGATCGCGGCGAAGTCTTCGTGCAAGCGACGTATCCGACGGGCACGCCGCTGACGACGGTCAATACGGCGATTGCGGCGATGGCCGCGCGCTTCGCAAAACTCCCCGACGTTGAATCGCAAACCGCGCTCGCGGGCGGGACGCAGTCGAACTTCGGCGGACTGCTCGCGCAGGGATCGGTCGGGCAGGTCCACGTTTTCTTGAAAGCCAACCGGCGCCGTTCGACGGATTTTTGGGCGCCGGCACTCGGACGCATCGCGCAGCAGGTTGCGCCGACCGCGCGAGTCGTCTCGATTCCGGCAACGGGCACCGGCGGCGGCAACGCACAGCCGATCGATTATCTGATTACGTCCACNNAACGTCAACAGCTCCGCCGAGCAGTTGGCGCCGCAGATCGACATCGAGTTCGATCGCGACCGCGCGCGCGTGCTGGGAATCAATATCGGACAGACGGCCGCCGCGATTCGCGCGGCATTCGGCGGGACGCTCGCGACGCAGTTCAACACCTCGCGCGGTACGAAATACGTGCAAGTGCTCTATCCGCGCGACTTCCAGACCAGCATCGGAACCGTGAGCCGCATACCCATCCGCACGCTTGGCGGCACGCTGGCGCATGTCGGCGACGTCGCCCGCTACGTCGAGGATCCATCCGAACCGTTGATGACGCGCACCAACCGCGAGACCGTGATTCACGTGCAGGCCAATCTCGCGCCGGGAGCAACGCAGTCGATCGTTCAACGAAACTTTTTGCGGCGCTTGGCGGCACTCGACTTGCCGTCGAGCGTTGCGGTGAGAGCCAATGTCGGCGGGCAGCAGCAGAACCTCTCGGATACGGTGCGCGGCATGGGCACCGCGTTGCTGCTCTCCTTTCTGCTCGTCTACCTGTTGATGGTTGCCCTGTACGACAGCTATCGCTTGCCGTTCATCATCATGTTCGCCGTGCCGGTTGCTGCCGTCGGCGCCTTGACGTCGCTGGCGATCACGCATCAGGCGCTCAACCTTTACTCGCTGATCGGCACCGTGCTGCTGGTTGGGCTGGCTTCGAAGAACGGTATCTTGCTGGTCGATTTTGCCAATCATATGGTCGAGCGCGGAATGAGCCGCGGCGATGCGATGGTGGAGGCGGCGCGAGAACGATTCCGCCCGATCGTGATGACGACGTGCGCGATGATCGCCGGCATGACGCCGATCGCGCTCGCGCTCGATCCCGGCGCCGCCCAGCGACAAGCCTTGGGCATCGTCGTGATCGGCGGTTTGATCAGTTCGCTGTTGCTGACGCTGCTGCTCGTGCCGGTGATGTTCATGTGGCTGGGGCCTAAGCCGCGCGGAAGCACCGAGCCGGCCTCGGCGGCGATGCGGTATCCCGCGGCGGCGGGCGTTTAGCCGTGTGGTTGACGCGGCTCTTCGTTCAAAGGCCGACGCTGGTCACGGTATTTCTTTCGCTCGTCTTGCTCGCCGGGTCGATTGCGGGCTTCAACCTCGTCAAGCAGCAGCTTCCCAACTACGACGTTCCCTCGATTCAAGTGCTGCTCACGTATTCGGGCGCCTCCACGACGGAGATGCGCGACGCTATCGTGCGTCCGCTCGAGGATCAGATTGCGGGCGCTCCGGACTTGAGCTACATCGAAACCTCGATCGAGCCGGGCCAAGCTTCGATCGTTGCGGTCTTTTCGTTGACCTCCGATCAGAACACCGATCTCGTGCAAGTTCAGGGGCGCGTTCAGAACTCGCTCCATCAGCTTCCCAGCGATCTGCCGACGCCGCAGATCTCGATTTACAACCCGAGCGAAGCCGTCGTCGTCTCGCTGGCCGCTTCGTCGGCAACGCTCTCGCTTGGCGACCTCTCGGCGATCGTCACCAATACCGTCGTTCCTGCGATCGAACAAGTCCCCGGCGTCTCATACGTTCAGGAGAACGGCAGCGTGACCGCGTCGATCCAAGTCAACGTCAATCCGCAGGCGCTGCAATCCTCCGGCTTCACGCTGACCGACGTGATCAACGCCGTCGCGAATAATAACGTTCGCGCACCCGGCGGCATCGTCTATCAGCGCAATCGCGAAACCAACCTCGACATTCGCGGCGACATTACCGACGTGCCCTCGGTCGCAAATCTCTTGCTCGGCAACTCCACGACCGCTTCGGGCTCGTCCTCGACCGGGTCGCTCTACCCGTGGAGCGCCTCGCCGCGCCTGTACCGCGTCGGCGACGTGGCCAACGTGCAGGACGCGTACGAGACGCAGCGGGTCTACGCGTACACCGCTGGAAAGCCGACCGTCGAGCTGGACGTGCAGAAAGCGGCCGGCGCGAGCGAGGTTACTGCCTCGAATGCGGTTCTCGCGGCGCTCCCGGCGCTGCGCGCGCAGTACCCGGACATCAACTTCTCGGTGCTCAGCGTGCAGTCGACCTATACCAAAGAGCTGCTCTCGGGCGTGACGCGAACGCTGATCGAAGGCATCATCTTCACGGCGATCGTGATGCTCTTTTTCCTACGCTCGTGGCGCAATGCCGTCGTCGTGATGATCTCAGTGCCGGCCTCTTTCCTCGTGACGCTGGCCACGATGCGCGTGGCCGGATTTACGCTCGACACCGTTTCGCTGCTGGCGATGACGCTGATGATCGGCATCCTCGTCGACGACTCGATCGTCGTGCTCGAAAATATCGAACGCCACTTTGCCGAAGGCGAAGACCCGCGCACCGCCGCGATCAATGGTTTGACCCAAATCGGCGTCGCGACGATCGTGATCACGCTGGTCATCGTCGTGGTCTTTGCGCCGATCTCGTTCTTGCCCGGCTCAGTCGGTCTCTTCTTGCGCGAGTTCGGCCTCGTCGTCACGGTCGCGACGCTGACCTCACTCTTCGTTTCGTTTGCCGTTACGCCGGCGCTGGCCGGACGCTGGGCGCTCTACTCGAAGTGGAAACCGTGGGGAATCGTCGACCGGTTCGGCCATGGATTCGATCGCGTGCGCGGCTGGTACACGCAGCGCGCGCTCCCGTGGGGGCTGGAACATCGCGCGCTGGTCGTATGGATCGCGTTCGGCAGCCTCGTGCTGGCGTTACTGCTCATTCCATTGGGAGTTGTGGGCTTCGAGTACATGCCGCCGGTCGACCGCGGCGAGATCTTCGTGAACATCGGCTTCCCAACCGGAACGCCGCTGACGGCGACGAAGCAGGCCGTCTTGCGCGCGGAGGGGCTCGTCGACCGCGTGCCCGACATGCAGTCGGAGACGTCGATTGCCGGAGCCTATCAAGGCGAGGTGAGCGGCTACATCAACAACGGCGCCATCGGTCAGATTCATCTCTTCCTGAAAGATGACCGGTTGCACTCGACCTCCTATTGGGTTACGAACTTGCGATCGAGTATCGCCCGGCTCTTGCCCGGCGCGAACGTCGTTGCGGTGCCGGCAACCGATCCGTCGGGCGGCATCGCGCAACCGATTTCGTACGTCGTCTCCAGCTTGACGGCCGATCCGGGGCCGGCCGCCGCGCGCGCGTACGCCGCACTTGCCGGTACGCCGGGCGCAATCGATGCAACGACGTCGCTGACCGACAACGCGCCGCAGGTCGAAGTGGAGTTCGAACGCGGGAATGCGCGCGCGCTCGATGCCAGCATCGGCACGGCGTCGACGGCCGTCCGCGCCGCCTTCGGCGGAGACACGGCCACCCAGTTCACCGGACCGCAAGGCCTCAAAGACGTGCAGGTGATCTATCCCGAGAGCGATCTGGTCTCGCTGAGTTCGATTGCCGCGATTCCGATTCGCGCGAACAACGGGTCGATCGTCCGCGTCGGCGACATCACGAAGCTCGTCCAGTCGCCCGCGCCGCCGATGATCATTCGCATCAACCGGCGCAACGTCGTGCTGATCGGAGCGAACGTCGCACCCGGCGCGATTCTGTCGAACGTGCAGCGGAGTTTCGAGCGGCGCTTGCGCGCGCTCAATATCCCCAAGAATATCACCGTCGCGCCGGTCGCCGGCGGCAATCAGGAGAACGTTACGGATACCGTCACGGAGATGGGGATCTCGCTGGCGCTCTCGATCCTGCTCGTCTACCTGTTGATGGTGGCGCTCTACAACGGCTACGTGACGCCGTTCATCATCATGTTCACGGTGCCCGTTGCGGTCGTGGGCGCCGTGGGCGCCCTGGCGCTGACGCACCAGACGCTGAACCTCTTCTCGATGATCGGAGCGATCCTGCTCGTCGGATTGGTGGCGAAGAACGGAATCCTGCTCGTGGATTACGCCAATCAGCTGCGAGAAGGAGGCATGAGCAAGTTGGAGGCGATCGAAGAGAGCGCGCACGCAAGATTCCGCCCGATCGTGATGACGACCGTCGCGATGATCGCCGGCATGCTGCCGCTCGCGCTGGCGCTCGATCCCGGCTCGCAGGCCGAGCGGCCGCTGGGAATCGTGGTGATCGGTGGCTTGTCGAGTTCGTTGATTCTCACCTTGATTTTGATTCCGATCATGTATCTGCGGTTCGCTCCGCAGCAGCACCGCGCGCCGTCGCTCGATGGCGAAGCGGATCCTCACCAGATCGAGCTGCCGATCGCGCCCGTGGGGGAAAGGTAGTTCGATGGATCGCTGGCCGAAGCTCGTCTACGATGAATGGAAGGATACGCTAGCAACGCTGCATCTCTGGACGCAGATCGTCGGGAAGATCCGTCTGCGACTCGAGCCGATGGTCAACCATTGGTGGAACGTCACGCTCTACGTTACGCCGCGCGGTTTGACCACCTCGGCAATGCCGTATCCCGGCGGCCCGCTGGTTGTCGATCGACTTCGATTTCTTGGGGCAGCGCCTCGATATCGCGGGCTGCGACGGCGAACGCGACGGCTTCGCGTTGCAGCCGATGAGCGTTGCGGCTTTTTACGAGAAGCTGATGAAACGGCTGCACGGGCTGGGGTTCGACGTGCAGATCAACCGCAAGCCGAACGAAGTTGCTGACGCCGTTCCGTTCGACCGGGATACCGTTCATGCATCGTACGACGCCGCGTACGTCGAGCGCTTCTTCCGTGCGCTGCTGCAGGCGGATCGCCTCTGCAAACAGTTTCGCGCGCCGTTTCTCGGCAAGGCGAGTCCGGTGCACTTTTTTTGGGGCAGCTTCGATTTGGCGGTGACGCGCTTCTCGGGACGCGTCGCACCGCAGCACCCCGGCGGCATTCCGAATATGCCCGACTGGGTTACACGCGAAGCCTACTCGCGCGAAGAGCAGAGCGTGGGTTTTTGGCCGGGTGGGCCGGGAATCGAGGCGTCGTTTTATGCATACGCTTATCCTGAGCCGCCGGGCTTTGCCGAAGCGAAGGTTGCACCGCCGGGATACTGGTCGGTTCAGCTGCGAGAGTTTCTGCTTCCGTACGAGAGCGTGCGCACGTCGCCGGATCCGGATCGCACCGTGCTCGACTTCTTTAACTCGACGTACGAGGCTGCGGCGAACCTTGCAAACTGGGATCGGGCCGCGTTGGAACGGGCCGCTACCTAAGGCGCATCTCGCAAGGTCGCTGCCTTCGTCCAACTGGATAATCCGTTTGGATGAAGCAAGGCCGTTCTAACGGACCGAATCCTAAGCTCGATGGACGAATCGCCACTGATTCTGGTGGTGGGTTGCGACGCGCTCACCGAACGCGTGCGGGCCGAGCTGACTTCCACGTTCGGTCACGAGGTTCGAGCGGTCTGGCCGGTCTCGATCGATTCGGAAGACGCGTTGCTGGCGGCCGGCGTGAAGCAAGCCGCATCGATTCTCACGCTTGCAAGCGACGACGGCCTCAACCTCGCCGTTGCGCTGCGGGCCAGGATGCTCAATCCGAGCATCCGCGTCGTCATGCGCCAGTCCGACCCGCTGCTCGGCGAGATGATCGAACAGAATCTTGCGAACAGCTCGGCGCTTTCGTCGGCGGCGCACTCCGCCGCTACCTATGCAGGCGCCGCGCTCGATCCGGGATGTTTCTTTGCGTTGCATTTTCCGGCCGCCGATGGGCAACTTCTCGGATTCACGCAATGGAAGGCTGAGTCGCTGGGAATCGCCGGCCTGACCGTGCGCGCCGCCGAAGAGCGGTTGCGCCTGCGCATCCTCGCCACCGGCGACCGCCTCGATCCGCCCGAAAGTGCGGTCGTCGGCAAAGACGACTCCGTCGTCGCATTCGGGCCGATCGTTAGGCGAGCATCTCCGCGCCGCCCGCCGCCTCGCGCCGCGCGCTCGAGTGCGAATACCTGGAATCTCCGGGAGGTCCTCGGCTGGCCCGTGGCAGCTTGGCATCACGCCAATCCCGTCATGCGCCTCCTGATGGTTTGCGCGATCGTCTTTTTCTCGTTCTCGTTTATCTTCTTTCACTTTGGGTTGCACAAGACGTGGACCGCCGCAACGTTCAACGTCGTCGAGACCATGACCAACGTCGGCTTCGGCGAGACCGCGGTCACTCGCGCACCCCTTCTAACTTTCGGTGCGATCGTCGCGATGCTTGGCGGCATCGTCTTTACCAGCATCTTCATTGGCTACGTGAGTTCCGCGCTCACGCGCGCACAATGGATCTCCTTGCAGGGCCTGCGCCGCATCCGCGCCCGCAACCACGTCGTCCTTTGCGGGGGAGGGATGATCGGCCGGGCCGTCATCGATCTGCTCACCGCAGCCGGCAATCGCGTCGTCGTCGTCGAGCCCCAGCCGCACGCCGGCCTCATCCGCCGCGCCCGCGAGCGCGACGTCGATCTCCTGACCGGCAGCGCACACGACGATGGCGCCCTCGACCTGTGCGACGTTCCCAGTGCTAGCGCCGTGCTCGCCTTGACCGACGACGACACGACCAATTTGGAGATCGCGCTTGCCGTGCGCGCCCGTAGCGCGGACGTTCCGCTGGTCGTGCGAGTGGAAAGCGCCGCGTTTGCGGAAGCGGCGGCGGCGATCTTCGGCGTCGCGACCTTTTCGCCGGGCGCGCTCACCGCGCCGGCCTTAGCCGGTCTTTCGCGCTTTCCGGGAACGCGCGGCCGCGTTCGGTTCGCAAAAGACGACCACACGATCGGCCAGCGGCCGCAAGGGGCAACGCCGCAGAAGCCCCCCGCCGAAATCTGCACGCCGCTCTGCGTTTGGCGCAAGGGCCAAACGGTTCAAATCAGGCAGTTCGCGGAAATGGAG
Source organism: Candidatus Cybelea tumulisoli (assembly GCA_003167155.1). GTDB lineage: Bacteria > Vulcanimicrobiota > Vulcanimicrobiia > Vulcanimicrobiales > Vulcanimicrobiaceae > Cybelea > Cybelea tumulisoli. Next base: position 39,402 of record PMTY01000191.1, read on the forward strand.
CCGTACGACGAGCTGCTCTTTATCGTGCCGCTCTCACAGTTTCGCCGCTAGCATGCGTAGGAGCGCAAAAGCAGAATCGCGGCGCCAAGCTGGACGCCGCGATTCCTTGACTCCTTGGGGTATATTTTCAGAACGTCGCGTTCGGCGACTCCGCAACGCCTAGCGGCGTCGTGATGCCGTTGCTGGCGCCAAGCGTCTCCAACAGCTCGCCCGATGGGTAACGGTAAACCGTCACCGTGTTCGAACCGGTGTTGGCACTGAAGAGCAGATCTTCTTTGCGGTTGAGCGAGTCGCGAAATGGCCCGTTGACGTCGGTTACGATCGGCGTCGCAGAGGCGTACGGCGGCGCAATGACGTCGATCGAGCCCGCTTGATCTTCGGCGACGAGATTGTCGTTCTTATCGAGGACCAGGCCACCGGGCAGCACGGTGGTTGCGTTTAGGGGCGTCGGCTGGCTCGTGCCGTTCTTGAACTCTACGAAGGCCCCGCCGTGGGAGTAATAGGAGACGAAGATATTGCCGTGACGGTCGACGGCAACGCCCTGCGGCCCGCTGCTAATCGGGTATTGGGCCGACATCGTGTTGCTGCACTGCGGGAACTTGTCGATATATCCCGGGTTCTGGTCAACGTAGAAGTCCACGACGTAGACGTTGCCGGCGTTGTCGGTGGTCACATTGGTCGGGTCAAGAATCCCCGAATTATAGGTACAAATCGGCGAGGAACCTCCAGGGGCGTACTCCGTAACGTTAGAGCTGTTGAAGTTTGAAACGTACAGATTCCCGTGATTATCGACCCAGATGCCGTCGGATCCGTTGACGCCGGACGTGATCTCGCCTGCGCCCTTATAACTTTGGTTCTTGAGCGCGAGCACGTCGTTGCCGCCGTTTGAGACGAAAAGGTCTCTTTCGATTTTCGTAAGCGGCGATACGTTCAGGCCCGCCTGGGCCTTCGCCGGTCCCGCGAAACGGGCATAGACGCCGGATCGCAGCGCCGGGCCGGGGAATGCGTTTCCGTCGGCTTGGGGCACTCCCACGCCGGCGTTTTGTGACGCGCCGCTGCAGGCGGCGAGGATGCCGGCGACCGAGAGCACCCCGATGGCGGGCACGAAGCGCCGGCAGATCGTGGAAATGGACATGGTCTTCTCCTATGTGAAAGCTTCTTAGTTTGTGGGTTCCATCGTAGCGCGGCCGCCGTACCAAAACGTTCGGACCCCTATTGCGGCGTCGGCCGTCGTCCAGCCGGCTCCGAGACCATGCTCGAGACCGCGGTGTTTGCGCCGTCGGTGAGAATCGTAACGGCGCCGTCTTCATCGGTGCGATAGATGCGGGCGCCGAAACGCTGCAGAGTCGCCAGCGTTGACGGCGCGGGATGCCCGAAGAGGTTGTGCCGGCCCACGGAAATTATCGCATAGCGCGGGGCGACGGCGGCGATGAACCGCGCCGACGAGCCATATGCCGAGCCGTGATGTCCCACCTTGAGCACGTCGGCGTGAAGATCGACACCCTCTTGCAGAAACCGTACCTCCGACTCGCTGCCGGCATCGCCAGTGAAGAGCATGCGAAATCGTCCGTACTGGAGGACGAACGCGACCGAGTTGCTGTTGATCGCGTTGCCGCCTTCGATGAACGGTATCGAAGGTCCGATAAAGCTCAGCGCTACGCCATCGTCGGTGCGCCACTCCATTCCGGCACGAGGATAGACGATCGGCACGCCTTGGCTCATTGCCGTCGTAACGGCATCGCGATAGGCGTGGCCGGCATAACGCTGACCGCCGTCGTCGAACTGCGCGACGCGCAGGTGCCGCAGCACGGGGGCGACGCCGCCTGCGTGATCGCCGTGCGGATGCGAGAGGATCAGTGCGTCGATGTCGTGGATTCCGTGGCGGAGCAGAAACGGCACGACGGTGCGCTCGCCCACGCGTTCGGCGACGGAGTCGTTGCCAGGCATGCCACCGCGCTCGAGTCGTCCGCCAGCATCCACCATCAGCGTGTGACCCCGCGGCGTTTGGATGACGATCGCATCGGCCTGCCCGACGTCGAGTACCGCGACGCGCAGTCGCCCCTCAAGCGCACGCGGCGGCCACAGCACGTACGAGGTTGCCAGAACCAACGCGGCAACTGCAACGGTGCGCGCGTTCCTTTGCCATAACGCCGGCGCTGCGAGAAGCGCGGCGTCGTAGGCGGAGATGCACCAGGCCGGGGCCGGCGTCATCGGCAGCACGGCGTATGGGAGACCGCTCACGGTCTGCACGACGCCCAGCATCCACGCCACCGGCCAAGAGGCCAGATTCGCGAAGAGTTGGGCCAGCGGGGCGCACCAGGCAAACGCAAGCGTCGCGACGCCCAGCGCCATCGTTACGGCCACGCACGGAACGATGGCGAAGTTCGCCGCCACGGCGTAGGGCGCAAACTGCAAGAAGACCGCCGCTCCCAGCGGCCAGGTTCCGAGTTGCGTCGCGAGCGTTAACGTAAGTGCCTCGCGCACGCGTTGCGGCAGCGCGACGCGCGCTTCAAGCCAGCGCTCCAGCGGGCCGGCACAAGCGAAGATCGCGCCGACGCACGAAAACGAAAGCGCAAACGAGGCCGTGGCGACGCTCTGGGGTCGGAGCAATGCAATAACGATTGCGGCGAGTCCGAGCGCGTTCCAGGAAAATGTCGCGCGGCCAAAAGCCCGCGCGGCAAGTGCGGCCGTCGCCATCGTTGCGGCGCGCTCGGCGGGTAGCTGGGACCCGCTCCACCAAACGAAGCCCCAAACCAGCGCGACAGCGATCATGCACGTCGACCAACGCGGCAATCCAAAAGAAAGCAGTACGAGAAGGCAGAGCGCGGTCACCGCACCCATGTGCAAACCGGCGGTGACTAAGATGTGCACCGTGCCGGTCTCCTGGAACTCGGTACGTAACGCCGGCGGCAGCGACGACCGTTCTCCCCAAAGCTCGCCTGCAAGCACCGATGCTGCCGGTTCGCCGAGACGTTCGCGCAGTTGTTCGTGCGCCCATTCGTGTGCACGCGCGAGCGCGACCCGGGCGCTCCACCGCGATCCCAATACCGATTCGATGGCGGCTGCATCGAGCCGGCCGGCCAGCCCGCGTTCGCGCTCCATGTCGCGTTCGCTCGGCTCGTCGGGATTTCGCGCATCGTCAAACGGCTCCAATCGTCCGCGTACGATCAGTCGCGCGCCCGCAGGAGGAGCCTCGCCGCGCACGCGCGCCTGTACCACCGCGCCGCCGTCGAGCTCGAGCGTAAGCGATGACGAGCCATCGCCTTCGTTCTCGCGCTCCAACAACGTCGCTGCATAGCGCGCCGTGCGGCGCTCGGCGAAATCTGCTTGACCGTGCCGATGAACTCCGGCGTTGCATGCCGCGGCGACCAGGGCAACGAGCAACGCGGCGCGAAAGCGCGGCGATTCGCGGCCGAAGCAAACGTAAACCGCAAGCGCAACGAGACCAAAACTTTCTAAGGGACGAAGGTCCGGCCCCATCGGCATAACGGCCAGCGTTCCCAGCACGCAGACGCTCGCAAAGCAAAGGAGTCCCCACGATGGCATCGCTCTTCCCCTGCGACGACTCGCCGCTTCGGCAAGCCGGCGGAATCTAAGAAGGCGACGCCGTGCGGATCGTCGTTACCGGGGGTGCCGGCTTCATCGGGTCGCACGTCGCCGACGCCTATTGCGCGGCGGGTCACGACGTGCTGGTGATCGATTCGCTCTGGGAGCACGGCGGCGGCCGGCGCGCGAACGTTCCGGAAAACGTCTCACTCGTCCATATGGATATTCGCGACGCGGAGATCGGTCGGATCTTTGCCGAGTTCGCGCCGGAAGTCGTCAGCCATCATGCGGCGCAGCATTCCGTCGCGATCTCGTCGCGCGATCCCCTTTACGATGCGCAAATCAACGTCATCGGACTGCTCAACGTGCTTGAGTTCGCGCAAAAATCCGGCGTTCGGAAAGTCATCTTTGCGTCGAGTGGTGCGACCTTCGGCACGCCCGCGAGGCTGCCGATCACCGACGACACGCCGCAGCATCCCAGCTCGCCGTACGGCATCAGCAAGATGGTCGCCGAATACTATCTGCGCTTTTACAAGGCCTCTCGAAACTTGGACTTCACGGCCTTGCGGTACGGAAACGTTTACGGGCCGCGGCAAGATCCCAATGGCGAGGCCGGCGTGATCTCCATTTTCATCGGAAAGTTTCTCGCGCGCGAGCCGGTTCGCGTCGACTGGGATGGCGAGCAGACCCGCGATTACGTCTTCGTGGCGGATGTGGCGCGCGCGAACCTCGCCGCGCTGCATCGCGGTTCCGGCGGCTGCTATGTGATCGGCACCGGAGTCCGCACTAGCGTTAATCAGATCTATCAGCAGTTGGTCGACTTGACCGGCTTTGAAGCGCCGGTGGAACGCGGGCCGCAGCGCCCCGGCGACGCGCGCGACGCGCAGTTCGACGCAACCCGCGCTCGCTTGGATCTTGGGTGGACGTCCGCGACCGCGCTGCCCGATGGCATCCGCGCAACCTACGATTACTTCGAGCGATGGAGCGCTTTGCACTAACCGCGCAGCGGATCGCGGCCAGTCCCGGTAAACTGGAAAAGATCGCAGCGCTGGCGGCCTATTTTCGCTCGCTTGACGACGCCGACTTGCTCGCAGCCGCGCGCTTCTTCACCGGGAATCCCTTCGCGTCTCGCGATCGGCGAACGCTTTCGGTCGGCGGACGGGCGATTGTCGAGGTCGCGCAACGCGTCTGGGGCTTCGACGATGCTGCGCTAAGCGCAACTTATCGCGCGACCGGCGATCTGGGCGCCGCCCTCGGGCCGCTCGTGCGCCCACCGGTCGCCTCGATGCTCTTTCGCGATCGCCTCGCGCCCGCGACCCTCGACGTTTTGTTTGGCGAAATCGCGGAGGCCTCGGGAAAACGCGCGAACCGGCGGCGCGAGGCAGTACTCGAGCGCATCCTGCGCGCCTGCGACGATTCGTTGGTCGCGACTTACGTCGTCAAGATTATCACCGGAGATTTACGCGTCGGGTTGCGCGAAGGGCTCGTGCTCGATGCAATCGCGGCGGCCTTCGACGCCGCTGCCGCTGCGGTTCGCCGAGGGCTGATGGCCTGCGGGGACGTTGGTGCGGTTGCGCTGGCGGCCAAGCACGACACGCTCGACGAGCTGCGCGTGGAGTACGGCACGCCGATCGG
>PMTY01000008.1 GCA_003167155.1 Candidatus Cybelea tumulisoli
ATTGTTGATATACTTGAAGCGGCAATACGATATGGGGTAGAGGTGGCGCCGGTTTTTTAAACGTTAGAGGAGAAGCGTACGGGTAGGCTGCTGGACGGTCGGACGTGGGACCGCGATCCGTGGGTTTGGACAGCATTGTCCGTGGAGCGAGCGTCTTGCGATGGGAACTCGGGCCAGGCGCCGAACGCTAGGCGCTAGTCGGTTCAGGGAAGCGAGGAGCAACGCAAGATGAAGACCGTAGATTTTGGCCGCTACGCGTTAAGCAGTTGCGTCGCGGTTGCATTCCTGACAGGGTGCGGCGGATCGCAATCGCCGATCGAAGCACCGGGTGCCACAGGCGGAACCGGCGATTCCCCTCCACATCAAAAAACCTTCCACTATACGGGCGCGAGGCAGTCGTTTACTGTACCCACCGGCGTGAGCAGCATCAACATCGTAGCGCTGGGTTCCGAAGGCGCAGGCGGCACGTCAGGATGCCCGCACGGCGGGCTCGGGGGTCGCGTGTCGGCAGTGATTCCGGTTGAGCCGCAGGAGCGACTCGTCGTCGTCGNNGGCGGCGGCTACTACGGCGGAGGCGGCGGCGGAGAGGGAGCAGCAGGGTTCAGCAGCCAGACCGGAGCTGGAGGAGGAGGCGGCGGCGGATCGTCATTCATCGAGCCAAGCGCAAGTAATGTCAAGAGTCTCCGAGGGAAGGCGCCCGCCGGGAACGGCGAGATAAAAATCTCGTGGTAAAGCAGCTAATCCGATGAAGAACCTGCACCTCAGTCTTGCGACGGTCTCATTTCATTTCAGCATCGGCGCGGCTGCGGCGATGCTCTCAGGGTGCGGCGGATCGCAGCCGCCGATCGGCGCGCCGGGCGCAATGCCGCAAAGCGCGGCGATCATCGGTCAGGCTCACCAGCAAGCTTTATTCGCCAGTCAGGTCCTGGCTTTCACAAGCGGCATCTACGTCAGCGAAAACCAATCGTCAGAATCAGATGTCTTCGGTTATCCAAGCAACAATCGGAAAAACAGAGGACCGATTTGCAGCGAGAACTCTCAGCCAACGTACGATCTTGCCGTTGATGACAGAGGCAATCTCATCGTTCCCAGCCCTTCGTATACCGTCACGGTCTTTAAGGGACCAGGCATGTGCGGGCCAAAGCTCGGAACGTTTCAAACGATGTACTATCCTGTCGACGCGGCTAGCTCTAATGCTGCAAGCGGAACGATCGCGGTCGGGATCGTTCTGGATGGCGCAAGCGGTGACGGCAGCATTCAGCTTTGCACACTTAAGAAGGGCTGCTATGCAAACCTAACAGATGGAACTCAGATGGACTTCGTAGCTGCCGTTGCGATGAGCAAGAAGGGCGACTGTTGGGCGTCCTCCGCAGTACCGACGGCGCTCACGTATTTCAAAGACTGTTCAGCTACTGCACAATCCGCGACAGGCTACGAAAACTCAGACGCCGGTGGCCTCGACATCGACAATAACGGAAACTTAGTCTCCATCAGCTGTTCGGAGGTCAGTTGTTCAACTCCAGTGTTGTACGTCTATTCTGGATGTAACCCGAAGTGCAAGAAAGTAGGTGGACCGTTCCCACTGCAAGGTGCTTCGTGGTACGGTCACCTCAACGAAGATTCAACGAGATTCGCAGCAGCCGACTACGAGTATGGTCAGGTCGATGTTTACAAATACAGTCCAACAACTGTCACATACCTCTACAGCTTCAACAGCGGTCTTAACTCTGACATCTCAGGGGCGGCGTACAACCCACGCTCCAAAGAGTAGTCGCGCCCTACCTCTCTACACGGCTTCGCGAAGCATAGCGGCATGGATCGCGGCAGTTCAAAGGGCTCTGGCTCCGCCCTTATGTAGTGATCAAAACGGAACGGCTTCGTGAGAACATGGGATCCGAAGGAAACCAGCGATGACGCTAAACGAGATTTCAGCTGCGCGCCACAACGCGTTGTATCGGGAGGCGCGAAAGGTCCTGCGCGACGTAAATGCCGGACCGCCGCGAAAGTCGCCGACGCGGGCGGAACTCCAAGCCGTCGATAAAGGCTGTGCGCTGCTCGATCGGGTACTCGTACTGAATCCTGCAAATTGGGCTGCCTGTTGGGTTCAGGGCGTCGCGCTTCGAAATGTGCGCCGACGGCAGGAAGCGGCCGTGGCATTTTCCCGAGCCTACCAGATCAACCCGAACGAATCTAACGTCGCCCGAGAACTGTCTTTGGCGCTGTTTGAACTCTCACGCTTCGAGGACGCGATACCCGTTGCGGAGCGCGCGATGCAACTCGCCCCGAATGACCCTGGGCTCATCGCGAACTATGCCCTTGCCTTGCATCGCGCCGGCCGGGCGGAGCAAGCACGAGCTGAGATCGAGCGGGCCTGGGCCATGGATTCCAAGGATGCGATAACAGGGCATGCATTCGCGTTAATCACAGGTAGGCGGCCAGCCTGAAATTAAGAACGTGGAGCTTCGGGTCGACTTCCAGGGCCGTACTTTATTGCTTGAGTTCTTGCAGCGTGTTCGTACTGGTGTCGGTGTAGAACAGCACCGTATTACTGTCGTCCGTTCCCTCTGCCAGAAGGCCGAAGATGTCGGCACTCTTATTCGTGTCGAGCGTCTTCGTTGCGAGAACCTTCCCGGTCGGCGTCAGCTCCACCAGCGTGTTTCCGCCTTTGGTGTTGGCGACGATGAGGTTGCCGTTGGGCAGCAGCGCCTGCGCCACGGGCGCGTTGAGTGGCGAGCCGCGGTAAACGAGCGTCGCGCAGGTGAACTTTGCGTGCGCGCACTTGAAGCTCTTGCCGCCCGGCTCGACGACGATCTCGTCCTTCTCGAGTAGTTGGCTGGCGTTGGAAATCGCGACGACGGTGTTATCGACGCCGTCCACCATATACAGCGTATCGTTACACTTAGTGCCGATCTTTGTCGCATTGTATTGGATTCCCGACGGGCCAATGGCGCTCCAGCCGGACCCCTTGTTGACGGCGAAACCGGAAATCACTTGGGTCTCTTTCGCACGACCGCCGCTCACCGGAGGTTTCGCCAACTTAATGACGCCGCCAGTCTTCGCATCGGAAACGTAGACGTCTTCCGGTGCGTACGCAAGACCGCAGGATGCGTCGGCGTCGTCCAACGGTTCCTCGATCGGCGAACCGTAGCTGTACTGCAGCTTACCGCGCTGGCTGAACTGCGCGGCAATCCCGCTCGCCATCCCGGCTCCGTATACGTCATTCGCAACCGTCGCCGCATTCCCAACGCAGCCTTCGATCTTGCTGCTCTGCACAAAGGTTCTCGGCTTTGAGTTCGGCTTCGGATCGAAGACTTCAATCGTCGTGCCTTTGCCGGCAGTGCCCGCCGAGTCCTCAAAGTTGCACACGAGCAACTGCCCTTTTTTGAGCACAAACGTCGAGTGGACCAGCGAGATCGCCCGCGGGCCGGTGTCGCCGTTTTTCGAGTCGACCGTCGACCCGATCTCCACGTCCTTCGTGAGCTTCTTGAGAATGGACGTGTTATCGTCTGGCCTTGTGACCGAGCGCGAAAAATCGACCTGTAGCGCTGCGCTACTGCTTGACGGAAGCGAGATGTTATTCCGCCCGATCGGCGGCTGCGATCCGCCGCATCCTGCGAGCAATGCTGCGGCGCCGATAACGAGCGATCGGCTGAGCGATGTCATGTGCGTTGCCCGATTTGCGTTATGGTTACCACGAAATAATGATGACGCCATTACCAGGTGTTGCCCCGCCCTTCTCGTCCTTGATGTGAGTCGCTTGCGGTTCGGCATACGACGAACCGCCGCCGCCGCCCGCGCCTCCGTAGAACGGGCCTGAAGAATAGGTAATGCCGCCGCCGCCGCCGCCGCCACCGCCGCCGTAGTAGCCGCCGCCGCCACCACCACCACCGCTTTCAAGATACTGGAAGTAGTCCTCCCCGCCGTTGCCGCCCTGGCCGAAAGCCCCGGATGCGCCGCCTCCGCCGCGGCAACAGCCCTTTCTACCGCCGTGGCCACCGCTTCCGCCTGAGCTTTGCTTGCCTCCTCCGCCGCCGCCTGAGCCGCCGCTACCCTCGCCTGCGCCGCCCACTTTTCCGCCACCGTCGCCGCCTGTCCCATAATCGGTACCGGCGCCCGCCCCGCCACCTGCAACAACAACGCGGTCTGCCAACGAGTCGCCGGCCTGTCGAAGGTCGGATGCGCCGCCTCCGCCCCATCCGCAGATACCGTTGCACGAGGGATCAAGACCGCCCTCGCCGCCACCGTTATAGCCGCCATAGCCGCCGCCATAGTCGCCAGCGCCGCCTACAAAGATGTATAACGTCTCGCCCGGCGTAACGGGAATCGTCGCCGTAATCTGGCCACCTAGTCCGCCACTCCCGGAGTTACCATACTTGGTGGTAAGGCCCTCAACGCCGCCGCTCGCGCCGCTTGCAGTAACGGTAACGTTCATTATACGCTTTGGCACCGTGAAGTTTTGTTCCGCGCCGGTATAGCTGAACGTTTGCGAATGTTTTTTGTCGTGCGCCTTGTTGGGCGCACTGATTGCGCCCGGTGCACCGATCGGCGGCTGCGTGTCATCCTGAGCGCCGCACCCTGCCAGCATTGCCACACCCAGCAGCACGCTTAGCGCGCAGCGGCCAAAACGCGACATTCACATCCTCCTAGCTCCTGCAGCCGAACGCTCCAGCCGCTAGGAACGTTCGGCGCCCGGCCCTAGTCCCATCCTGCCAGCCAGCACGGTTGCCACCGTGGGACTCTGAGGCAGCGCCGCGGAACTTTTGCCGCCATGCCTCGAGCAAATCCCGCCACGTCGTTTGACGCCTCCGTACGGCATCTTTTTCGCCATCTACGTGACGCCGAGCAGCTCAAACGCAACCCGCTAGTGAAGCGCTTTTTTGGACTGCGCTTTAACTTCAACCGAGTTTATCAAACAGGCGCCCTTACGGCGGTTCACACGCTGGTTGATGCCGGCGCGAAAGCCTACGGCGATACTGCGACCTTAGATGAAAAGCCCGTGATCGAAAGGCAGCTTGCCATTTTCTATGGGTGTATCCAAAAACGGACGGTTGCACAACTTTCAAGCGAATTAGGAATCTCGGTAAGGCAATGTTACCGCGAGCGGGCCATTATCTATCGCTATGTGGGCGATTTTATAAGTCGCCACGAGCCCAGAAAAATCATCCCAGTCGCGAGCATTGTGAGTACATTTCACGTTCAAATGGAAAGAGCGACGCTGCGCGCTGAAAATGGCGACTACCAACAAGCGATGCTCGAGTACACGTCTCTAATGAGCAATGGCGATAATAGGCAAAAACTAGAAGCGTTCGCAAAGCGCGTTGAGTTGGAGCTCGAATTAGGTGATCTACGGGCAGCCACTTCATCGCTGCAAGATCTTTCCGCGGTGCTGCAAGCTTTCGCCTGCGAGTTGTCGGATTCGGAAATTAAGGCGTGTAAGGCACAGATTAACCTGTTGACGGCACGGGCAGCATTTGAGCAGGGATCATTTGAGCTAGCGTTCGCTAAGCTATCGCAGGCAAGGGAGATATCGTCTTGTTTTGTGGGAATCGACGACCGTCGCTTGAAACGGTTATTTCTCGATATCGTTCTTGAGTCGGCAAATCGGGAATTTGAAGTTGGCAATTTCGATGTGTCGCAGAAGTTTTTGACGCTAGCAAAGGATTGCAATAGTACCCCTTCACTTTCCGGCTCCAGCACAGCTAATATATGCCTGATTCAAGCTGTACTGAACTTTTCGACCATGCGGCCTGGAACATTCGCTACGGTCCACGATCAAGTCGACCTAATCAATCAAGCGCAGGCCTCTGCCGCGCAATGCGGATCGTTGAAATGGCGCCTGCAAGCAGAAGTAGCCCTGCTAGCACTACAGCGACCGCGTGAGAACGTCATGGAGAAAACGGAGATGATCCTGACGATTGCACAGCGGCTGCGGAACCCACGCTTGGTGGCGACGTTGTCAGTGGCGCTCGCAGACTTGCTGATGGAGACCCCTTTCTGGCGGCACTCCGAGGCCTTAGCCCGTTTCACACTATCACAAGACTCTCTCGACGAGGCGATGTTTTGCATCCTGCGCGCTGCGCACCGCCTAAAAGCCGGCTCGCCGGCTGCATCTCGCAGACACGCATGGGCTGCTTACCGAATTGCGAAAGCGGCCGGAGCATCGAGATTGCAGTGCTCGGCGCTTCGCCTTCTTGCGGAGGCTTCGCACAGGTTAGGATACGAGGAGGAGGCGGCGGACTACATCCTTTCGGCGCTGACGCTCGCTGAACGTAACATAAGCGCTGCCGCCTGCGTGAAGGTGTACCAAAGCGCTGCCCTAATTACAGGAAGGCGTAAATACGCTCGCGAGGCCAAGCTATTATCACTGTGCATTGAACGATAGGCCACATTGTGCCAAAATATCGACAATTTGCCAAATGGGAAATCCATAGCGGCGCTCTACTGCTATGATATCGGGAAAGGCCTTGGCTGGCAAGCCGTCGCCGTCGTAGGCAAGCCAAAAGGTAAGGGCCAACAAAGACTGCGTCAAAGAAGCGAGGGTTGTTACGCGATATCAGTTTGGACGTCAACGTATCTCGAACGCCATTAGACAAAACACGAAAACGTTTCGCTGTGGCTGTTCCGCGTTAGGCATCATCGGAGCCGTTGCGGTCTTTACAGGATGCGGCGGCATTAACGGCATGGCGCTTCCGTCGCAAGCCGCGGCCGCCGCAACGCGAACGGAAACGAGTGTAAAGTACAAGCTTCTATACAGCTTCTCCGGACATCGCAAGAACGGCACGCATCCGACTGCCGCCTTGATCGCCGTCAAGGGAACTCTTTACGGCCCGACCTTCCACGGTGGTGGACCGCAGGATCTCGGAACGATTTTCGCAATGACGACGTCCGGCAAAGAAACGACGTTGCATCGCTTTTCGGGCTACGACGGCGCGCTGCCCGATGGGAACCTGCTCTACATGAACGGCAGATTCTACGGTACAACGGAACAGGGAGGCAGTTCGGGGTCGTGCTCCGGCTCGTATTGTGGGACCGTATTCTCGATGACGCCGTCTGGCAAAGAAGCCGTCCTACATAGCTTCGCTGCGCCAGACGGCGCAGAGCCCGAAGCCGGGCTAGTTAATGTCAAGGGGACACTCTACGGCACGACGCTTTATGGAGGCACGAAGAACGGAGGGACGGTCTTCGCGATCACGACGTCCGGCAAGGAAAAAGTGCTGTACAGTTTTCCCGGTGGCCCGGACGGCGCTAGGCCTACATCCGATCTTATCAATCTAAATGGAACGCTCTACGGCACTACACAACTCGGTGGTACCAACGGATGCGGTGGTTCTGGGTGTGGCGTTGTTTTTTCGATCACGACGTCCGGTAAGGAAACCGTGCAGCACGCCTTCGCTGGTGGGTCAGACGGCGCGGATCCCACCGCGGGACTGACCGGCTTAAACGGAATACTTTACGGCACGACCTTAAGCGGCGGCGGCGGATGTTTTAGCACCAGCTGCGGAACTGTTTTCTCAATTATCCCGTCTGGAAAGGAAGCCGTTCTTCACGCTTTCGGCGGCGCGGGAGATGGTTTTTCGCCTTATGCCGGCTTGACTAATGTGAAAGGCACGCTGTACGGAACAACAGTTAACGGGGGCGGCGCCGGTGGATGCTCAGGCTATGGTTGCGGGACAATCTTTTCGATTACGCCCTCGGGCAAAGAAACCGTACTATACAGCTTCGAACGTTACGGTGGAATGGAGCCGCTTGGGGCCCTCCTAAACCTCAATGGTACGCTTTACGGCACAACCGCCTACGGGGGCGCCAATGGTTTGGGAACCGTCTTCTCGTTGACACCATGATGGCAACCGCTCTTTGCGCACGGCGACAACGCGAANNCTTTAAGCCCTTGCACGACGCCGGGAGCGGGAGGGACCCGCGCTGTGCCTAGAACGGATCCGAACGCATCCTTCGAAGTGGCTGCGAAACACTTGTTCCGCCACTTGCACGAACCGCACGCGCTCAGAAGGAATCCACTCGTTAGCCGGCTCTTCGCTGATGCGACGATCGGCCGCTTCAACGGCGCGCTCAAGGGCGAGGTGCTCGCCCGAATCCACGAACTCGTTCGCCGGGGCGCCGATCACTGCCGAGATTCAGACGTCGCCGCGGGTAAGGACGAGCGGGCCTTCCGTCAACATACAATTATCGCCTTGCAATGTCTCGGGCAACGGCCGATTCGACAGGTCGCCGCTGCGCTCGGAATATCCTACCACCACTGCTACCGCTTGCGTGCCGATATCTGCCGACGGATCGCTCACCATATCAGCGAGCAAAACGATTCACGAGCCACACTAGATCATCTCCCGGAGGTTGATGGTTGGGAGTTGCTCGTAAGCCAAACCCTTCGGCGGGCTGCAAGTTGGGATGAGGCCGCTGCCTTCCGCGCCGGCGGCGAACTGTTTCGTGCGGCGCAATCGACTCAGCAAAGAATCGTAGCTTTGTGCGCGGTGGTGTCGATCGCGATCGAGTTTGGAAACATGGAACGAGCCAACGAGGCGAACTCGGCTGCACAAGCGTTATGCAACGAACACTCGCCGCAGAATCCTTCCTCATCGTGGAAGGCGACGCAGTCACGCCTCGACGTCACCGGAGCACAGCTCGCATACATGGAGGGGCAGAAACTTAAATCTCTCCGCTTGGCTCAGAAGGCGGCACTACGGCTAGAGCCGATTCAATTGAATGCGTCCGTGCACGTGAGGGAACTGTACACGGAGTCTCTTTACGAACTCGGCGTGGGATTTTGGAACCTCGGCGAACTCGAACGGGGGATTGATTACTTTGAAGCAGCCGAACGGAGTTTGCGAAACGCACCCACCACGTCGTTTCTGTTGCGGGCCCGCATTATGCTCATACTGTGGAGGAGCCGCAACTTTCTTCTGATGGCCTCAAAGACTTGGTACCCCTCGCGTCAACGGTTGGATGGCCTTTCCACGGCGTTCGAGCAGGCGTACGCGTCAGGGGCGCTGTTCGAAGCTAAGGATGCATTGGTTGCCATTGCGCAGTATCACGCCTTTACGGGAAACGACGATGAGACGCTCCGTGCCGGTCGCTTTGCGATTTCGGTCGCTAAGCAACAGCACAGCGAGCGAATGCTAGCGCAGGTTGAAGTTCAGGTCGCAACGATGCTGCAGTGGACGCGATATTCAGGACAGGCGCATTTCTTTCTGCCCGTCACGCTTTCAGCCTGCGATGCCTATCATCGCGAGCTGGCTTCCTATTTTACAGCCAAGCGGGCTCTGCTATCTCACCGCTACCAAGATGCCTGGACCTTAGCAACCGCCGCCTGCGAACGCAATAAATACTTCACTCTAACGGTGAGGCAGCAAACTGTGGCGGCTGCGGCCGCGGGTAAGCTCGGACGCCTGCGCGAGGCGCACACGATGATTGACCACGCGGTTTCAGCTGCCGAGAAACTCGGCTCAGCGGCGGTTCTCAGGGACGCCTATCTCGCCGCCGCGGATGTTAGCGAAGAAGCTCGTTTTAGACGCAAGGCTAGCGAGCTTAACAGTCTTCTCGTGACGTAGGGTCTTTTTCGCAAGAAATGGTTCCTTTTTGCACAGCCCTTTGACGCGCGGTGCGGCGAGTTGATAGTGTGGTAGCGGGAGGTTACGAGCGAGTGAAGCTTTTGGGCGCGGCTCCGTTTACCTTATTTGTGTGGGCGGCCGCGGGAACACTTGTCGGCTGCGGGGGCAGCGGAGCCTATCAGGCTCCCTCCGCGCAGAGCCGCTACAGTTACGATGTTCGAACATCATCGATCCGTCTCGTGCTTCCGCCGAGCGCGCGTCGGGCCCCTGAGCGATCGTGGATGGCGCCGGACGCGAAGCAGAACGATCTGCTTTACATTTCGTCGGAGATGACCTGGGACGTTGACGTGTATACCTATCCTCAAGGAAGGCGCGCAGGCGTAATAACGGACGACCCGCCGGGCTTTCAAATTCCCTCGGGCCTGTGCTCGGATCCCAAGGGCGACGTTTTCGTTACCAACGAAGGGTACGACAATATCCTCGAGTACGCGCACGCCGGTTCCAGCCCGATTGCTACGCTATCCGATCCCAACGAAGCTCCAGTAGCGTGCTCCTTCGATCCAACGAGCGGAACGCTCGCGGTCGCGAACGTCGATAGTTCATTCGGAGGCGGTAGCATCTCGCTCTATACCAACGCTAGCGGCACCCCGGAGATCTTCTCCGATTCAGCGATTGGACTCGTTTATTTTTGCGGTTTTGACGATAAGGGGAACCTTTTCGTCGACGGCTTTACCACCCTCCCGAGCCAGGGCGGCGTGTTTCAATTCGCCGAGCTGCCCAAAGGCAGCAGCTCGTTCACAAACATCACGCTGAATAGGAGAGTCAACGTGCCGGGCGCGGTTCAGTGGGATGGGACCTACGTGGCGGTAGGCGACGTCAAAACCGGCGTGATCTACCGAACCAATGGAGCAGGCGGAAAAGTCGAGTCGACGACCAGACTCGTCGGCACGAACTACGACTTTCAGCCCTGGATCCAGGGCAAGACGATTGTGGTCCCCAGTAATAGAAGCATTGAAACCGGCTTTTGGCACTATCCCGTTGGAGGCAAGGCTCACAAGACGATTAAGATCGGCTCACCGTATGGTGCCACGGTCAGCGTAGCCGGCAAATAGCGAAAAGGGGTGATCGTGAGGATGCTTAGTAGATTGAAGCGGGGATTGGGCATGGCATTGACAGCCGTGCTGCTGGCGGCCTGCGGCGGCGGCACGGCACCCCAGTCTTCATCTTCCTTGCCAGCGGTAGAATCCTTGAATGCACGCTATGCGAATCCCGAGCGTTCATGGATCCGTCCCGGAGCTGCCAGTGGCACCCTTTTATACGTAAGCTCGATTAATACCGAGGCCGTCTATATCTTTTCGTATCCTCGCCTTCGATTGGTTGGGTATTTGGGCCAGTTCGGTCATCAGCTTGCCGGCATATGCTCCGACCAAAAAGGGAATGTTTTCGTTCCGCAGTTCAACCATCCCAAGATTCTTGAGTATGCGCATGGGGGCACCAAGCCGATTGCGTCCCTGAAACTTCCAGGTTCGTACCCCTACACTTGTGCCGTCGATCCGACAACCGGGAATTTGGCCGTGGCTGCGGCTTTTTACAATGGCGGTGTTCGCGTCGCGATCTATAATTCTGCCAAAGGTAAGCCGGCGATCTACTCGGACCCGTATGCAAAAGGTCCGCTATGCGGCTACGATAATCACAGCAACCTGTTTGTCGACGGCTCCGGCAAGTCTAGAAACTTTGTACTCTCGGAGCTCGCCAAAGGGGCAACGAGCTTTTCGGAGATCACCGTGAACTACGATATTAGGTCAAGTGGGAACGTTCAATGGGATGGAAAGTACATTACAGTTCTCGACGGGTCGTATGGCGTGATTTACCGATTGAAGATTGCTGGGTCCTCTGCAACGGTCGTCGGCTCTACTACGCTTAATGACGCCGGGGGCGCCTTTGGGTCATGGATACACGGGCATCACGTGATCATACCAGTCCAAGCCCGTGAAGCGGTCAAAATATATCGTTACCCGGCCGGCGGTGATGCCATCAAGACCACACCAGTCCAGGGGACCTTTTCAGCCACAGTCAGCGTTGCCCC
Source organism: Candidatus Cybelea tumulisoli (assembly GCA_003167155.1). GTDB lineage: Bacteria > Vulcanimicrobiota > Vulcanimicrobiia > Vulcanimicrobiales > Vulcanimicrobiaceae > Cybelea > Cybelea tumulisoli. The sequence continues at coordinate 11,650 of PMTY01000008.1, forward strand.
AAACCGCTGAGTAGTCATAACCAACTCCGCACGATCGGGTCGGATTCCTGAATATGCCCACGGCGGCCGTTTGGATTCGTGCAACAACGCGAATTAAGGAGTTAGCCGGAGAGCACCGCGTGTCGAACAGCTAACCAGGGCCGGTCAAGCTGACTCAATAACTCTACCGATAGCAATGGTAGCGAAAAAAGGCCGTGGGCGTGGCATGGAGTCGGGCGTAGCGTTTACAAAGGCCGTGAAGCATCTCTTTAAGCACTTGCACGACGCTCGGGCGCTCAGTCGAAATCTATTAGTGCGACACATCTTTGACGACACTTCGATTGCCGGAACCGGAGCCAGCCGAGATCGGGCGGTTCTTTCGAGGATCCTTCAGCTGATACGTCAAGGAGCGGACTACTGCCGCGACGCTGACCTAATGGCCGGTAACAGGGAACGAGGGTTACGCCAACACGCGATTCTCACGCTCCAGTACCTCGAAAAGCAGCCGATTCAGCGAGTAGCATCAGAGTTAGGAATATCGCAAAACTATTGCTACCGCGAACGCGCTGATATCTGCGGTCGGGTAGCCCTATACGTGTGCGAGCATCAGGACCCACCGACGGCAGATTACCTTGGCGAGCTTGATGATTTTCGCGTGCTCCTAGATAGTGTCGTTCGCGGCGCTAAGAGCCACGACAAGAAGCGCACACTTAGCGACTGTGGAGACCTCGTTAATAGCGCGCCGACCACTCAAAACAAGGTCGAGGCTTTATGCGCGGTTGCGGGCCTGTCGCTCGATTTTGAAGAACCTAAACGCGCGTCCACTGCAATCTCCTCGGCGAGTGCGCTGTGTGATAAGCACGGCTCGGAAGATCCGTCAGCGCCATGGGTCGTAACCAGGGCTCGCGTTAACCTCATGGGCGCGAAGCTCGCAAACTACGGCGCGAACACATCGCAGGCTAGTCAGCTCGCCGGGGAAGCCGTGCTGGCACTGCGTGGCATCAAAGCCGGTAGTGCTTTTTTGATCCGGGAATTGTTTACCGAAAGCCTCTACGAGCTCGGAGCCGCTCTTTGGAATGCTGGGGACCTCCGGAGAGGGTACGACTTCATGGCGGAGGCAGAGGCAAATCTGCCTCACGTCCGCGCTACGTCGTTTGAGTTGCGGACACAGATCATGGGCACGATATGGAGGATGCGAAACCGGCTGCTAATGGATCCCGAGGTCTGGCACCCATTGTGGCAGCGGATCAGGGGCCTCGCCGACACTTTTGAAATAGCTTATGGGTGCGGGTTGACCTTTCAAGCCGCCGACGCTCTTGTTAGTTTAGTCGAACTACATGTGTTCGCTGGGAAGGATTCCGATGCTCTGCGGGCAGGCCAGCTTGCCGTTTCTCTAGCTAGGCAGCTTCCGGCCATGAACCTCCAAGCGAAGATTCTCTTAGACGTAGCAGCTCGGCTTCGGCGTACACCGCATTGGGAGTATGCGATGTCTCTCGTCTCGGCAGCGGAAGAGTTAGGCGCCAACGAAGCCTACTACACGGAATATATGTCCTGTCTTGCGATCGAGCGGGCGCTGCTACTCAAGAATTTCGACGACGCGTGGGCAATGGCAACGGCCGCCGGTTCTGAAGGAGCGTTCGCAGACCTACGAATACGGAGGCGGACGGTGGCCGCGATCGCTGCTCACAAGCTCGGGCGCAAACGGGAAGCGCGCGTGCTAATACAACGAACGATTCGTGAATGTGAGGCGCGCGGCGACGCCGCGCTTCTCGCAGACGCCTACTCCGTTGGCGCCGACGTGACCGGAGACGCTCGCCTCAAGCGACGAGCCAAGGCAGTTGCGAAACTTCTAACCGCGTAAACTTGCTCCGAGAAACCCTGACGGTCGAAGTTTTTGCGGAACATAGCCGTTTTTTGCATTGAAGTTCCTTGCCGTCAGACCCGGCAAAGCCCTAAAATGGCTTAAACTCCTCACCCTACCATCCCGTCGGAGGCCGCTCTTTCCTTGAGAACCCGAAGCTTTATTACCCAATCGCTTATCATAAGCGCCTTGGCTACGCTATTGACCGCCTGCGCCGGATCGCGGTCCCCAATCGGTGCGCCGGCCGCATTACCGCCAACGAGCTCGGAGCGAACGCACTCGGGTCTTGCGTACAGCTTGCTCTACAGTTTCAAAGGTTGGCCGAAGGACGGCGAGTACCCGGGTGCGGGCCTCATCGACGTCAACAACACGCTCTACGGCACGACGTTTATCGGTGGCCACCGGTGTCCCAAATCGCAAGGTTGCGGCACGGTTTTCGGTTTCACGAAGTCCGGCCGGGAATCCGTACGGCGCAACTTCAACTACGGCCCCGGGGGCGATTACCCAACTGCAGGCCTCCTCAACGTCAACGGCACGCTCTACGGCACGACCTATGAAGGAGGCGAGAGCGCCGGAGAGGTCTACGAGATAACAACGTCCGGCAAGGAAACCGTGCTCCACAGCTTCGGCGGCACGGGAGACGGCGCATTTCCGCACGCGGGCCTCACCAACGTTAAAGGCACGCTCTACGGCACGACCGTAAACGGGGGCGCAAACTGCGGCTCAAGTGAAGGTTGCGGAACGGTCTTCAAGATCACCACGTCCGGCACGGAAACCGTGCTTTACAGCTTCAAAGGCGGCTCGAGAGACGGCGCGTTCCCGGAGGCGGCCCTCACCAACGTTAATGGCACGCTCTACGGCACGACNNACGGTCTTCGCGATCACGACATCGGGCAAAGAAACCGTGCTCCACACCTTCGGCGGCTCGGGAGACGGCTATTCGCCCTCGGCGGGCCTGATCGACGTCAAGGGCACGCTTTATGGCACGACCTATTTGGGGGGCGCGAATTACTGCAGTGACATTGGCTGCGGAACAGTCTTTGCGGTCACCACCTCCGGCACGGAGACCGTGCTCCACAGTTTTGCCGGCTACCCGACCGATGGCGAACTCCCGCAGGCGGGGCTCCTTAACGTCAATGGCGCGCTCTACGGCACGACCTGGTGGGGTGGGACCGTCGATAGTATTAAGTGCAGCGACGGATGCGGAACCATCTTCTCGTTAACGCCGTGAAACAACTACGTTACCGATTCGAGGAAGCGAAGGAGATGATGGGTTTTGGGATTAGTCGCTACGTGCTCAGCAGCTGCGTAGTTGCTGCAATGCTCGCCGGGTGCGGCGGATCACCGCCCCCGGTCAGCGCGCCGGGCGCGTTGCCGCAAAGCCAAGCGACCGCACCATACGCTGAGCGCGCACACGTGCATCCCGCTTACAGCGTTATCTACAGCTTCAAAGCTGCGGAGGACGGCGAGTACCCATACGCGAGCCCCATCAACGTCAACGGTACGCTCTACGGCACGACGTTTTTTGGGGGTGGCATCAGCGGGTGTATGGCTGCTTGCGGCACGGTCTTCGCGGTCACAACGTCAGGTAAGGAAAAGGTGCTCCACAGCTTCAGGGGGGCGGGAGACGGCGCTTATCCGCTTACCGGCCTCCTCGACGTCAACGGCTTGCTCTACCCGAGAGCAGTGCTCAATCATCGCGCCCTTAGCATTTACGTGGCTTCGGCGGTGCTCGCCGCGTGCGGCGGATCGCAGCCGCC
>PMTY01000055.1 GCA_003167155.1 Candidatus Cybelea tumulisoli
GGTTGCGGTGGATCTCAGCCGCCTGTCGCGACATCCGGTTCGATAGCCCAGAACACCGCGATCGCCACGCACGGCCGGTCGTGGATGCGGCCTGGAACCTCGTCGGGGACCGATTTGCTTTACATCGCTGGCCGCAATGGCGCCGTTTACGTTCTTACCTATCCCCAAGGCCAGCTTGTCGGCGAGCTAGGCCTTCCTATTGCACCAAACAGCGGCGGCATATGTTCAGACCAGAAGGGCGACATCTTTGTGCCTGATGGTTCCGAGATTGTTGAATTCTCCCACGGGGGGACGCAACCCATCGCAACGCTGGAGGACGGCTACGGATATTATGAACCCAGGGGTTGCTCGGTCGATCCGACAACGGGCAACCTTGCGGTCACGAACGACGTAAATTGGCCCTATGAGGGCAACGTCGCGATCTATGCAAACGCTCAAGGAGAGCCGACCTACTATTCAGATTCAGAGATACGAAATCCAATTTTCTGCGGCTACGATAACCAGGGGAACCTTTTTATAGATGGAGGCCCCTTTGCTGAACTGCCCAGCGGAAGCGGAAACTTCACGAACTTCAAGATGAGGCACATCTATGAAGCAGGTCAGGTTCAGTGGGACGGCACCTACATAACGGCCACATCCCAGAATGCAAAGAAGATTTACCGCCTACAATTATCGGGCTCGACGGGAAAGATCATTGGAACGACGCAACTCAAAGGTCCGGGTCGCAACACTACGTCGCAGTCGTGGATTCAGGGAAGCACGATCATCGCGCCTACCGGACCCGGTCACCTTAACAACCGGGTAGGATTCTGGAATTACCCGGGTGGCGGCAAAGCATTCACGATTGTGAACCTGGGAAGCCACGCCGATGGTTTTGGGGCGACGGTCAGCGTGGGCCAGTGAACCTAACTTCGTTTGTCGGTTGCGGACTAAGAAGTCGACCTGCCGTGGCTTTCAGGAGATAATTTAACGAAGCGACTTCATGGAATCCTGCGCGGACCCTGGTCATCATTCTTGCTCGAGGCGCTCGTGCCAGCGCTAGCGGGCTTTCGTACATAGAGCGTGGATGTTGTCGTGGGAATCGCTTCGTCCTCGCCGTGGGTACACGGCTCCGGTTGCGGGTCCCAAATCGCTTTCCGCGGGCCGAGTCCGGCAGCCCTTCTCATTGTCACTCTCCTCGGTGAGGCCAACTGGAATGGCCAAGCCAAAGCTCCGCAGGTCCGAATGTGCCTCGCAAGGAACCTTTCCACCCCGCTCCACCCGCCGGGCGTGCGGGGCGATATTTGGGGGAAACGGTATGACCGGCCTTAGCTCAGCAAACCGAGCATTCGCAGCGTTCGCGGTGATAGGTCTAATCGCCGGTTGCGGTGGATCTCAGCCGCCAGTCGTGACGTCCGCTTCAATGGCCCAGAAGATCGCGATTGCCGCGCACGGCCGGTCGTGGATGCGGCCTGGAACTTCGTCGGGGACCGATTTGCTTTACGTCGCTGCCCGCAACACTGTCGTTTACGTTCTTACCTATCCACAAGGCCAGCTTGTAGGCGAGCTAGGCCTTCCTTTTTCACTAAACAGCGGCGGCATATGTTCAGACGGCAAGGGTAATATATTTGTACCGGATGTCTCTGAAATCCTTGAATACGCTCATGGCGGGACTAAACCTATTGCCACGCTGGAGGACGGCGACGGGTACTACGAACCCACGGGTTGTTCGGTCGATTCAACAACGGGCGACCTTGCGGTCACAAACGACTCCGTGTATCACGGCAATGTCGCGATTTATGCGGGTGCTCAGGGAGAACCAACCTACTATTCTGATCCAGAGATACGAAACCCCGTTTTCTGCGGCTACGATAACCAGGGAAACCTCTTTATAGATGGAGATCCGTTTGCTGAGCTCCCCAAGGGAAGCGGAAGCTTCACGAACTTCAAGGTGAAGCACATCTACCAATTAGGTCAGGTTCAGTGGGACGGCACCTACATAACCGCCACATCCCAGAATGCAAACAAGATTTACCGCCTGCGATTATCGGGCTCGACGGGGAAGGTCATTGGAACGACGCAACTCAAAGGCCCGGGTCGCAACACGACATCGCAGTCGTGGATTCAGGGAAACACGATCATCGCGCCTACGGGACCCGGGCACGCTAACGACCGGGTCGGATTCTGGAATTACCCGGGTGGCGGCAAAGCGTTCACAATTGTGAACCTGGGAAACCACGCTGATGTAGTCGGGGCAACCGTCAGCTTGGGCCAGTGAACCCAACTCCGTCTGCGGGCTGCGGACTTGGGGTCGACGTGCCTCAGGGTTTCAAGGAGTGATTTCAACGAAACGACTTCAAGGCATCCTGCGCGGATTTCTGGTCATCATTCTTTCTTGAGGTGCCCGCGCGAGCACTTTACCTAGAGCGACGGTGGATATACGAGGAGAATAATGCTCTATTCGCAGCCTGGCATCTTCAACGTGCTCGACGACTGGGGCGCGGGTCCGATGAAAGCAAACGATAATTCGTCTAGCAGAGCAAAGAAGAATGCCCTCGCTTTGCAGGCGACGATTAACGCTGCGCAGGCATACTGCGCGAGCAGCCCGCCTGGCGGGCCCATGTACGGCGCTATCATCCTCATACCTTCGAACGACATGTACGAGGATGGAGGCACCTATTCCATCCAGGGCCCTCCTGGGGCGCCCGTGGCGGTAGTAGTCAGCTGCTATTACCCCATCCGCATCCTGGTCCCAGGAGTCCAACGCGTTCCAGTTTTCGACCCATCAGGCACGCGACCAAGGCCTCGCGCGCCGGAACCCCAGGCAGGATGGCCCGTAGAGAAAGTCTTGAAAGTCCGACCGCGATAAGCTAAGCTTCCACGCGCAAAAGGAGCGCCGCGACCCGCGAGAATTGCAGCGGGGCGCAGATGCTAACGGCGCGGCGGTAAACTTCTGAAGTCGTTATCTTTTTGTCCTTGTTCCCACAACGGATCGGCGGACCGGGTCATTCGCCAGCAACGCGCCGTTCCAATCGTTCGGTGCGCCGTGTGCGCAAGCAATCGCGCTGTCGAGCCCCCAGTAGCTCGCTTTGCCGCAGGTCGGCCATTGAGCGTTTCGCGGCGGCGGCGACGGGAATCCGCCGGATCCCCGGCGCCTCATGCATCGCTTTGCGTCACCGAGTCGGACCCGAGCCTCGCGCCGACGACTCACGCACGCGCGGCGCTCAAGGAGGGCATGGCCGAAGACTATGTTGTTGGACTGCATGCGTTACGCGCGGACAAGTGTCCGGTCACGCCACGGGAAATCGATGTTATTAGGGCCTGGCCTCAAGGAGGCTTGAAAGCAGTGGGACGCCAGTACGACGTCGGGGACCATTCTGATCGCCGGTAACGGGTCTTGGACGGCTGCGCAGAGCTGAGCGCCCACGCCGGGCAGCCGGGGGGCGAGGCCTCAGGCAGGTCAGCACGCGCTCAGCGACAAAACGCCGCGCAAAGTTCACCGAGGAGAGCGAGGAAAGTCGTGAGACGATTGGACTTGTTGACCGCAATGCTCGCAGCGCCGCTGGCTCTGGCGGGGGGAAAGAGTTTTACCGCCTTAGTCCCCGCGGGCATCGTCGGCCTGCGAACTGGAAAATTGAAAACCGCCGGGCCCAGAATAGTGGATGCACGCACCTATGGTCTCCGGGCGGGGAGTGGGCGCGGCGTAAATAATGCCATGTCTTTGCAGCGCGCTATCGATGATGTGAGTCTAACGGGCGGAACCATACTGATTTGCGCGGGCCGGTACGAGATTGCAGTCCCGATCAGCCTCAAGGTCAGGCCGGACGAGCGTTGCACAAACAGCATCACCATCGCGGGGAGCGGCCGCGCTGCCCTCGTATCGCGAGCCGATTCTGTTTTCGCTATAATCCACTCTGACGGCGCGCAACTTGGCCGCGTCACGATCCGAAATCTGGAGATTCAAGGAAACCTGGCTTAACCTGGCGTTTCGATCGATCGTTGCACTGCAGCGGGTCCGCTGCGGTACGGTTGGCGTTTGCCAGCGAGAAGTGCCGCTCTCATACCATCAGCGTACAGCGAGATACCGCCGCTCATCCTCGGCGATCTCGGCATGCGAAAGCCTCCCGCTGTCGTGGCAGAAGACCCGTTGGTGTCCATGACTTGCCGGGATTTACGGAAGTGGCGCCTGTCGGAATCGCGCTGTCTGTGGGCGCGACCTGCCCGCATCCGGCGAGCATAGAAAGCGCGATGCTAAGCCCGCGAATATCGTCGGAGGCTTCATGCCTGTTGTCTCCCTCTTGCCCGAGCATTCGACGGGGGTTGCCTGTTCTCGTCTGTTCCAGGCCGCTGGCGCGGTGAGCTGTCCAGGCGAAATGCGCCGGGCGAACTGCGCCCGGGCCGTACCGGGCCGCAGCCCATGCAGCCGGCGCCGCGATGGCGAGCTGCAATCCCGACCACGATAACAGAAGGCCCCTGCCCGAGCATTGAATGCTACCGCGCGCGCGACCGCTGCCCTAAGCGACTGAAGGGGACCCTTACTTCAGCACGATATCGAGCGTAATCTCGACGGTGTTGCCGATCGTCGGATCCAGTCGCGTTCGGAGCATCCCAAATGCGTGACGGTCGATTTGCGCCTTCGCGCGATACTCGGGATGCACCGGGTCGCCAATCACCGTGACGTCGAGCTGCTCCGGCTGCGTGACGCCGTGTATCGTGAGATCGCCGTCCATCTCGAACGAGTCCGGCCTTTTCGGAACGATTCGCGTGCTCGCGAAGGTCCACTGCGGGAACTTCGCAGCGTCGAAGAAGTCCGGCGACTCGAGCGCGCGATCGCGATCCGGTTCGCCGGTTGTTATGCGCGTCGCATCGAGCACCGCGGTTGCGCCCTGCGGAATCACCGAACCGGGCTCGAGCGAAACGCCGCCGCGTAGGATTGGAACCGTCCCCGTGACGCGTTCCACCCAAATGTGCGAAACGCTAAACTGCGCGCTCGACCCGCCCGCATCGATCTCGCTCGGGCCGGGGGCCGCGGCAAGCAGCGCACACGCGAGAACGAGGCCGGCGAGCAACGCGCCGCTTTCAATACGCAATGCTGAACTGCGCATTCATCGTATTGTTAGTCTCCGGCTGGTGCGAAATGACGTCCTCGATCGTGAGGCGCGAGTTTTCAGTGGGCCCGTAACCACCCAGCAGCACGCCGTCACGTTGAAAGCCGCCGTTCGAATCGCTCGTACCCTCATAGCGCGCCTCAACAAAAAGCCGCCGGTTGAAGGCGTAACGGAGCTGCTCGAAGCCGCCGCTCGACGTGCAACTCCCAACGTGCGGGGTGACGCAGTTGGAGTCCGATCCGTCGATAAGCACCGCTTCGCTCGAAAAGCGCGTCCACTGGCCGTACGTGAAGCCAAAGCCGACGCGCGCAAACCGATCGAACGGCCCAAGCGTGGTAGGCCGCAATCCGTCGTAACGAAAGGCGCTCAGCGTGAACGGTCCCATCGCCTCCTGCAGATAAGTTTCGGTATCGGCGCCGGTCGGTGCGAGGCCGCTCTCACGGTCGTACCCGGGCCCGCTAAAAAGCTGCAGGTTCAGCCCACGCAGCGGATCGCCGACGCCCAGCCGCGCGCCCAACTTCGGATCGAAGAAGTCGAACGGATTCGTGCCCACCGTTTGCACGTAGGGCGCGTAGTTTTGGTACGTGTCGCGAAACGTTTCGGGATCGACCGGCAACGGCAGCGTGAACTGACCGCCCTGCAGATAGATCGGAATGCGCGCTTCCCACGGATTGACGCGCTCGCTGATCCACGCGTCTCGTAAGAGCCCGGGCTTGCCGCCGTCGATCACGTATTGCTCGACGAAGAAGTTCGCCCGCGATCCGATGGTTGCAGTCGTGAACGCCTCGACTTCATCGACGATCCCCTTGGGCAGTCCGGCGCCGTTGGGCCCGTTGCCCTGATACTCGCTCGAGTCGACGAGATTCGTCTTGACCGAAAGTGGAAATGCCGGCCCCGACGAGACGCCGGGAAAGCGTTCGCCGTAGGCCAAAAACGCCGCGCCGAACTGATTGAGGTGCGGAATTACCGAGTGGCACTTTTCGCACGTCACACCGTACTGCTGCGCAAAGAGCGGAATGGCCTCGGCCGCGGCCGGACTGCCCACGAGAAGCGCTGCCCAGAGGGCTGCCGGCCACTTAAGCATGCCTCACAAGATACTTAGGCAAGCCTAACGTTCCTGCTCCGGCGTCATGCATGGCACGATCTTCGCATTGACGACCTCCGGCCGGCTGACGGTGCTGCACACGTTTACGGATCCGACGGACGGCGCCTACCCCTGCAGGGCGGCACCAGCTGCCCCGGCTTACCGAACCAATCTATGGTCGATCGCCATGGCGTCAGTATCGCCGACGACAATACGCACGAAGTCGGGATGGGCGGGATTGAGCAAGACGTTGGTTTCAATGCGAGCTACGGCGCTAGGTACAACGAGCCCAACGGTTTCCCCGCGGTGCATCCACGAGTCGCCCGCAAGTTGGCACTCTGGAGGCGCCGGAGAGTCGAACCAGTTTTGTGGCAATGTCTCGATATCGAGCACGTCGAGACGAACTTCGTCTGGGATATCCATAGGCGCGTAGAGCATGTCTGGTGGAATGCGAGGGGTCGAAGCGTTCACCATGATCTCGAGCAGGGCCAGCGAGAATGTCGTTGATGTGTAGACTACCGGCGATCCGACTGAGTTCCAGCGGCCGCCGTAGAGGCGAGCGCCTTCGCCAGAAAACGCTGTTGCTCCGTGCTTTCGCTCGAACGCGCGATAGACTCGCAAGCTTAGCTAAAAATGCCGTGCTCGATGCGACCGATTATTTGCTCCACCTGGCGGACGCCCGCGTCGGTCCCCAGCATAGCCAAAGGGACCCGTTTACCAAGAGCCACATTTGGCTCGCGGAGCCACCGCAGGCCTTCATCGTGTCCTAGGGCTTCCATAGCCAGCGCGGCCACGCGAGCCACGCGCGCAATTCGGTCAGATTCATCAACCTTCAAAAGCGCCTGTTGCCTAATGCGCCGGCTGAATGTCGATCTGTCGATAAGCGTGATCTCTTGCAACTCACCAAGTGACATTCCAGTGCTTTCGGCAAGGTGGCGAACAACTTCAGCAGGCAGGCCTGAGGCTACTAAGTGCTCCAGATCGGCATCTCGCCTAACCGGCCCCTCGAAGACCGCTAGGCCACCCATCAAGTCGACCATCGCTTCGAATGTGCTCATTTGATACTAAGCATAGCGGCATTTGAGCATTCAAGCAATACTCGCGCGCTCCAGGCCCCGCGATTCGCGAGGCCGCTTGGAAGGGGCTGCAAGGTCCGCCGCCGCCCCCGGGGCCTGACCCGTAGTCGTAGCCGGCACAGTAACAGTAGTACCCTTGGCCGCCATTTGCGGCGCCGTTAAACCCGCCAGTCGATCCAGAAGCGTCGCCACCGACGTAGACTATGTCTGCGTGATAGGATGGAGTGAAACCATGCCGTTGCACGAGATCGTGTTGCCGGAAACCAAACCGGAGACCGAGTGGGTTTGCGGGCGCGCGCTGCAAAAGGTGAGCCCGCAGCGAACGCATTCGCTGACCGAGTCAGGCTCGGAGAAAATGATTTACTCGTTCACCGGCGGAAATGACGGCGCGGAACCCGTCGGCGGACTCGCGGCGGTACACGGCGTCCTGCATGGCACGGCGGAGTGCGGCGGAGCCGACCGTGCCGGCACGATATTCGCATTGACGACCTCCGGCCAGCTGACGTTGCTGCACACGTTTACCGATATGACGGATGGCGCCTACCCCCAAGGTACGCTGAAACACTACGGCGACAAGCTCTACGGAACAGCATTGCAGGGCGGCGCCGGCTGCCCAGGCTACGGATGCGGAACGGTCTTCCGCATTTCACCGTAACGCTGGCCGCGCCGCAAGCGAGATCGAAAACTCAGCGGGCACGACCTCCTTGTACGTTCGAGGAAGCCTGCCAAAGCGGGGTATTGCAATCGTCGGCAGCCGGACGCCGCCGGCGGAAGCGGAGGCGTTTGCCTACGAACTCGCGCGTCAACTGGGCGAGCCGATCGTTAGCGGGCTCGCTCCCGGTATTGACGTTGCCGCGCATCGCGGCGCGTTGAGCGCCGGCGCTCCGACCGTTGCATTCGTCGGATATGGATTTGGCGCAACCGACCCACCCGAGCACGTTGAACTCGAGAGCGCGATCGTCGCGGGAGGCGGAGCCGTTGCGACGCTGCTTGCCGCAGGCACTCCGGCTTCGCCGGAATCGTCGATCGAGCGCGATCGGCTTCAAGCGGAGCATGCGCGCGCCGTCGTACTGATTTGCTCGGAGATTGGTGGTGGGGCGATGCATACGATGCGGTTTGCGAAGGAGCTCGTGAAGCCGCGATTCGCAGTAATGCCGCCAGAAGAAATGAAGCTGCAGCCCGGGTGGGCCGGTAATATCGCCTGCATTGCCGAGGGCGCGACGCCGCTGCCCTTCGACCTGAAGGTGGCCGTGGATCTTTTACGTTCGTGAACGCCGCAAATCGGACGGCGTCAACCTCCCTCGCAGCGAAGAACCTTCGATGATGAAGCGCTTTGGAGCCCTAATCCTCGGGATCGCTCTCGCATCCTGCGCTCGAGTGCCGGGCCCGAATATCGTGCCTGCCGGCCCTGGAGTAGCACCGATCGCGCGTCTCGACGGCGCGTCCGGCTATAAGACGATCTTTTCTTTTGATGGCGCCGACGGCGCAGATCCCGACTCCGTTCTTCTCAGCGTGAAAGGTGAACTCTACGGAGCCACGTCGGGGGGCGGCGACTGGTCGACGGGCGGCGGCACGGTCTTTGCGCTAACTCCCGGCGGTCAAGAGCGCGTGCTTCATAGCTTCGGCCAGGGTGCGGACGGTAGAGGGCCGGCCGGCGACTTACTCTTTCTCAATGGAACGCTGTACGGCATGACGACCTACGGAGGCAAGTACGATCAGGGAACGGTGTTCAGTATCAATGCAATGCAGCAAGAGCACGTTCTGCATAGCTTTGGCAAAGGTAGCGACGGCAAACAGCCAATGGGCGGCTTAACGCTATTGAACGGAATGCTTTACGGCACGACATCCGAAGGCGGCACGGAGTACGGCGGAGGAACCGTTTTTAGGATCAGTTCTGCCGGTGTCGAACGCGTAATCTATAATTTTGACGCGCGCGAGGGTGGTGATTCGCCTAGGGCCGGCTTAACCGCAGTGAAAGGACTGCTATACGGAACAACATCGGACGGCAGCAGCTGCGATGATGGAACCGCGTTTAGCATGACCACTACCGGCAAGGAGCATGTCCTTCATACGTTCTCTTGCTACAGCGACGGGTCGGGGCCCTTCGCCAAGCTGATCGTCGTCAAGGACACTCTGTACGGCACAACCTTCGAGGGTGGCACCGGCCAATATTATAGCGGGACCGTTTTTAGCCTTACGCTGGATGGAAAGGAACGCGTAATCCATATTTTCGGTAAGGGCAACGACGGTGAGTATCCGGACTCTTCCCTAGTCGCCGTGAACGGAACCCTGTTTGGCGTTACTCATGAGGGCGGGACAAACGGCAAAGGCGTCGTTTATAGCCTCACTCAATCCGGGACCGAACGCATTCTCCATAACTTCGGTCCCCCTCCCGACGGCGACGACCCCCGCGCGGGCCTCCTTCATTTAAACGGCGTCCTCTACGGAACGGCCGGCGGCGGCGGTAAATCCTTCTATGGGGACGGGACGGTCTTTAAAATTTCGCCTACGGAATGATTTCAAAGATCGTACCGCAGCCTGGGCCGTGCCCACTGCTTGGGCTGCAACTCCCCGATCCGCCCGCAAACGTGGTGCCGTAGAGCGAGCCGTTAACGTATGCCATGCTGCCGTTCGGACTTGCACCGTCTTCGCCGCCCTTGAAGATGTGCAAGATGCTCTCGGTACCCGATGGCGTCACTGCAAAAGCGGTTCCGCAAGTGTATCCCGCGGAAGAGCATTTATACTTGCCGCCTTGATACGTCGTTCCGTATAGCTTGCCGCCGACGACGGTGAGGTCGCCGATGGGATCGGATCCGTCCGTAGGAGAGCCTTTGAACTCGTATACGGTGTGCTCTTTGCCCGACGCATTGATGGCAAATATGGTGCCGTGGCCGTATGCGCCGGCTGCTGCAGTCGTTCCATAATACTCACCATTCAAGACCACGAGGCGGCCGGGCGGATAGGCGCCGTCATGGCGCCCGCTAAAGCCATAAAGGACGGCCTCTTTCCCAGCCGGCGTTATCGTGTAGATCGTACCGGCGCCTGAGGCGCCGCCCTGAAGATCTGTGCCGTAAAACAGGGCGTTGATCGCGACGAGGCCGGCACGCGGCCAGAAGCCGTCTCCTTGCGAAGGGTCGTGACGAAAACTGTAGAGAACGGTTTCCTTGCCCGAAGTCGTTACCTTGAAGACCGTACCGCACGTATTGACGCTATAACAGGTGTACGTGCCCCCATAGTCGGTTGTGCCGTAGAGCACGCCCTTGTACGCGAGAAGATCGGAGACCGGGTACCGGCCGTCGCCATCGCCGTAGGCGCCAAAACTGTACACCAACTTTTCTTTTCCTGCGGTGCTCATTGCGTAGACCGCGCCGGTGCCATTAGTGCCTCCGGTTGCGGCGGTCCCGTAAAGCTCCCCGTTGAGGGCGATCAGTTCCGCTTCGGGGTCTGCGCCGTCTTTCGGGATGCCGGCGAAGCGGTGGACTACGCGCACGGCACCGGCGGTCGTCGTCTCAAAGACCGTTCCGCATCCGTAGTAGCAAAACTTGGACGAGACGTCTCCGCCGTAGAACGTCGTACCATACAGCTTTCCATCAACGTCGAGCAGGCCTGATCCAGGTTGCGCGCCGTCGGCGCCACCTGTAAAGCTGTAGATGACCTTGTAGCTGCCGGCAGCGTCACGATGGCTCGGGATCGCATGGCTCAACGGCATCGTGCCGGCCGCCCCACCGCAGCCCGCGAGCGCCGCCACCGCCATGCAGCAGCTCAGTCTACTGCGGCGAAACCGTAATGCGTCGTTCATCTTAGCGCCTTTTCGCTCGGGAGGCGCCGATCCTTGCGATAGAATACGGTGAAGCCATGCCGTTGCTGGAGATCGTGTCGCCGGAAACGAAGGCGGAGACCGAGTGGGTTCGCGGGCTCAAGCGCGGGGTGAAGTTGGTCCGGAGTGGCGCTTCCGCCTTGCGCCGCCCGGGGAAATACGCCGGCCGCTCGTCCCTTGCGCGATCTGCGCCGATTCGAGGCGACCGGACGGGTGCCCAATCTTATCATGGTAGCCGAAAAGTCAAAGAAAATCGACTCGCAGCTCACGCTTTTCTCCGCGACCTGCTAGCTAGTCGGCCTCATTGAATTGTGAGAAGAGCGCGCGAAGAGCGGTAAATCCAGGCGCGTTATCGAGGTTCAATTCGGATTGCCTTAGCGCTTCCTCTACGCTCATATCCGCCTGATCGCTTGCCAGCATCTGAACGGAGGTAAGTGTGAATTCCGAGGACAGGGTGAAATGATACACCCATGAGATGTACGGGCTCTCCGACCAAATGCACGAGAACAGGCGGTTGAGTGAGGAATTGAACAACGCCATATACATCGCCACTCCGTCTACCACAATGATGAGCCACTCGGCAGGCCAGCGTTGTAGAATGCGTTTGGCATCGGGTGGCACCAGCGTCCTTACGGCGGCGCTCTTTGTCGGTTCGTAGCACTTCAGGTATGTTTCGACGCCATGGGCGCGCGCGGCGCCGATCTCCGATTCGATAATGGCGCGCGCGCCAGGAAATGCATCGACCAATACGACGCGTTGCGCGTTGCCGATTAGGCTCTTGGCCTTCTCGATGGCTGCATCCAGGCTACCGATTCGATAAACTTCTCGATCAAGCCCTTGCTTTTCAAGGCCAGCGAGCGTCGACGCTGCCCGTTTGGTCCTGCGTAGAAACGACGCGTTCAATTTTCGTTCGAGTTCGTCGGGCGCGACAGCGCGAAAAATGCGCGGATCTCCGCCAGAGGTAATCACCGCCGCTTTTTCATGCAATGCCTCAAGCGCTTTGTACGTATTCGCTACGGGCTTCTTGACGAGTTTTGAGGCCGCATAGCCAGTTTGTGGGCCGTGTTGCAACAACGCTACATAGATTGCGGCCTCTAGACCCGAGAACCCGAGGGTCGTGGCCGCTCGAACTGCCCGCGCACTCATCGTAGGCGAAACGTAGGTGGTCGCAACTGTGCGAGACAGGGCAGGTATGGCGGCATGGCTGGATTGTCAAAGAATGTGGCCGCTAGCGAAAGGCCGCATCGGCTATCGAGCCCTGCATCGTGTACGGCAGCAGGAAACTCGATGAAGTAACTATTGGGAAGGGTCCGGCGTACCTGCTGTCCCCATTGCGGCGGAGTATTGGGGTCAAAGGCTCCAGCGAAAACGAGCACCGGAACGTCGCTGCGCACGGGGGTGAATTGCGTGGGATCTGCGCGTCCGGACTTCCACGCGTTGCATACCGAGGTTGATAAATTCGCGGCGTTCATTCCGCCCAGTGCGGGAGCCAGCGTTGCTTGAGCCAAGATACGATCGGCCGACTCGAACGCCACGAAATCGTGGCAAAGTACGGATAGTCGTGCGCCATAGCTATAGTCGGGGCCACCCATATTGCTTTGAACGTACGCGAGGACTTCGCGGAAGTCGCCGCGATGTGCCTGCCATATCGCATGCGGCACGCCTCGTATCGCGTCGGCATCTTGAAGGGCAACCCCATAGATTCCCTCGACAAGATTTCTTCCATTCACCGCGTACGGCCCGACCTGACCTCTGGTACTCTTTAGGCGGACATGGAGAGGTTTTGCGTTTAAGCTAACCACCAAAGCTTGAAAGGCGGTCTCGAGTCCGGGGTAGGTTCGAGAGCAGATCGGGTCGACGGCGCAGCTATCAAAAATCTGATGGAGCGAGCGTAGAACGTTTGCGTTAGCCACCTCGTCGTAGCGCGAGTCGATTGGCATGACCGAATCGAGCACGACGCTGCGCACGAGGCCAGGATGGCGCCGTACGACTTCCATAAAAAGCGCCGTGCTATACGATAGCCCCATAAGATTTATGTTTTGCAGATGCAGCGCCGAGGCAAGATCGGCAACATCATCCGCGATCGCCGCAGTGTTGTATGCGCGAACGTCGATGCCGGCACGGGTCAGCCGCTTGCGACAGACGAGCGCGGCCTTCACCTGAAGTCTCACCGCCTGCGCAAACGTGAGGTTCTCATCGGAATAGCGATTATCGATCGCGTTCATTTCGGGGCAGGCCAAGCGCGGCTTGGCATATGTGGAGCCGCGTTGTTCGAAGACGATGAAATCGCGATCGTCAAGCGAGGCCGTTGCCCTGCCGGATCGGACATCGCGTATAGTACTGTTCCCGGGACCGCCTTCCGTGAAAATCACTGGATCGCTCTTCGGAGTGATTGAGCGGCTATGAAAGAGCACCACCGGGAAGCGAATCGTCTTTTGATCGTGCGCGGAGCGGTCTTCCGGCACCGTTAGCATGTAGCAATCGATGCGTTCGTTCTTAGCAACCGGAACCGCGCAGGCGGATCTCTCGATAGACGGGACGCTCGTCCGCGGGCTCAGGGCCGGCGCCGCTCCAAGTAAGAGCAGCAGCGTGAGAGTCGAGGAGTACCGCATAGTAGTAGCCCTACAATACTACTACTATCGGTCCGCTGCAAGAGGATTTACATAAACGAGCTCATCGAACCGAGACTATCGATCGTGAATCGAGATTGAACGAGCACGATGAAATCGATTAAACGTGATGTCACGTGTGACACGTTTCTCATCAACTCCAGGAATTGAAGTAAGCTGTTCGGCGGGAATGCGAACGCCGCCGAACCCGCGAAGGCCAGCGGAGGCCACACACTAACGAGCGTACAATGTGACTCACGTTTCGGATTGGAGGCCTTCGTTGTGAAGCGATCGCTTGCGGTAAGTGTGATTGGCGGCGTCATCGCGCTTGGGAGCTGCATTATCATAGCCCATGCAAAGCCCGCGACTTACCCCGCTGTCGGACCGGCTGGAAGCGGCAAATATTTTCTGCCGACAGGTCAATACATCAAGCCGGCAGGGGACGCCCTTGTCTTTTTCGGGCGGCCCAGCGATCTTGCATTCGACCCCGAGCACAAGCTCCTGGCCATCAAGAACTCCCACGGTCTCGTCCTCGTAGATCCGCACCGTTGGCAGATTCGCCAGAACCTGGCGATGCCGCCGCTCGACGTCGATTTCGCGGAGCACCTCGGAGGTAACGGGCCGGCCGGCATCGTGTGGAGTGCCGACGGCAAGGAGATCTGGACGACCGATTCCTTTGGCTGGATTCACGGTGCGAGGATCAGACGGGGCGGCCACTTTAGCTGGGCTGATAGAATTGCACTACCGTCGCCCAGCGGCGCGATGATCTTCAAGAACGATAAAAACGGCACAAGTTTGGATTCGTCTGCACCGATCGGATTGGCGTTGGGTGACGACGGTCGCACGCTCTTCGTCGCCCTCAGCCGCGATAACGCCATCGCTGCGATTGACACGATGTCCCATCGAGTTCGCTACCGAGTTTCTGTGGGGAATGCTCCGTTTGGCGTTCTGCGCATCGGAAGATTCCTTTACGTCTCCAACTGGGCCGGCCGCAGGAGCGACGGATCCGAGAGCGTGGCCGATTCGTCGGGTACGCCGATTCGCGTGGATCCCATCACGTGGGGCGCCATGTTGACGCGCTCGAACAACTGGCCAACGTGCTGCCACTGGCCCCCGAGTTCTCGCTCGCTCGGTATTTCTACGCTTGCGCGCTCTTCGGCGCCGGTGAATATGAGATGGTGCTCAACGAATTGCTCTTCGTGCGAGGCTTTCGATTTCATATCGTGGCCCTCGAGGCAGAATGCCACGCACGTCTGGGAAACAGAGAGGCTGCGCAGCGTGGACTGGGTTTGCGCTCGTCGACCCAGTATTCAACTCACTGAAAGGCCTGCCGAATTTCGCGCTCCTTACGAACGCGTTTCGCCAAGGCGATATCGGCTGGCCGGGTTAGCAATCTCCGCCTCCTAGCATTATTAAGTTCTCGTGTGGCATCGGCGCCAAGACGACGGCTTCCATTCGGAGTTGCTCCTGGTCATCACGCGATTATCAATAGCCGGCAGGATTGTCACGCTTTTCTCTTGGCAATGTTCTTGAATTTTATTGATGCCGAGCATTCAGGGCTTATTCCTATTAGAAGTGACCATCAACACGACACTTTACTCAGGTTTATAGGGAACGCTGTGGGCTCAAGAAAAGGGTCGCGAAATGCGCTATAAGTTAGGCGCTATAACTATAGGAGGAACCACACGCATGAAACGATTTTCGTTGCCGCGTTCACTGGTTGCCCTGACGACGTTGCTTGCATTACTCATCGGCCAGGAAACATGGGCACTGGCCGGTGTAACCGGTAACATCGCGGGCATGATTAAGGACTCGAAGGGAACCCCGATTGCCGGTGTGCAAGTGCAGGCAGTCGCTCCCTCCGGAAGCCGGACCGCAACG
>PMTY01000128.1 GCA_003167155.1 Candidatus Cybelea tumulisoli
GCGGCTCGAATCACTTCTGTTCGGGGAGTCGCTCAGTCGTCTCGGAGATGACGAGCTTATTACGTTGCCCCTGTATTCGATTGTTTATCCTGAAACTGAAATGTGTTGCGGTTAGGGCTATCGTTCGAATGCGCGCCCTCTACAATCGAGTTTTGGTTTCAGGGATGAGGTTTTATCGCCGAGAGTGATTTGGAGGCTCCTAGCCCCCGTAAACCCGCAGTGGCGATTTCAGAAAGCGAAGTCTAGGTCCGCTTCGTCGTGAGAAGGTGCCGCGCCGGAGCCCGGTGGCTCGATGTCGCCGTTATGCGCTGTTGCGCTACCGCCGAAACCGAAGGCTTCTTCAAGCTCATCGACGTACTCGGCCTCCGCCGTTTGGTTGTCGTCGTTCTCCGTAAAGGTGTCTGAAGTACTTTGAGGTTCCTTGAGCTTACGCGCTTCCTCTCGTTTTTGGTACTCTGCCCGCGCGGCGACGGTGTGTCGCTGTTCATCGAACTGAGGCCAAGTTGGGTCAACTTCCCAATGGCCTTCGACTGCTCGACGATAGAGCCCGGTCGGGTTCTTTACCGTTCCTCCTCGTTCATAGACTGCTGCGATTTTGCGAGGCAACCAGTGCGCCCAAAAGCAGCAGAACTCGATGCCGTGCCCTCCGACCAGCTTGTCGAGGTCGATGTCGCCCTTATTGAGCGGCTGTCCTACAACCATTGGCAAAATCAGATTTGAGAGGTCGTAAGAGAGGTCTTCGAAGCCGTCCCTAGCCCGAAAGCCATCGGGACAGATAAGTGCAGCGTTGATTTCCGCCTTCGTAAATGGACGTGGCGGCCTAGACGTTTCAGCCTGCAACAACTTGCTGCACCCATTTGAGGCAGGCAGCGGAGCAAGCTCCGCATTACCTATGACCTCCGCTCGGGTGTTCACCTCATTCTCCGAGGGAACCGTTGATTCAGGCGGAGCCGCAGACCTAGCAGTACCATCACCGTCAACACTCTCGCCAGAGGTCATCTCCGCGTCGCTAAGTGAGGAACACGCTGAGCGGGGCGAAGCGTCTTGTAATGTCTTGGTTCTGCTCTTACTGTTCTTAATGGTAGGTGTAGATTCCCTACCCTCCTGGGTGTCAAATCCATACCCCCTAGGTGTAGATTCCCTACCCACCCTAGGTGTCAAATCCCTAGGGTCACTTAGCTTGACCCTTGGTGTAGATTCCCTACCCGTCGCCTCGGCTTCGAGGAGAGCCTGCGGTTTGTGAAGTGCAACTATGTAAAGAATGCGTCCATCTTTGCGTTTCCCGTTAGCTTCAAGTACGCCTAGAAACCGAAGACGCGCAGCCGCCGCGCTTACCGTCTTAGGGTCAAGTCTCGCGGCTCCCGAGATGCCTTTTTCACTCGCATCCGTTGTTGTGCTGCTGCCGTAAGTCGAGCGATGGTATCCCCACGCTACAAGCTTCTCCGAGCTAGAAAGGGCTTTTGAGTCGAAGAGCCAGTTGGGGACCGGCGTGACGCCCCCTATTACTTGGAACTTAGGATTCGGCTTGGCATCAGCCGCCCTATGGCGTGTTGATTGCATGGTCATCCTTAGGCCGATAGCCCATGGGTTGAGGTAGTTTGCCGGTGCAATAAAGCTCGGCTTTGGCGCGCCGTATTGCGCGGTTGTCGAAGCCGTACTGTCGCTCGATTTGAGCTACGGTGAGGCCGCTTCGAACGGCGAACTCAATCTGTTGGAGGAACCTTGCGGTCACTTCGCGCCCTTCGGTTTGCCGCCGACGATGGCTCGGAAATCCTCAAGCGCATTTCGCAGCCTACCGCCGCCCTGGCCCGAGATTACGAGCGCACCCGTGTTGTAAATCGACACAAGGCACGAGTTACACCCGTCAGTCGCGCAAAAGTTCTTGTGAAACTGGTGCTCTGCCGGAACCCCTACGAACGAGAAGCCGCGCCGTTCTAGGAACAGCGTTACAAGTTGTAGGGTTTTCGTATATCCGGTATATTTTTGAAAGTTATCTATCATGTTGAATCAATCTCCGCGTTTTGGAGCGTCGTGGTTTAGCTAACTTGGCCGCCGATGCCAAAAGGTGGCGACACTTCTTATCGAGGTATTTTTCCTAGTCGAATCCGAAGGAGAGTACGCTTCTGCAATCTCGGCAGAACGCGGAAATGAATCGGGAGTCATTTTACTTGCGACCTTTCGCAACTTCGGCGCGGATGGCGCGCGCAAGCCGAACTAAGTCTCTGGCAGAAATGGATGTGCCGAGCAAATCGGAATCGACAAAGACTTCGTTATCGGGAAGCAAGCCGTTGAAGAATGTGGTCGCACGTTTTAGTGTTGAGGGCTTATGTAGAAGGCCGCTTGCATGACGCGACAAACTCGCGGGGGAGATGTCGAGAGCTTCAGCTACTTCATAGTTACTGCTCTCCACGGATTGAAGAAGATACTTGAGTAAGGTATGCGCCTGAGTTTCCATTTGAAACATCCTTAGTGGAGAATAGTTTTACACCGCACGATTCGTCGAGCGAAGGTCAAAAGAAAATGCAGCAAGCCGATGCTCGCGCATTCTTTACCGGATATAAGTTAGTTGGAACTACTTCGACGAGCCCGAGCCTTTAAAGGCGGATGACTCGGCTCGACCTGGGTTGCTGATTTCGACAGCGGCCGAGTTGGTCGTCGCATTGTGGAGCGGCCCGGCGAGCGGCTTAGAGTCCGCTCAAGGGTCGATGTTCCCCTACTATCAGCGGCTCATTGAAACGGCGGCCCGTCCTCATCCACTAGGTCCGGCCGACCGAGGTCGAAGGCTGATGACGTGCCCTCAGCGTACTCGGGCTCTTCCAGCCACCGTTGGTATGTCTTCTGGTCGTAGTGCTTACTCGCGTCCAACGGTTCGTGGTAGTAGCTTCGGAACGGTTTTTCCTGACCAGCCAAGATTCCGATTTCTGCGTGTCCTTCAAAGTCCAATATCTTTTCCCACTGGTCAGCGCAAGCAGGGTTCTCGCCGTCGCGCAACGCCGCTAAATCTACCTCAGGCGGTTCCTTCTGGAGTGGCGCTCGACATTGACCGCACAGCCAACACTTTCGTTCGCCGACCTTCGTTTCGTAAGCGGCGGTTTCGGCAAAAGATATTCCACAACGCTCACACCGATTGCCGACTGCCTCCAACACAGAGGCTCGGATTTTTGCGTTCCTCTCGGCCCTGCGCTTATTGTTGTAGACGTTCTTACAAGCGTACGGGCGACCCGCTTCATCGTCGCCAGCGTGAAACTTCTGATTTGGCCTCGCGGGTACGAACGGTTGCCCGCATCCTAGGCAAGTCGGGTTTCCCATCGGTTCGTGTTTCGGTCCCGGTACTTGGTAGTCCGGTAGGCTCGTTCCTAAATCGGACGGTTGGGAACATTGCCATGAAATGACTAGAGTTCCCAACGAGCGCGCGGGTCATCTGCAGGTTGCGCTCCCTTGCGCGACTCACGGATAGACTTCAAAATCTGTTCACGCGGCTGCGTCCGCAAGGCAAGCCGGTCAGCCTGCTCGATAAAATACAGCAGCACGTCTTCGACAGAATCTCGCGAGAAGTCAACTCGGCGGGTCAACTCGCCGAACTCCGAAAACGGCGACTGCTTATCCTGAGCCTCTTCGGTTACGGCCCACCGGACACGAGCCAGCGCCCTCGGCGCGAGGCTTAATCTGTGAAAGACGAGCGATGCATAGCAATACGCGGCTTCCAGCAGGGAGCCAAAGTACATCCAGGGTCTAGCGTTCGTGCGCCAAACGACAACAACGGAACCGTCCGCGTTTACGACGGACGTGAACTGCATCGTTCCACTACCTTGACTTATTTCGATGCCGTTTGACAGTGGCTTGAACGAGATGGGCGCGAATCTATTCTGCCAGAATACTTGAAACGGAACGTCGTCATCGTGACTGAAAGCGAATCGCTCTCCCGGCCACTCCTCAGGCGCAAACTCAACGCCCCAGTACGGCAGATTCTGCACGTCGAGCGATAACGCGGGAGTGCCAATCTCAGGCGGCTCATACGTCATACCGCTGGCCGCTCGTTGGAGACTCACAATCTCACCAAGCGATAAGCCGTCCTTCGTCTTGCCCCTTCGTATCGGTAGGTTGGTCTTCTTACCGCCGCCGATATATTCGTGAGGGCCGTTCTCCGTTGGAGGAATGACGATAGCAACGGAAGTGTGCTGTCCGTCCTGGTACGAGTGAAGGAAGAAGCGAACGGCCGGCACCGTCATCGCGTGTACGCTGTTATACGCTGAGTCGAGTCGCTTGGGCGAGCCGTCCACGCCGTCGAATGGCGTTTTGCCCACGGCGGGGTCATCGTATCCCAATATGATTAGGCCACCGCGCCCATTTGCAAACGAGCACACGTCATGGGCAAGCTCGTTGTTCGCGGGCCAATCTCGCTTGAGGTCAATCCTCTCCATCTCGTCAGTGAGAGCCGCGACGATGTTGTCAATATCTTGATGGGTAAAACGGTCGAGTTCTCCGTCAAGCAGACTTGCGAGAGTTGCCATGTTCAATCTCCTTCGGAGCGCACCGTGGCTCCGCATGATTCGCAGACGAGTTCGAACTGTCCGTCGCCGACTTCTTGCTTCAGGACGCGAAGCGAATCGCAAACCCAGCACCGCTCCTTTCGCTCTCCGGTCGCGGCGCGCATGAGGCCAGCCCACTGCTCAAAGACGTAACGCACCTGGTCCGCGCAGACGCTTGCGAGAGTTTCATCGGACGAGGTCTTATGCGTCAGGCTGCCAACGGACTGCCACGCATCCTTCGCCGCCCTCTTTAGCGCAGGTCTAACATCCTTCAGGTTCGGCGAGCGGGTCAACCCGTCGATGATGAGTTCCGACCAGTGAACAAAATCTCCGAGCTTTGGCTCCTCAGTACCCGGTGGAACGAAAGAGCTATCTGCCAGGTCACGGACGAGCGCAAGCAGGGCCTCGCGCAGCATCACACCGACCGCTTGAAACTGTTCAACGTCGCGCGCTGAGTCTAACGCCTCGGACGCGGCGTCGAGGCGGCGCAGCGACTTAATGATGATTCGAGCGACCTCGTCCTGCTGCTCCTCTGTCCCGAGCAGCCTTGCTGCGAGCCCGATGTGAAACGTCAGGCACATGTCCATGCTCGCGAACATTTCCTGCGAGTAGAGGTTCGTCGGCAGCGTAATGACCCACCATCGCGCGGCTTCCGTCTGGACATCCCACACATCGTAATGCCGACCGTAAACAACCTCGGTTGTGACCTTCTCGAGGTGCATCACTGCGTCGTCGTGCGCCTGAGAGGCCATGTACTCGCGTATGTGCTTGCGCTCTCGCTCAGGACTCTTCTTCGCCGAAACGTATCGCTCGTCGGGCGGCAGCGGTTCGGCAATACACTCATCGGACGGATGAACGTTGCCGTGTGTCATGTGAAGTAGGTTCCTAGAGGTGCTTCTGCGCCATGCAGCGGGCGCGACCCCTGCCTTCTTAACTCGCTAACGGTTCGCCTCGCTGCACCGAAAGGTAAGGCCGCACGAGGTCCGTGATTTGCTCAACCGTGTTCCCTGAACGGTCCTTGACGAGGGCCTTCACGTTCCGATAAAAGCCGGGAGGGTATCCGGCGGGCACTGTGCCTTTGACGTTGTATATGGCTTCGGTTACGCGCTGGACCGTTGAAGCGTACATAGGCAACTCTTGACCGGCTCCAGAGCCGATGGGACCGCTCCACTCAATCTCCAGAGCGTCGCCCGGCTCTGGTTCACGCAAGAGTGAGACTGTAACGGTAAACTCTTCGCCGGGAAATGCGAGAATGTCGTTCCTCTGCAGTTCATCGTATTCGTGCGGCGTGTAGCAGTGGATTCCCGAGAAGAAATCTCCCGCTGAGACGTGCGATGAGGCAATGACGGCGGTCTGAACCTGCTGCTTCCGCTCGTCCTCGCTCATATTCTCGAAATGCGTCGAGACGACGAACAAGGCTACGTTACCCTGCGGCAACGGCACCAGATGGGCCGACGCACCGGGTAAGCTCTTCATTAGTTCATTCACGAGTTGTTGGTAACGACCGCCCATTCGAACCTCGCTAGTAAACCTTACTCCCATGCTCACAGTCTAGACGACCTGCGACAGGGACGCAAGGCAGAGAGGCGTTACCCTTTGATGTTGTGGAACAGCCTCACCATGCGATTCGCCTTGGCCGTGCCCTGCGTGGAGTGCGCTCCCTTACCGGGACCTGTTTCAGGCATCCCACGGGGAACGCCAATGATGTTGACGGCCTATAGAGATGGGCCGTGCTATGAAATGAGGTGCCCGGCGGGACATACCAGTTTGATGGTTCTGGGCAATCCAAAGTACGAGATTTTATTTCAGATAGGCGCAAATGCAATCGTTGACGGCTATTATCGCGAAGCCGTTGTGTCTTTTACGTCTAGTCTCGAACGCT
Source organism: Candidatus Cybelea tumulisoli (assembly GCA_003167155.1). GTDB lineage: Bacteria > Vulcanimicrobiota > Vulcanimicrobiia > Vulcanimicrobiales > Vulcanimicrobiaceae > Cybelea > Cybelea tumulisoli. The sequence continues at coordinate 6,412 of PMTY01000128.1, forward strand.
TCCAAGAGTTTGCCGTCCAGTGCCTGCTATCAAACTCTGAGGTTCCCGAAGAAAAGGTCGAAGAGGCACGTAAACGTGTTGCGAAGCAGTCCGAACGACAACTCGGCGCTTTCATCTTCCTTTGGCTCAACAGATTCCTTACCTTACCTCCGTTACTGTCGGACGGAGATTATAGCTTCCGAAACAAGGTCGTTCACGATGGAATGATACCGACACGAGCTAGCACTTTGGACTACGGAAATAAAATCCTCAGAATCATTCAATCTTCAATGCGCTTGTTAAAAGGAATGCTCTCCGAGGCCGTTCTAACGGTGTCGTACCGAAACAATAAAGCGGCGATAGAGCAATCCAGGCTTGGCAACCCTAGTATCTCAATGGCAGACGGTACTATCTTGAAGCATGTTGAGTCGGCTGACAACACGATACGCCTAGAGGAGTACCTGCCGATGCTCGTCGATGTTCAGACCCTACTGGCTTCAGTAGCCGAGCGGTTTCCGCAGACTCCGAACTGAGGCTCCGTGGCTGACCGGGGTCCTTAGAAATCGTCCCGCCAAGCATTGCGCAAACGCGATGCGGCCGATTCGGGAAGAATCGCTATGAGGGCGACTTCCTATCTCGGGTGCCGAGACAATAGTGACCGCGGAACGAAGTGCGCTCGTTCGACATCATAAGAAATAAGACTGGTCCCTATAACGACCATCTCCGGCGAGAAGCGAACCATGAGGTCTAGTTCATCAACAACGGTCTGAATGAACACGGGATTCCACGTCTCCTTCTCTTCGCCGAGGTAACGGCTCAGAAGCCGCAGTAGTCACGCGTCATCCAATCGCTCTACGGTAGCAGTACCTCGCATTCCGACATGCAGTAAGAGCCCGCGCTGAAGAACGAACTCGACCAAGCCGATAGCACAGCGCGGTTCATCTTTAATCCGCCTCGGAAAGCTATCACTCGACGTGCCGACGAGCCAGACAGCGCCTTCCTCCCACAGATAGCAAACGGGAGACTCGCGCGGTCCATCCGCCGAGCCGGTCGCTAAATGCGCTATTAACGGCCGAGCAAGAAACGAGTCAAGGTCAAACAGGTCGCCGCTTCGTTCGACTTTCATGGAGGAAGAGTTCGTTATTTTCCACCTGTTTTGCTGCCGCCCTCAATCCCACGGGGGTGCGAAACGACGCACTTACTCTCGACTATTGGCCTACAGTTTTACTCCGAAGCTCGGGGACGAGTGTCTCTTCCAGGAAGTTCGAGAGTACCTGAGCGAGCCCCATTAACTCCGTGAAGTCCGCCTTCAGTTCTTCCATGGAGTAGAGCTTAGCTTGCTCAGATTTTCCCGCGCTTCGCATATAAACCATGCTGTCGGGATATTCCCGAGCATACATCCACCTCCCGTGCGCCGAAACGATTCGTTTTGCGTCGTAGAGCGTTTGGGCTTGCTTCAACAAGTCTTTCATGCGACTGACGGTGTCTTTGCTCAGCCCTCGTCGTTCGGCTGCGTATATAAGCAGGCTACGCTTTTGTTTAATGTTTTGAACGTACTCAAAAGTCTCTAAGGCTATCCAATGTTCTGCTGGCGAAGGCCCTTCACCAGGGTCGGGGTTGCAGGCGATGTTTGTGTAGATTTGGGACAATGTAGCTTCAATCAGCGACCAAACGATTACGATACTGCCAATAAGATGGGCGCATTGGTTCACGCACTCGTCGTTACCTTTCAGGTAACTGCGCGGAATGGGCGCGATTATTGTACCCGTCGGGATTTCTTTAGGCACGGAAGATTTAGTCCTTACTGCTCTTCGGGCGGCCTACAATGTTCCTCGACGGGCATCGCCATTGCGGCCGCGCCAGTAAGGACCGGCGGCTTTGGCATCCTTGGAACCAAAGCACCTGCCAGGCCATCGTCGCCGTCATCCGTGACGCGAGGTGGACGCCAGGAACCGAACGCCCGTTGAAAAGCGCGCCGGAGCGTCTCCGGCATTTCGGACTTACTAGAGCGTTTTGCCATACCAAAGACTTCACTTTTTCGCGAAGTTGTTCCTCGACTCAGTGTCGGCGAAAAATGGTCCCCACTACTTTTTAGTAACGCGATACAGCCGATTCGCGAAGAGTCGCGTTCTGTCGGTACCCGGTCATCTGAGCATCGCGGCCCGCACAGTGGACGCTAGATGGTCAAGACCCGCTTGTGGTGTGAAGAATCTGTCAGAAAGATGAGGAGTCAGCACGACCGTCATTTCACCCACGCGGCCCCATGCAAAAGGCGGCGCGACGTTCCAGTTCGTCGTAAACAGTCTCTTGAACTCATCCCAGTCGCCCTTGCCGTCAGCGACGACGAGCTTGCGCTGGCACGGCATCGCGAACAGCGACTTCAGCAACGGCAGGCGTTTCTTTAACATGCACTCACGATAGGTTTGGTAATCGTCGAATCTCTCATATTTCTTGTACGGCCAGACCGATTTGTCGGCTTTCTTGCGCGGATACGGCATCAACTCGGCGAGAAGCGTCAATCCGTCCTTGCGGCCGAGCTTATCGGCCTGGTAACGGACGCGCTCGGGCAATGTCGGTGCAGGGACCCCTTCCGTCAGACGCAGCATCACGTCGCACATAGGCCGCCACGTCCACTGATTCTTAGGGTCCGCGCCAAAGTATTGCTTCGTCCCCGCCAACGTCAACTGGCCCTCTTCCAAATCCATGTACTGGTGAAACTTAGAGCGCCGGTCACTTCTTACTCTTTATCACAGCAATCGCAGCGACGACCGCTCCTCGGCTGCTCTGGCGGGGGTCTTGGCTTGTAATCCTTAGAGTAGTGGTGACGTGTCGGGCTCGAAAGGTCCATGTCTCAGCGGCCCACTTGCCATTCTCTACATCGTTGCCATTTGAAGTGTCCCAGGTGAACGTCTGGAACTGCTTCGCCGCTTCCATGACCATCGTCTTCACGACCGGCGGATTACCTTTACCTTCTCCGCCGTTACCGGAGAGTAGAAAGGCGACGGTATAGTTAGCACCAGGTTTCGTCGGAAAAGCACTCGTTACGATGCCGCCAGCGTTGTTACCATCGAGGTCTACGCTGCAGTACCCGTCGATGTTCCAGAACGTAGTCCCGTTGAAGTCTATGTTTCGTTTCGCGACCATCCAATCAGGAGCAAAGACCGTTCCTTTGTGTGGCTCGATGAAATGGTCGCCGTAGTTGACTCCCTGTGAAAAGTCGCCGTCAGGTAGAATCCCGGTTCCGCTTGGGTTCACGGGGCAGTAACCGTAAGAAGACGATGAGTCCTGCGCTATCGCGCGACTCAGGGCTACCCCATCGCTTTGCTGACACCCATCGAGCAGCAGTAGAGACGCAAAGAAGACCGCGCTGTAAGGAAATAGCGAGCGTAGCACGGTGAGCACCTCCAGCAGCATTTGGTTGCACGAACGGCTTCTGCGGATGCCTTGACGTGGCCTATGAGTGGCTAGAAAACCTCCCCCACTATTTTTTCGCACACGGCTTTCCTAGACGGCGTAAAGGAGTGCCTAATAGACCTATCCCGGTTCGGAATCGGATTTTGAAAACAGATGCGTATGTGCTCATGTGGTGGCGCGTCGGCGGTTGTCGCTTTTTCGCTACTGCAACCCATCCCCCGGTCAATACCACTAGGGATTGTGTGTCGCTCGCGGTTAGGTGACGAAGACACTGCGAGTCGCCCCTAGCGGTCGAAAATCATGTACCGAACTGCTTGAACTTGCTGCCTTTCTGAGTTACGATAATCGAACCTTATCGGAAGCCAGGAGGACTTATGTTAGTACCGCTGCCCGCTACAGCACTCGACACCGAAGCCGTCCTTGGTGCGCTCGCCGACAAGGCTAGGGGTTACGCTAACGACGCTCGGTCCGCTAACACAGTGCGCGCCTATGAAAGCGACCTGCGAGCGTTCTGCTCTTGGTGCCAAGCTCGCGGCCTGAGGTGCCTTCCTGCGACCGCTGAGACGGTTTCGTTGTACATCGCGGACGTGGCCGAGACGATGAAGCCTTCGACCCTGCAGCGGCGTCTAGCGGCCATTGCCGTCGCTCACAAGGCGGCCGGATACGAGTCGCCTACGTCGCACGAGGTCGTGCGTTCCGTGTTGGCTGGGACCCGGCGTCGCCTTGGGGTGGCACAGGGGCAGAAGGAGGCCCTAGGTGTTGACGAGCTTCGCACGATGGTGACGCCGCTTGGGGACTCTGCAATCGACCTTCGCGACCGAGCTTTGCTCCTGGTCGGTTTTGCCGGTGCGATGCGACGCTCAGAACTGGTCGGACTCGACGTTGCCGACGCACGGTTCGAGCGCGCTGGCGTCGTCCTGGCGTTGCGTCGGTCGAAAACAAATCAACAAGGCAACGCCGAGGAGATTGCGATTCCTTACGGCTCAGACGTGACCACTTGCCCGGTGCGCGCGTTGCAGGCTTGGCTGGAACGCATCGACGACGGTCCCCTGTTCCGCAGCATCGACCGACACGGAAACATCGGCGGCCGTTTGTCTGACCATTCGGTGGCGCTTGTCGTCAAGGACCGCGCCGCCAAAGCCGGACTCGACGCCGATAAGGTCGCAGGGCATTCGCTCCGCAGCGGGTTTGCCACGAGTGCCGCTCGTGCCGGTAAGAGCGAGGCCGCTATCATGCGTCAGACCCGCCACAAAAGCGTTATAGTCGCGCGCCGATACATCCGCCAGGGCACGAAGTGGGATGACCATGCAGGGCACGGAATCGGGCTCTAGGCTATCGCGGATTTGCGCCCCTAGGAGCGTTTGCAAGGGCGCAGACGACTCCTAACTCTTGCGCCCTCACTAAGACGCAGCCATGCCCCTGTAACCCACAATACGGCAGGTCCTGAGGTGTTCACCTCAAGGGCTTTCGCCAGAAATGCGCGCGCGATGAGGAGTGATGTAAAATGTGGCATAAACGCAAAACTCGCGACCTTTTGGGCGCATCTACCTCTTTAGTAGCAGGCTATAGGCCGTCTGTTTCGTCAACACGTTGCATTAGAGTGCAAGACGCAAAGGGTACCCTTCAAAAATGGGACACCCTTTTCACACCCCTTTACCGTACCTCTTTTGTCGCATTTGGAGCGGACTGAAGTCCTACGCGCGCGACTCTCTTACGCGCACTTTAGCGGCCTCGTTGCAAAGCTCGCAAACGCTGATGCCCTTAGCCTTGGGGTTTATGCAGCAAACGACGCAGAGCCCGGCTTTGGCGGCGCGGGCTCTTTGCTTGGCTTTGGAGGCTCTCAGTTGGGCCTTGCGTTCTTCGTCAGACATGTCGTGTTGTGGCGGAGTTCTCAGCGTCAGGAGTCTGACCCTAGCGGCCGTTACCAGGACAGGTCTGCCCAACCCTCGACCTCTTCGCGGCTCTGGCGGTTCTGAAGGTACGTTCCGAACCAGTCGAGTGCGTAACGGTCTGCGGCTGTGTGCGACGTGTAGCCGTCGCCGAAGGCTCGCCAGAGGTCGCTGGCGGACCCTTGAATCGCGCCAGTCGAGAGGAAGGCTAGAGCCTGCGCGCTTCCGTCGTGAAACTGAGCCGCGATTATCTTAGCGGTGAGGTCGTCGATTTCGCGGCCTTCTCCTTTGGCCTGTGCGATGCCGAGAGCTATCTTTTCGCTGTCGTACATCTTAGGCCGCCTCGATGGCAGCGACGCGGGATTCGAGCGACTTCAGCCGCGCATAACGAGGGCAGCCGGCTTCATGGCAGCGCACTCCGTTTATCATGGCGACCGCGCAAGAGTCGCATGAGCCTACTTCTTCTTTCAGGGCGGCCGCATATTCGTTACCGGCCCCTTCTAGAGCCTCGTCGCGCTCCGTGTCCTCTTCAGTCGCCTCGTCGTCTTCGGGGCCGCTCCAGCCGTCGAGTTCGTCGTAAACGTCGCGCTCCATCGCGCAGCAGGCCAGTTGAGCGGTTAGTCTCGAAAGACCGCCTTCTGCCAAGGCAGCGTTTGCGTCGATTATGCCTTCGTCGATACCGGCACTTTCATCGCTGCAGTGTTTAAGCACGTCGAGATTGTAACTCGTATAGATGACCCACTGATGACCGTCGATTGCTTCGTGAACCGCATCTGAAACGTCGCCTTCGTTCTCGCGAACGTCTTGCTTTACGTTTTCGGCGATGCTGCGAATCTCGCTCCAGTAATCAGACCCCGTGATGTCTTGCGCCATGCTGACTGCTCCTTTTCGCTAGTGCGTGTTACTGTCAACAATGTTACTGTCAACACGCAGCCAAGTCAAGAACACAGACAAACAAAAACTTCGAATGCTGTTGCTTAATGCGAGATTATTTGAGAAGCTTGCATCTAAGCTCTAGTTACACTGCCGAACCTGCGTCGCGCGCGGTTTTGCATTACGCTTTGCATTTGCCTCGCGCACGATGCGAGCGCGGGCGGTGAGCACACGTATGCGCTAGGGGCCAGCGTCTCTCTATAGGTGCGTCCGGTAAAAGGAGCATACACGCCCTACGCATTGTACCGCCGACCTTCTAAAGGCCACGCTGGCAAAAGGAGCATAAACGGACGATGGGTGGTTTGCGACTGCAACGGAGTGCTATTGCAACAGGCAAACGGTAGCTCACGAAAACGCTTGCGCGTCTACAACGAATCGCTCGAATAGCGCCCGCTCTACTACCAAGGTTAGCCTGTCGAACAACTTTGGTTCGCCCCGCAGAAAGTCGGCATAGGCGTCCGGGTCGTAAGCGCGACCGCCATGTTTCAAAACGATATACGTTCCATATTCGTCCTGGTTCCTGGCATCGAGCCGTGCGCCAAAATCTGCAAGGGTCGCCAACAGACGCGGGTCCATGATTAGCTCGCGACGTTCCTCAGGCGCTTCATCGGCAAGAGCTAGGATTTCGTCTATGAACCCTCCCCGGCCCGAAGGAGGTATTCCTAGTAACCCGTCGCCCTGCCTGAACGTAAGCGAGGGCGGTACAGTGTTCTTCATTGCAAACTCCTTTGATGTAACGGATTGCGCCGTCCGGCAGAAAGTTCTGCGCGGTCGTTTCGCATTACGGTATTGCATCAGAATACGGAAAGCAAGGGGTCGCAACGTCACCGAAAGTCAGCGCGAGGCTTATAGCTATGGGTGCTCAGACGGAAACCGCTTTGCATCGGGCACGGCTGCCAAAACTCTCTGTGAGTTAGGCCGAGATTATTAGAATCTGGCGCTTGACGAGGCGTCATGCCCGAGCCTTTATCGAAAACTGAGCTAACAGCAGTGTCTTTAAATGAGCCGTTCCGTAACGCCCAACTCGATGACGACCTTCAACTCTTCGAGTACCTTCTCGCTAATGGCTATCACGGAAGCGGACGTGAGAGCTTTCACGGCCCACTCTTCGCTTTTCAGAGCCTCAAGGGTCCGCAGGTCATTGGCGTTAAGTGTAAACTCGGACGAGGCGGTTTTCGTCGCAAAATCTATTCGGTTGGTCACGCCTGCAGCGGGATGCAGGGTCCTCTTGTGAACGTCGCTATCACGCAAAAGCACAAAAGCAGCCAACAACCCCTTGTTCTCACGGGCCAACGCCGTCTGCTTGTTGTACCACTGACTTGGCGGTTCCATGCGCCTGCACGTCTCTTGTAGGTAGAACGTCACGCAACGGAATGCCGATAGGAAGCCCGAGAAGAGGAACAGGAAGATGCGAGCATATCCTTGGTGCTCACGGTTCCCCCAAGTGAAGCCGAACTGCCTCGTCTCATGGAAGACCTGAGCGGACACCTTTTTCAACTGCACCAAATAAAACTGCGCTTCATCGCACTTCCACTGAATATGGGGCCGAATCGTCGGCTTACTCGACATCCGGTATTCTGAACCGAAGCACCCTGCTATACCGCGCCTCGGAGCCGCAGCAGGGCGAAGCGAATCTTGTTGGCGAAACTCATGCGTGAATAATAGCTTCTTCCACGAGCGTCTCTCGCTCTGGCGCAGACAATCCGGTAGCCTTGCTTTCTCACGTTACCTATATCGAACATTGTGTGAGAAGGTTCACCGCCTTCTGTAAGTTGCTTCGACTGAGACGAAAAGAGCAGCGCCTTGCCGCCTGTATTGAGAATCAGGTCAACGGCTTCTAGGTAGATTGGGCGACGACCGCTGTTGCTTACGTTCACCAGGCCCCAGTCGATGTTAGATGGGTACTCTGGCAGATTGTACGGAATGGCGGCCTCCGACAGTTCCACGCGCAAAGCTCCCTTGTCTCTAACGAGATTCGCGAGGCCTAGAACAAGCCCGACGATACCGACCAGGAGTCCTCCGATTCCCGTAAATGCGCCTATCTCCGCGACGACTCTCGTCACTTCCGAGTCCGTCATTTCTCGACGATGTAAAGCAATGCGGTCGCTCTACTCCACGCTCGGTAAGTCGGTCATAGGAGGCACAGCCTGCGGCGGCACAGGCAAGAAAGGTTCGGGCTCAGCGTCTTCCTCGTCACTCTCCCGATGTAGCTCCTGAAGAAGCTCTTCAACCCGAGGTCGCTCGGCATCAAATGACGGGTTATCTCTGATGGATTCGAGTCGTTCAACCATCTCCGCAGGCGTATAAATCTGTGCTAGGTACTTCGTGTTGAATCGGTCGGGCTCGTAACGGCTAAACCGCTGGTTCTCGTAACGCCCCAAGAGTTCGAGAAACTTCGCGTCATTGTTAGCTAGTGAGGCCCGTATCGCCTCGACTACGTCGGGGCTCGGCTCCTCGCGCCCAATCCAATCAGGCAACATTCCCAAGAAAGCCGGATGGTTAACAAAGTCGCCTCTTTCCCAAGAAGCCTGATAGAGGCCGCGACAGATTCGCCTAAGTTCTTCAATCTGTGCATCCACGAACAGGCCTTCCGTTTTCTTCGCGAGCAAAAACGCAACTTCTGACGGCACCTGAATACTCTTTGGGGGCCTTGCGAACACTTCCATGACGAGTTCGAATCTCCGTTCGGGCGGCAGCGCCTTCAGCAGGACATTCAATGCCCTCATCGCCTGGAGCATCGGCCCCCGGAACATGTCGTCCAATCCCGGCAACACGGCGAACTCGTCGCCAATATCTATGGTCGCAGTAACGATGTTTCGCAGAAGGTCTTCACTGATGGCAGCGGCATCAATGTCCGTCAGAAACTCGTAGACGCTAAAGAGCTTCTCTGGCGAAAGGGTCCTGAGATAGCCTTCGAGAGCGTCAACGGTCTTTGCGCCTTCCCATAGCGCAGCCTTGTCAGACTCCGACAGTTCGCCTTCGTCCACCTCGAATACGAAGTACCGAGAGAATGTCGTAAAGCTCGCGCAGGCTCTGCCTTGTGTCCTCCACTCGGCCTTTCCCCAAGACGACTCCGACCCGTAAGAAGAGTAGAGGTTGTCAATCTTCGGGAACACCGCGCCCAATAGTTCCTTCACGTCATCGACGCTTACGTTCTTGAGCGTCTGTAGCTCCTCATCTACAGCCGCCTTATCAAGCTTATTCTGCTCTTTGCGTCGGGCTAGACGATTTTCGATGTCATCTACGAATAGCTTGGGATTGCTGCCGACGAAGTCAAAGAGCTTCGGCTCCAAAGTTTGCATTATGCTGAGAGCAACGTGGTCCGTGAAGTCGAAGTCAGTTGCCGTTAGACCTTCGGTAGCCGCAAGGACGTTGGCGAATCGCTCCATTTGGCGCAAGGTCTTGAAGTTGTTGAACGCAACGTCGATTATGCGTCGCAATCGCTGCGTGTCCCAGTTGTACTCACGTTGACGATTGGCATAGCTTTGAAGGTCTGCAAGGAGAAGTTCCCTCACCTGTCGCTTAGTCAGTGGGGGCACTCGGAGGACAACATTGGTTATTTTTTCCAGAAAGGCGTGGCCTTCGTTACCTGTTATGCTGTCGAGAGCTTGCGCGACCATATTGTGGTCGAATGCGAGGAGATAAATGACGTTCTCGAAGTCCGCTACAGATTTGACAAGCTGGAATACTTGACGAACCTCGTCCTCTGTTAGTCGGTCTATATCATCAATGACGATGACGAGTCGCTTTTCGGACTTTCTAAGTGCACCGGACGTGTCGTCCTTGACTTTCTCAATATCACCGAGCGAGTCCGCGTACTTCTCTGTCATTTTGGCGAGCGTCTTGACGCCATCGGAAATGAAACCCAGCCCCGCCAGGGCTGCGGGAGCGGTCGCGAGAGACAGCGCGTCCAGTGCGGCTGAGGCTTTTCGTGTCTTCGTTGACTTGTCAGTCTTCTTCAGAAGCCTTGCGACGGTTGCAAAGAAGGCCGAATATAATCGTTCCTGTTGTGAGAAGTTCCACGGGTTGAATCGCCCGACTACGATACGGTCATGCGCCTTCTCTTGAAGAGCCTCGACTACGAAGTTTAGCAAAGTGGTCTTCCCGCAACCCCAGCGGCCGTAAAGCGCAATGGTCAGGCTGTCGCCACCTGGATACGCTTCGATTAAGCCAACGAGGTTCGCGACCCATTTGCCCCGACCGAGGGCGTCCTCTTTCAGGAGGGTCTTCTTTGGTGCGCCTGACTTCAGCAAACTACCGGGCGCGGACTTTTCGGAAGTGTCGAACAAAACAGCGCCCTAATCGACAACCTCGAACACGCCGCCCTTTGCGAGAAGCATCTCAATGCCCGCACGGGCCTGTTCGGGGGTGATGCCAGTCTGATGTGCCTGGAGTGTCGTCCAGGCGTCTACCGGCAGAACGCGGCCACTCGCGACCTCACGCAACCTCGTGCAGGAATCAAGCATCCGCCCGACTTCGGCGCGGCTAAGTCGAACGCCTGTTCGCCTATCTCGCCGCACCTCAGCCGTTAAGTTAGGGCGAACCGCTGAAGAGCGCCGCACCGCGCTGTTTGCCTTAGACGGCTACTGCCCAAACATTCCCGTCTGCCGAAGCCTATTTCCGGCAAGGTCTTCGATTCTAACGCCAGCTATTGCGTCAGACGATACACGGTCACGGCGTATCATCTCCCAGGTCCGCTGAATCTGCTGGAATGCAAGGTCACGGTCTTGTTCGCTTGCAGAGTTCCAAACGTCGCCATCAACACGCAAAATGAGGATGGCGTCCTGAATCTGATACTGTTGAATCAAACTTTCGCCCATCGCCGCGTTGATGATGTGCGCCATGGCCTTAACGTCATGTTGTTCCGCAGCCAACGCTCGCTGTTCCAGCCGGTGTTCCCGCCGGACTGTCTCGTGTTGCGCTGCAGTTTGCGGATGCGGTGTGTTCAACGCTATCGCCCATGCGATACCGGCGACGACCAGCAATCCGACGACAAGCAATGCGATTCGGCCTATCCACGCTTCGCGAGCAGTAAGATAAGGGCTAGATGTGGTGGTTGCCGTCGGCGCTGGCGTTTCGGGTTTATACACGTATGGCTCAATGCGCCGAGTCACTTTAGAACCGCAGTGCTGACATGAGGTGCGGCCCGCACCGAGATAGGTTTTACAGTTGGGGCAATAGTCAGTCGAGGCCATCGTTCAAAACGAACGTGACTTATTCATAATGCCAGAGCTTGAGCATGGCAGGCACGGTGATACGAGTTTCCGTAGAGGCCGCGAACATCGGCGTCTGCACCGCCGCAATACTTGCAAGCGGCTCTCCCTTGAGCTTCGGGCGCGCTCTGGTCTTCTACCCTAACAGCGGACGGGGCAGGTGTCGTCGCGGCTGATGGAATCTCTCTCTGACAAAAGCGACAAACTGAGGCGCGAAGCGGTATCGAGGAAAGGCAGTATGGGCATTTGTGGAGTTCATCATCTCGGTATTCGCGCCGTGGCATGAACGCGAGAATAACCAGCGGAATCGGCCCGAAGAAGAACGTCGCGATAAGCCACGTCGGCGCATAGCGATTCTTGGCACGGCAAACTGCAAACACTAACGACCACAGAACGACGACCAGTATCTGCCATGCAATGTATGCGCCGAGGTAGTCAGTACCATGCGCCGCGTTGACCGCGAAGCTCGTGGCAAGCATCCCATGGATGGCCATTATTACGATTGCACCGATGATACCGAGGACAATGTTCTTCCATGACCGCAGCATGAGCCACATCGCGCCGCCTACCACTACGAAGACGACGAGAAAGATGACTCCAACTAGCATTAGGCCTTCCATATAGTAGGTACGCTGCCACCTTTCCCACCCCGTTCCGGCTTACCCCATTTTGGGCTACGTCATAGAAGCCTTCTATCATCTGCAGGATGGGGTCCCCCGGCGGGTGAGCAAGCAAATCTATTCGAGTCAAGCGAAGCGTCTTCGCGACCTTCTGGTCGAGTATAGGACGCGCAGCAGACTTACGCAGGCAGAGCTTGCGTCAAGAATCGGTCGTGCCCAAACCTTCGTTTCTAAGGTCGAGTTAGGCGAGCGGCGAATCGACCTTCTCGAACTTCTGCAGGTACTAGCGGTTCTTCGCGCCGACCCGGTGGAGTTCTTAGAGAGACTCCTCAGGCGACGGCGATAGATTAAGTGAGCGTCGAGTGCAAGAGGCTAGGGACGGCTTGTAGCCCCCTTTTGGAAGCAGTGCGTCTGCGTCTGCGTCTCGACGGAGTAGACCATCACGTTCTGTTGGGTGCCGACGTTGCAGTGGTCTGGCGAGGTGAAGGTGGCTGTCTGAGGGCGGAGCGTTCGCGTTGCTCGTGGCCGATGCGTCTTCCTAGCCTCTATGTATGTCGTCTTGTGCTGCGGCGGTGTCTGTGTCGTCTTGGATTGGCCCGCGCCAGGCGCTGTCGTCTGCGGCCTAGGTTCGGTGACGTTCTTGGCCTAGGTGCGGCCGTCTACGACGAAGCTTCGTTCGCGTTCGCTTCCGAATCGAGCAGCGTCACAAGCAGCGGGAACGCGAACGCCTCGCTCCCTAAGTCCGCGAGTTGAACCTGCCGCTCTTGTGCGTCCTGTGTGGGATAGGCGTACACTTCTTTAGCCCCGCTCCTAGTCCGCGAGTTGACCATCCTCACGGCCGCGTAGTTGGCAAGGGCGTACTGCTTCACGGCTCCAGGGTAGAGGTACAGGAGCAAGCACTTCCGCCGGGTCAGAGGGTACGTCACTTCAATCGTCGGTGACTGGCGGTTGAACCCGTAGAACTTGTGCGGCGGGTAGTCGTCAGGGTCGAACCACACCACGGGCCGGTTACTGGTCATAAAGTCCTGCGCCCCGCTCGTTATGATGGTCGCGCGGAAGGACTTCAGGTGTTGAGCGAACTGCGGCACGACGCTGTTGGTTGACGTTAGTGCGATGTTCCGAGGGGCTGCTGCGAGTTCACGGGAGAGCTTCTGGCTCGGATACTTTTCTTGAACCGCCCGCTCTATGTCGTCCTCGGTCCACTCCGGTCGGTGCTGACGATAGAGTGAGCGCATCTGTTCCTGAACCCGAGTCGTCGCGTCTGCGAAACTGTCGATTACTTCGGGGCCGCGAATCTCCTGAATCGCCGCGAGGTATTTTAGGGAGTCCCACTGCGCCTCGGTAAGCAGCCGCCCCGCAACGACCGGCACGAGTACGGCGGCCAGTAGGTTCTCGACGCGCTCGAAGTTCTTGTCGATGTAGCGGTCCCGGCCCTCATCGGTCTTCACCGAGTAAACGTCACGGCGCTTCGCGACGTTCTTGACGTTCGTATCGAACGGCGTTGGCTGCTGCCCCGACTCCGGCCTACGGTGGACGCGAATCGTGTCTCTATCTGCAAATGCGCGAAGGTAGACTTGTGGAACGTAGTGCTGCCCGCGAGGCTCACTCATAGCAGACGGATTATATCACTCGGCACTTTACGGCGTCGAACTCTTTCCTAGGCGCGCTTTCCCAAAGCACGAAGACGACGCACAATACACAGATAATCGAGCTCGAACTTTTCGGAGAACTCGAGTAGGGTCAAATCACGCTTCTTCAGGTTGCAGGGAGCACACACCCAAACGAGATTTTCTCGGCAAGGGTTTCCTCCGTAAGATACCGGAATGATGTGGTCTAGGTGAAACTCGACAATGGCCGCGTCGCAATAGGGACAATGTTCGGTTCGAGCCAGTTCTGACCGAAACCGTTCCACGGCTTCTCGATTCTCACGGTCTGAAAGTGCAACGCGGCTCCTGAGCTTTTGTATCTTCACTTCTGGCTGTCGCTCTGCGCTGATAAGCTCCTCCTGAAGTTTGGTCACGCTGTACTCGATATTTCGCACTCGCTGGAGCCGCGCGAACAACTCTTCTTTTCGCGCAAGGACCGGAGCTATCTCTGGAAGCGAGTCAAGGAACAAGCGAAGCCTTTTAATATCGGCTTCGAACTCTTGCAAAGAGCGTTCCATGATTTCACAGGTCGGTTTTGACAGCGGACCAAATAATCTCATGGCTTTAAGGTTCCGTCTCTTCGAGGGCATTGCGCTTTCCCTCACGTGCACGGCCTGCTCGATGTAGCCTTGGGCGATATTTATGCTCGTCGGTACTCCGCAAATATCTCGCACCGGAGCGAAACATCGCTCCGCCTCTTCGACCAGTTTATCGTATTCCAGCAGGTCCGCCTCGCTGCTCTCAGCAAGCCTCTTCTTCTCGTCTTGCAGATTCGCAAGCCGCTGCTCGATGCGCGCGACGCTTGGCCGCCGCGTTCGCTTGATGATACCTCGCCCGTTACAGGCGTAGCAGAAGCCTTTAAAACTGCCTCTCCTGTACTGTCCCGACCCGTTGCATTTCTTACAGGGAGCGGCCATGTCTTGCTTCGTCGATGCGCCGAGCCAAATCCAAGATTACTCTCCGCCCTTGTTCCGAGCGTCAAAGGGGTCACACTTGAATCGCTTCAGTATCGCCGCGTTCTTAGGGTCGGCCTCCATAAATGCGTCGGCGGTTTCTTGTTTAGTTGGAGATTCACTCGCGGAGATATAGCCCCGTATCCAGTCAACGTACCAAGTGTCCAACGCATCGCGCGCTTGCGGAAGTCGCGCCCTACGCATGGCCTGTACGAACGCGACGGCGGCTCCCACAATGAGGAGCGCACCGAAAATGGCTAGACACCGAGACAGCACATCATCGGTCGGCAGAGTGGCCGCGAAAACGAAGAACGCAGAGGCGATTGCGAACCCCGCTGCGGCGTACTGAGCGTCAGTGAACGCAACCGCGACGACCCTACGTGCGGCGTACCACATACGCTTGCGCTCGCCGGACCCGCGACTGTTCCAGACAAGGTAATCCGTTGGCGTCTCAATGGGACCGACTTCTCGGTGCAAACGCGAAGCGGCGATTCCGCAGAAAGCAGCGAGGACGGCGGCTATGGCGGCTGTTAGGCCGTAAGCCAGGGCCGAACCCGTCACGACGTTGCTTTCGGTCGCACAAGGAACCACGCGACGCCTGCTATCGTAACGATAATCGCCTCGCGCATCCACGCTTTTTCTTTGGCCGCAGACTCAAGCCTTGCGGTGTAGGAGCCGGGTTGGGATGACGAAACGGAGGGCATCGCAGTGGCCCCATAGCGTTCCTGAAGGGTCGCGCCCGCAGGCGCTGCTACGGACAAGGGGCTGATTTCGTCGTGCTGTTCTTTCGTGAAGAAGTAGTTTGCGACCGACGCGCCGACGACAAATACCAGAATAGCAATGCGGAATGGATGCATCTTGGTCACGAACCCTGTTTCGAGTTCTTCCCAGGCAGTAAGAACCACGCGACTCCGGCGATTGTGACGATTATCGCTTCACGCATCCATGCCTTGTCATTGGCTTCTGCGAGGGGACTCGCTAACTCAGGGGTCGGCTGTTCATTAGGGTGCGCCTGGGCAGTGCCTCTATACTTCGTCCAGTCAGTGCCCGAAGAGTCAGTCGGCGCTGCCGTAGATGCAGCGAGGGGCGTAGACGCGACGATTCTATCCCAGTGTTCTCTCGCTGCGAAGTAGTTCGCGATGGACGCGCCGACCACGAATATCAGAATGGCGATACGGAACGGGTGCATGACGCCTAACGCTTCTTCCTAACCGACGAGGGACCCCGCGACTTGGTAAGTTTGCGTTTAGGGGTCGGCATAGCATTTAGAAGCTCGTGCTCGTTGTCAGTTTTGAAGCCGCAGTAGGTGCAGCGAAAAGAGGACTTCTCGCCATGCCGATTCTCGACAATCGTATCACCTACCGAAAGGGAACGCACACACTTAGCCGGGCATAGCTTATCGGGGCGGTCTAACATGCCAAGATTATATCACGGCCGGGTTTGCTCACGGATTGCTCACGAACTGCAGACCGGCTCGCCTCTCATCCTACAACAGACAAGGCCCTTAACCTACGCCGCACAGAACTCCGCTCCGCAGGAACATGAATATCGAAGACAGGTCGGACGCATGGATTAGGCAAGGAGCCAACGTACTAGCCGCAGCCCTCGTCGTGTTCATCGTGCTCCCCGCAGTCTATCCGATGCCTCGCGCTTTCTGCACTGTTAACGGAATGCTCTGGGCCGCGTGGGCTCAGGTTGTCGCGGCCCGAGGCGCGTGTTAGAATAAGTCATGCGAGCCATGTTGAGCGCACTGCTCATCATCGTGTCGGTGATTCCCCTACCAGCGCGGGCGACTGGGGCGAACCTTGCATCACCCACGCCCCTCCCATCCGGCCCTCCGGTCTATACCCTCGACGGAGTTGCTCTTGGTTCCCCAGTCGTGGATTACGTCGCGAAACATGGGAAGCCGGATACAGTTAAAGCTGGGGTTTACGTTTGGAGAAATGCTCGGGGAGGAACGCTTTCGGTCACGCCCGATTCTGACGGAACCATTGTCCTCATTGACGTTAGGGCCGGAGCAGCCGAGATGCGCTCTGTCGAGGTCTTGGGCACGGTACTTCGGTTCGACGATGGCGGACACATTAATGAGCCGCCACCCGACTGGGCGTTAGGCGTTGGTGATGCATGCGGCCCTGGCTTGAAGGGCTCGCCATGTTGGAGTTACCTGCTCCCAAGGAATGATGAACTCGTCATGAACTTCGGTCACGACAATGGGATGGCCGACTGGGACCTTTCGGAGGTTGTGCTGGGCAGCCGCCAGGCGCTCTTGACGAGCGGCGTGGTCGTCATCGACCCTTCATCCAAGTAGTACGTTACCAAATCAGCATTTGGTAACGGATTTGGTAACGTAATACGTCACGACAGGTACCTATAAGTGCCTAAGACCTTCCTCTTTCATGCTCAGCCGGTACTAATCGGGACGTATCGTGATGGCATTAGTAAGTTTCAAGACCGCCGCATTCAACCACTCTGCCACCTCTCCACGCTAGATTTTATGCGAGTTTTCGCTGCATAGACCCTTCGAGAGTAGCGCCGCCGCTCGCGGTCGACCATGAGGCGAACGGAATGACGCAATGAGTGCAAGCGATTTCTCGGAGCCGGTGCGGCCGCGTCGGTGATCGCTCGAAAGCCTTTGTGGGCGCGTCGAGCTTCGTCCTGCTCGGAACGGTGGCAGCATCGTCGGAAAGAGAACGCCAACGAGCCACGCGCGAATCGCTCGAACGAGCAATGCGGCCGCAAATGAAAAAGATGCGCTAAGCGGTGTTCGGAGAGATTCTCAGGTGGCGGGTACGGTAACGCAATACTGTACTTTGGTCAGGTGAACTGTGGGCGCGGGTTGGCTCACGGCACCGTACCCGGTGCCGCCTTGGCTCGCGGTTACAATGATGTTGCCTTTATTGTCGACCGACGGCCCGGCATACGGATGAGAACCATCCATACCACCGCTGAAACTGTAAAGGTTTTCCTTGTACTTGCCCCCCGCGGGCGTCAGCGTGAAAAACGCGCCGCTGGCAGATGCGCCACCGGCTTCGGTCGTGCCGTACAGGCGCCCCTTGCTATCCATGAGGATGCCGCCCGTCGGGTTCGCGCCGTCCCCCGACGCGCCAAAGTTCCAGACAACTCGCTCGCTGTACGTACTTCCCGCGGAGCTAAGTTCGAATACCGTTCCCGCGCCCTTCGCGCCCGCAAAATTGGTCGTACCCCACAGATTTCCGCTCGGATCGATGCACACGCCGGCATGCGGTTCCGATCCGTCACCGCCGTTGAACGTGTGGATAACGCTCTCGCCGTACGCGCTACTGGAGAGCGTCAGCTTGTAGACGACCCCGTCGTTATTCGAGTCGCCGCCTTGGTAGGTCGTGCCGTACAGATTGCCCTTGCCATCGATGCTGAGACCCGCGTACGGATTTGCGCCATCGCCGTTCGAACCGGTGAAACTGTACAAGACGCTTTCGGTCCAGCCCGACGCCGACTGCGCCATCCGGTACACCGTGCCTCGATTATACGTCCCTCCGGCAAACGTCGTGCCGTACAAGTTGCCCTGACTGTCGCCGATCAGCGTCCCCCACGGTTGATTCCCGTCGTTCGGATAGCTGCTGAAACTGTAAATCGGCTGCTCGCGCCAGGGCCCTTTCTTTGTAGCAGTCAGCTGAATCACAGCGCCAAGACCGTTCGTGCCGCCATGCGTGGTCGCAAGATAGAAAATGGCTGGAGTGTGTTTCGGTGCGTAGAGTGCGCCGGCGGGATTCGCGCCATCTGGTGTGTTTTTAAAGGTGTAGACGACGCTTTCGTGCCCTTTTTGCGTTACAGACGCCACGGTTCCGTCGTTGTTCGAATCGCCGCCCGCATACGTGGTCATAGAGTCAGTGGCGGTATGGGCGATAAGGGGGGTATGGTTGTTGGAGCGATCCACCGGCGAGCTTCCGTCAGGTGAGCCATTGAAATCGTAGATGGGTTGCATACGACCGGCGAGGGATCGTAAATGATGTATGGGCGCGCCCACTGACGTTTGAACGGGCGCAGTTGGATGTGCGAGATTCGCACCACAGCCCGTCACGAGCATTACTGATGCGGCAATTCCCAGCAAACGAAACAAGCCGGCATTGGACATGCGAGTTCTCCTCGGCCCTCGACGACTGACGAGCCAGGTTAACGTCCTTAATTGTCCGCCTGCAAGAGTCCTGCCGCCGCTTTGCTTACCACTTTCTTGCGCACAGATTACCCAAACCGTCGCGGAAATTGCCGGTGCGAACTTGTTCGCGCTGAGTAATCCGCATGCCCAGCGACATTCGGGGAGCGCCGGGTGATGCCGGCGCTCCCTTTTGCCTTGTTTGGTTCGCGAGTTACTGCGGACCGTTCGGCGACGTTCCTCCTTCCGAAACCGCCCGTGCCGGCGCTTGTCCTGCGCTTGCAGGACTGACGCCTCGCATTGCGTCGTAGCCGCGCCACGCATCGTAGCCGCGTCCGGCATCATACCCGCGACCGGCGTCGTAGGCGTTCGAGACGCTATCCTCGGGCCGCGTCGTAACCGCGTGACGGGTCGTAGCCGCGTGCACTGTCGTATGCGCCGGCGGATGAGGCCGCTTCCTCTTCGGCGGGTGGCGATCGTTCCGGCTGGGGTGCCCGCTCCTGGACAGGCCCCGGCGCCGGTGCCTCTTCGTGAGCGGGGGGCGGTGCTTGCTCCTCGGCGGGCGGCGGTGCCTCTTCTTCAGGTGGAGGCGGACCGTTGGAGGCAACCGCGTAGGACGGTATTCCGGATTGCTGCGGCGCTGGCTCCGCGCACTGCGGATACCCGGTTACGACGCCCGCGACCGCAGCGAGTTCCTGATTCGAACCGTAGACCAACGCAACGGTCTCCTGCGTTACGGCCGCGTCGGGAAATGAAGATCGGAGATCTGCCAGGGCCCACGATCCGCGCTCGCTCGACGCTTGACCGGCGCGCCAATATTCGCGAACGAGATGGGCGAGCGTTGAAGTGCCGACTCTTTGTAAGCCTGCAGGATCAACTCTCCCGAGTCTCTTAGCTTGTCGACTGAAGCTCTTAAGTTGTCCACTTCCCCGCCCATTATAGCATGTAGCCGGGCCTGCCCTACTTCTGGTGTCTTGGCTTGCAGTAGAGCCCGACGGAGTCATCGAGGAAGCCAGCCACCTACTGCACCGTTCGCATGGCGTTGTGAGAAGTGGCGTGAGAAGACCAATCCTTCTCACCGATTTTCTCACCGCATAAGGTACGACAAGGTCAGACAAGCCTCGATAAGTCTGCTAGCCGTGCTTAAGCGATACCTGCGAGGACTTATCGAGGTTAGCTGTAAGCATTTCAAGACCGCCGCATTCAACCGCTCTGCCACCTCTCCATGTCTTATTTTACAAGGGTTTTCGCGTTTCGTCCTACTCGGAAAAGAGCCTTTTGCTCATAGACTGCTCACAAGCCTACGCACCCCTTGCGATGACGTATAGTGCATCCGAGGCGCTCTTGCCTATACCCGGTAGGACGTGGCTGTAGCGGCCCAGTACGACTCTGACACCTGGGTAAATTGAAAATGCATGACATTCCCGCGCCGGTGCGCTAAAAGGAGCATTCCCGATGAACGCTCGCATTTTCCCACTAATCTTGGCCCTTCTCGCCTTTCCGCAAGCAGTTCTTGCACAGCAGATAAGCCGAACGGCATCTGTTCCCAATCTCACGCTTCAAGTTACGGTACTACATGACTACCAAGGAGCTCCAATATTGGACGAGCTATTCACCACGAATGATCCTTATAAGCACGGGGTGTACTGCCTCTCTGGCTTTTACGATGCCCGGTATATGCTTCGGGATTCGTCCGGCCGTATTATACCCGTCGACCCTGAGCCATGGAAATTCGGTTCGGATATAATCTCTGGCGGAGGTGGAATTGTGCCCGGCGCTGGAGACCCATGTAAAACGGTAAAGGCCCCAAGAGACGAACGCCGTTTCCCGTTATCGTATCTATATCCTAAGCTCACGCGCGGTACGTACACCCTAGAGGTAATCCTGGCGCCGCAGGGGCAGAGTGACCGCGCAACGCTTGCACCTATTACTCTGACGATTCATTAAGCGCTGACAGGGGCTGCACGTTTACATCGGCTCCCTCCTGAAGTGAGTAGTCCCACAAACCCTTCTCCGTCGGCAACGCAGTCGACCTCGCTACCCTCGTGGTCAAACACCTTCCCGCTCTCGTTAGGTGCGCCCCCGCTTCCCTGTTAGGATCGAAATAGATGAAACTTCAAGGCCTTTTATCGCTACTTGGAGCTTTGGTCGCGGTGCTCCATCCCGGAATCACGTACGGGCAGGCTTTGTCCGAAGCGGCGACGGTCTCGCCATGGACGGTCAAGGTCACTTTAACGCGCGAGACTAGTCCATTCGATTTTCGTTTGGTTGAATACTTTACGACAACCGACGCTCAACATCACACCGTAGTATGCGCTTCTGGCTTCGTTGATCTTCAGTACATTCTTCGAGATGCTTCGGGAACGATCGTGTCAGGTGTGAAGGACCCGTGGACAAAGCACTCTGATAAGGACTATCCGATGTCATTCAGCTCTAACGGACCCTCGAACGGCTGCACGGTAGTAAAGGCCGCGGGCGCCACACGGGTCGTATACTTATCCTGGCTTTATCCAAATTTGAAACCTGGCGTTTACACGCTACAAATAATGCTTGCGCCTCGTGGAAGTGCCGAACGAGTCACACTTGCACCCTTTACGGTTACTGTCCACTAACGCTGTTCTAACGCGCACGCGTTGCATGCGTACGGAAGCTTACCCATCGGTGTCAGCTATCTCAGCACGGTTCGGGCGCCCGGCCATAGGGCTGCTCTTGAGCGTCGTGAGGAGGATGTGAGAAATCCGATCCTTCTCACGGGTTTTCTCACCGCATAAGACACGATAAGGTGGGATACGTTCTGGTAAGGATGCTAATCGTGCTTAGATGGTACTTGCGAGGACCTGTCGAGGTAAGCTGTAAGCATTTCAAGACCGCCGCATTCAACCACTCTGCCACCTCTCCGTAAGTACGCGTTCGCCTTATTTCGTAAAGATTTCTGCTAGAGCGGGCTCCCCGTTCGACGTGTCGCTCTTCGCTTTGGTTGCAACGATCGGCCCAGTGCACGTCCTCTATGAGAAGGACGACGATGCCCCGCTGCACGTGCCGCGCAAACGCCGCATCAATGGATTCCAACAGCCAGCTCGCCGGTTGCGCGGGCGTCCCTTCCGCACCCCGTTCGAACGAGAGGCGCTCGAGCAGGGCGCGTGTTCCCGCATCGCGCGCCAGGGAACTGTTGCGATCGACTTGCTTCAGCAGCTCGCGGAGTGGACCGAGCGGTGTTTGAATGAACTCAACGCAGCGAGCGGAGGCGAAAATCGCACGGCCTCCGTCCACGTTCAGCTCGAACTGGCGCAGTAGACTGGACTTGCGAACGCCCGCTTCGCCCGAGATCAGCACGATGCCCCGGCGGCCTGCGGCGGCTTTGCGACGGTAACCCGCTGCGAGGCTCATCTAGCGCTCGCGGGCCACGAGCACCCGGGGACGTCCGCGCCCCGATAAAGTGGTGTTTCCCCGCATATACGTCGCGTCGGACCGGGCGCATCCTTATAGGGAGGCCGCCGGAAGCGCCGCCTCATCTCACTTGAGAGGAGTTCATCGTGCCCGGATTTCTTCCGATTCGATATGCTCGCAACAGCAGCGGCATGCTGTTGCTTTTGTGCACCGCGTTGATTGCCGGTTGCGCCCAAGGGGGCACCGGCAGCATGCCGGCGATTGCCGAGAACGGCGGCTCGGCATCGGGCGCGGCGCAGCGTCCGGAGGCTTTGGTCGCAGCCAAGCGACACACTCAGTCGACGTGCCCGACCCTTTACAATTTCGCAGGCGACCCTGACGGCTCGGTACCAGAGGCGCCCCTCTTCAACCTCAACGGCACGCTCTACGGCACAACGCCCACCGGCGGTACGAGCGACATTGGCACCGTCTATAAGATTACCGGCGGTTCGGAGAGCGTAGTCCACAGTTTCACAGGAAGTCCGGATGGCTCAAGTCCGTACGCGGGATTGATCGCCGTCGGCGGCGCGCTTTACGGCACGACCGTCCACGGCGGTGCGCACGGGGACGGGGCGATCTTCAAGATCACTAAGTCCGGGAAACTCAGCATCGTCTACAGCTTTAATGGCGGTCCTGACGGCGCAGAGCCTGCTGCCGGGCTAATTAACGACGGCGGGACGCTCTACGGTACGACGTCTGGCGGTGGGGCAACGGGCAACGGAACCGTATTCTCGGTCACGACGTCCGGCGTTGAAAAAGTGGTCTACAGCTTTGCGAACGGTTCGGACGGCGCCGGTCCCCTAGCGAGCCTGGTTCGGTTCAAAGGCGCGCTCTATGGCACGACCCAAAATGGCGGCACCGACAGTGAGGGAACCGTCTTTCGGGTGACGACGTCGGGCCAGGAAAGCGTGCTTCACAGCTTTGATGGTACCGACGGCTCAGGGCCGGTTGCCGGCCTCGCCGTGGTCAACGGCGCGCTCTATGGCACGACGCCGAACGGCGGAGCGATCCGCTTTGAACGCCGGCGGCACGGCCTTTAAGGTCACTGCGGCCGGAAAGCTAACCGTGCTTCACAGTTTCGGGGGGCTCTACGATGCCGCAGACCCGAGCGCGGGCCTGCTCGACGTCAACGGCACGCTCTACGGCACGTCGGCGTTAGGTGGCTCGGTAGGCATCGGCGCGGTCTTCTCCATCACGACGTCCGGTGCCGAATCCGTGCTTTGTTCATGGCCTTCGGGAACCGATGGTGAGGAACCGATGGCGAGTGTCATCGATGTCAGCGGTACGCTCTACGGTACCACTCAGGGTGGCGGCAGCGCCTCACAGGGAACCGTTTTCGCCATCCCATTGTGATTCAGCCGGGTCGTTCGGGCTGAGAACTCGGTTATTGAAAACCGGGTAATTAATCGCGTCAAGTCCCGAGGCTGAATTAGTCGACGTCAATGGGACGTTTACGGCACGACTGCAAGCGGCACGAGCGAGCCGTAGAGGCTAAGCGTAGTCGAAGGCAACGAGTGACTTCACAGAAGCTGAATAGGTTGTCCAGGCTGAAAGCGTGTGACTTCTAAAGACGTGAAGCTTGACGACGGAAAACGTATTTATGCCGCGCTGCATGCCAGGTTTCCGCCCACATAAAAGGTAGCGAGACCCATTGAATCATTCTCAAGGCGCACCGTAGCAGTGCGCGTATAGACGATGAAAGTAGAGTAAAAAATCATGCGTGTGCTAGGCCAAGCTCATTACCGTGAACGTAGCAGCGGGCGGCCATGGCGCACCCCGCGGCAAGCGCGCCACAGACGGCACCGCCCTTCAGAACGGCCGCCTGCCGGCAGCCTTATGGACGAACAACCCTTTTTTTGACGTGGCGGAAACGGCCTCCCGTACGCAGTCCGCCTAGGTAAGCGAGCCGGCATGAAATCGGGCGCCCGGCGGCTAACCCATGCTTGCTAGGAGACGCGTGATGCCGTATCGGGTTTTTATATCCTACGCGCACAATGACGACGCCCCGCCGCCAGATGGCGGCGGTAAGGGCTTCGTGAGCACCCTCATGCGTTACGTTGCCTTCTACGTCAAGCAAAATGGGCCGCCGATGCCTAGTTTCTTTCGCGACATCTACGAGATTCGCAAAAGCACGCCGTTCAATCCCGTTCTTCAAGGCGAGCTCCAGCAAGCCGATGCGTTGCTGATCGTGCTCTCGCGCAACTGGCTCGCTTCCGAATATTGCAAGCACGAACTAAGCCTCTTTCGCTCGAACCGCCCGCAAGAACGCCCTCAAGACGTACAGCAACGGATCATCATCGTCGGCAAGCAGTTCATAGCGGCTAAGGACTTTCCCCAGTTGCTGCAAAACCTCGATCGCGCCGGCGATAAGTTTCAAGACGGTCACGCGTTTTACGAAGAGCTCGACGAGCGCCCGGGGATGTACGAAGACTATTTCGCCGAAGGCAAGCGTGACCAGCCCGCAGAGTTCAACCGGGCCGCAAAGGACCTCGCCAACGATCTCTCCGCGCGCGCCGCGGTATGCGTCGGCGACCCTAGTCCGGTGCAGATGCCTGTGCCGCCGGCGTCCAATGGCCGCAAGATATTCCTCGCAAAGCCGGCCGGCGACATGTCCGAGGCCTACGATCGAATGGTGGCCGAGCTCGAGAATCAAGGTTATGAAGTCGCGCCGGATCCGTCCGCGCGTGTCAGCGACGTTTCTGAAGCGCTCATCCAAAGCGCCTTACAAGGTGCTGAGATATCGATTCATCTCCTCGGCGAGAAGGTCGGACCGGCACCCGAGGACGAGGATCATATTCTCCCGCTGCAACTCCACCTGGCGGCCGCGCGCGTCGCCACCCAACCCGAAGGCGGACGCTTTCGGCGGATCATTTGGGCCCCGCGCTCGATGCCGGGCAACGGTGACGCGAAGCTCCAACGCGATCCGATCGAGGTGGTTAAGCGCTACGGCGCGCTCGACGGTGACACCATCGAAGGTTGTGAAATAGGTGACTTCGTTGAGTTCGTGACCAAGCATTTGGGTGACAATCCGCCGCCGCCACCGCCACCGCCGCCAGTGCCCGATCCGGTTCCGGGGGACCGCAACGTCTACATTCTCGCCAACGAACGGGACGCGAAGTATGCGATTGCCGTCGGCTCGGTGCTGCAAAGCAAGTGCAACCCGACGTTCGCGGTGTACGAGGACGACCAGGAAGGCAAAGAATATAACGACGGGCAGCTCGCAACGTGCGACGAGGTTCTGATTCCATGGGCCGATGCCGGCACCGTCTGGGTTCGCAGCAACGCCTCTCGCTTGAAGAACTACCGTGAACTCG
The DNA here is from genome assembly GCA_003167155.1 of Candidatus Cybelea tumulisoli. Taxonomy (GTDB): domain Bacteria; phylum Vulcanimicrobiota; class Vulcanimicrobiia; order Vulcanimicrobiales; family Vulcanimicrobiaceae; genus Cybelea; species Cybelea tumulisoli. The sequence goes on from PMTY01000128.1 coordinate 31,928, forward strand.
GTCGCGACAAGCCGTTCGAGCGGCGCACCGTTGTTGCCGGGCCGCCCAGCGGAAACGACAAGGCCATTTTGACGAGCGTGCCGCCCCGAGATTCCATCGACGTCGCGCTCGACCTCACCGATTATCCGACGGTCCCGCCCAACGCGTTCGATTCGCTCTTCCCGGAGAAACCGGCTCAATGAACGTCTCACGTGAGCACCCGTTTCCGGGGCTGCGGCTTTTTGATTTTGACGACCGTGAGTTTTTCTTCGGCCGCGAAGACCAAACGTACGCGCTGTATCGCCTGCTCAATCGCAGCCGCTTCGTCGCCGTCGTCGGCAGCTCGGGCAGCGGTAAATCCTCACTCGTGCGCGCCGGACTGTTGCCGCTGCTGCACGAGGAGACCGACGACGAAAGCGGCGGCGCCTGCTGGAGCTTCGCGACGTTCCGCCCCGGCACTACACCGATGGCCGGCTTACGCGACGCCGTCGTCTCCCTCGCGCCGAGTGCCGAAGGCGACCAAGATATCCTGATAAAGGACGTCGAGAGCGCGCTCAACGCATCCAGTTTCGGCCTCACTAAGGCCATCGACGAAATACCGGCGCTGCGCAATCGCAAGATACTGATCGTCGTCGATCAGTTCGAAGAGCTCTTCACCTATTCCGGGCGACGCGACGAGGCGACGAACTTCGTGCAACTGCTTCTCGAAGCGACGCGAAGCTATTCGAGCCGGATTCACGTGCTGATCACGATGCGCTCCGATTTCATCGGCTATTGCGCTATATTTCAGCGCCTGCCCGAAGCCGTGAGCGCCGCCCAATTCCTGGTGCCGTCGCTCAATCGCGATCAGCGCGCGGAAGCCATCCGGCGGCCGATCGAAATTGCCGGCGGCGCGATCGAACCGTTGCTGGTCGAACGGCTGCTCAACGACAGCGGCGCGGAGATCGATCAGCTGCCCGTCCTGCAGCATTGCCTGTCGCGTCTCTGGGAACGCGCCTCGTTCGTCGACGGCATCCGTACTTTAACCACAAAGGAATACGAAGGGCTCGGCGGCATCGGCGAAGCCCTCTCGCGCCACGCCGACGAGGTCATGAACGAGCTGGGCAAACCGATGGAGCCGGTGGTCGAGGCCGTCTTCCGCGCGCTGAGCGCGACGGACCAAGACGGTCGTGCAACACGCCGTGTAATCAGCTTCGCGAAACTCACGGCCGAGACCGGCCTTCCCGAAGCCGATCTTCGCAAAGTCCTCGACCGCTTCCGGGCTGATGACTGCGCCTTCATTCTGCCGTTGGCTTCCACAAAGCCGCGACTGACCGATCAAACAAAGCTCGACATCGTGCATGAGGCACTGCTTCGCAAGTGGTCGCGGCTCAGCGCTCCGCCGACACTCGTCGACGGCAAGCGCGAAAGCGGCTGGCTCGCCGCCGAGGCGGAGGATGGTTGGGAGTACCGCGCGCTGCTGAACCTCGTAAAGTCCGGGTCGCGCTCCGGGACGGTAACGCTGCCGCTCGATCAAGTCGAAAGCCGCTACGATTGGTGGACCTCCCGCAAGCGTACGCCGGAGTGGGGCGAACGCTACGGCGGCGACTTCGTCCTCGTCGACAAACTGATGACCGACAGCCTTGCGGCCCTGAAAGCCTATCGCGAGAAGGAACGGCAGGACGAGATTGCGGCCGCCCAAGAACGCGAGCGCGCCGAACAGCGGCGGCGCGACCACGAACGCCAAAAAATCAAAGAGGAGTTCGCTGCCGCGCGCGCCCGCCGCACTCGCGCCGCAGCCTTTGCGATGGGGGTGCTTGCGCTCATAGCGCTCGTTTCTGCTGGGTGGGCGTTCAACGCCAACAAGCAGCTCGAGGGGATCAACAAGCAACTCAAAGTCAAACAAGCGGATCTCGCTTTGGCCAACATCGCCCTCGGCAAAAAGACAGACCAGCTCAGCAAACAGACAATCCAGCTTGACAAGGCCAACAAGCTGCTCACCAAGGCTAAGATTCAGCTGGCCGCCAGGAACGCAGACCTGAGCAAATCCAACCAACAGCTGCAAACAAAACAAGTCGCTTTAAGCAACGCCAAGAGCCAGCTCGCACATAAGAACGACGAGCTGAACTCGCTCGTTACGCTTCGCGAAGCCGAACGAGTTACGTATCAAGGCGCAGGCCTCGCGATGGTGAAAACCTTCGTGGATACGCACCGCGGTAATGCCGATGCCCGCATCGATCTGGGCGACTTTTACCAGCAGCAAGGCGACCTTACGCACGCAGCCGCCGAGTTTCGGGATGCGACGCAGATCGATCCACACAGCGCATACGCGTACGCCTCGCTCTGCCAGGTCGAAGAGGAACAGAAGAACGATCGTGGAGCGGGGGTTTCTTGTGCGCGCGCGCTTTCCTTCGCGCCTCGTATGACCTACGCGCTTCGCCAGCGCGGCGTCGTCGAGATGGACAACCACGACTACACCGCCGCGCTGCGCGATCTATCGGCGGCGGTTGCATTCAATGCGAAAGAGAGCATCAACTGGGCCGACCTCTGCGAGGCTCAAGTCAAAGACAGCCTGCAGCTGGCCAAACAAAGCAAAGACACAGACGCGAAGATCGAGCAAGACCTGGCGATCTTTTCCTGCCGCCGGGCGTTGAAGCTCGATTCTTCAATGGCTAGTGCGTACTACTGGCTTGGCCGGGCTGACGCCGCAGAGCGGCAGTGGGCCGTCGCGATCGCCGCCCTGACGGCGAGTATCAAAGCCGGCCTCGACGATCACACCGACCTGTCGGCGCACTACTGGCGCGGACGCGGACAAATTCTTCTTGGCATGGATACCGTTGGCACGGATACCGAATCCGAGCTCGAGGACGGGATAAACGATATGAAGTTCCTCCTCGATAACGGCGGGCAGTCGTACAGCGGCGATGAAGACGGCTTCGACGCCCACTACTGGCGCGGTGTGGGCGAGTTTTACGCCGGGCTGATCACCGACGATCAATCGTCGCTTAACGCGGCCAAAACCGATCTCACCGCGGCACTCGCCAGTCTCCCCACGGACCAGACCGCGCGTTATCAGCGCGGGAAAGACGAGATTGCCCTCAAGCAGTGGAGAGCCGCCAGCCAGGATCTCTTGGCCGTGAAAAACTACTCCGAGCTCAACGCGTATTGGCTGGCACTGGCGTACTTCTACGCATTGGATTATAAGCACGCCTTCGACGAGATCAAGCAATACATCGCGAACCCGGAAGGCAGTAATGACGGTGACGGATACTATCTGCTCGCCCGAATTCTGCTCAGCTCCGGCGATGCGGACGACGCGACGACCCTTGGAAAGAAAGCGCGAACCGTCTACGGCGACGATCGCGGCAAATCTCGCGCGGCCGCCCTCGTCGACGAGATAGACTTGATCCGCCGCGCCGGGCTGATGGCCGATTTTACCGCCGACGGCAAGGCGCTGCTTACGAATCCGAACAACGCAAAAGCGCTCACCGATCGCGGCGACATCTACGAGACGGTCGACGATCGCTCGTGGGCCATCGACGACTACACGGCGGCGATCGCCGTCGATCCCGACGATGCATACGCGTATGCGTCGCGTTGTCAATCAGAGGTCGAAACCGCTTCCGGCAACGCCGCCTATGACACCGCAAAAGACGACTGCGACAAAGCCATTGCGCTCGACCCGAAACTCGCATACGCGTTTCGGCAACGCGTGTACGTCGGACTCGGGCTGCTCGACCTTGACGGCTTGGCACAAGTGAACAGCGATGCGAATCAAGCCGTAACGCTCGATCCGCAGGCCAACAGTTACTTAACGCGTTGCAAGCTCTACGTCGTGACTCAGCGATATTCCGAGGCCATTAGCGATTGCACGGCGGTTACGAAGCTAGCGCCGCAGCGCTCGACCGCCTTCTACTGGCGCGCCAAGGCTCGCCTCGGCGCGGCGGACTACACCAACGGCCTCGCCGATATCGACGAGTACCTTAAGTCGAACTCCGACGATGGCGACGGCTATCTGGTGCAGGCGCGGCTGGAGCTTGGCTTGGGAAACCGGACTCTCGCGTTAAACGCGGCGAACACCGCGCTGCATTACTATCAGCAATCCAACGATAAGAACGGCGTCGATACGGCGCAGAGATTTATCAAAGGCCTGACGCCCGGCGGCGCTAGCGTAGGCCGTTAGGGTATCGAGAAGTATCATTATCGCTAGCCAAGCCTGTTAACACATACGGACAAGGTTCCAACGTTTCGTGTGCTTTGCGATCTCTTATTTCCAGCTGAAGATGACTTGCCCGTCGCCTTTGCCCGTCGCCACCCAGCCCGTCCACATGCGGGATGTGATTGCGCTGGGCTCGACGTATGACGATCCGCCGCCACCGCCGCCGCCTCCGATGTCGAGGCTGGAGCCGGGGATGCTAGCGCTGCCGCCACCCCCACCGCCGCCGTAATACCCGCCNNCGCCGCCGCCGCCGCCGCCGGCAATTCCGGCGTAACCGGTACCGGTGCTCTGCCCACCCGCTCCGCCGTTGCCGCCGAGCCCCAACGCTCCGTTGCCGCCGGGCTGGCCGTCTCCGCTGCTTTGCTGGCCTACACCGCCGGCTCCGCCCAAACCACCTGCACTCTGCGTACCGCCGCCGCCGCCGCC
>PMTY01000039.1:0-1016 GCA_003167155.1 Candidatus Cybelea tumulisoli
AGCGTCTTGGAGCCTCTTCTCGCGAAGCCGCGGATGACGGCAACTCCCGCCGCCAGGCCGATGGCGCCGGCGATGAAGTTCAGCCATGCCAGCCCGGCCATCTGCGAAAAATAGCTCATCGTATTTTCGCCGGAGTAGAACTGCCAATCCGTCGTGGTGACGAAGCTGACGGCCGTATTCCATGCGATCCACGGATCGACGTTGGGGAAGCCTTGCGGGTTGAAAAAGTGGCCGTGCCATTGCTGCGTGCGCAGGATCGCATATGCGGCAAGCGTCGCGACGAGCGAGAGCGCGAGCGCCGCGAAGATGTATTCGGCCCAACCCATCTCGTGGGCGGCATCGATGCCGCACCAGCGGTAGATCGCCGCCTCGCCCTTCCAGCGCACCCGTCCTTCGAAGACCGCGTGCATGTATCGCGCCAGCGGTGCCGCTGCGAGCAGGAGCAGTGCGATGAAGACGACCGCGTTCAACCAGGGCATCCCTCGCAATTATATGTCAAAACTCGGCGGCCGGGCAGTAGCCTAACGGATCATCCGTACGGAGGCTGCCGGCGGCGTCGAAAGCGGCGTACCCTTGTGTTACACCATGACGGGAAGTCGGAGTTATCGGGCTCGCATCGCCGGGTTCGTGCTGGCAACCGGTTGCGTTTTGCTGCTGCAACCCGCCGCGGCAAAGGCGGCGGCTTCGTTAGCTCCCATAGAGATCGATCAGTGCCGCATCGTCGCGAACCGCGCCTTCGTATCGGCCTACAAACCGGTCGTGCTCTCGTTCACAAACCGGCGAGCAGCGGCGGCAAGCGTCGTTGGTTTCACAATTGTCTACGCGGGCCTGACCCAGCGAATTATCGATCGCGGAACGTTTGGCGAAAACGTTCGGATCGACCACACCTTCGGCGGATTTTTCGATGTGCCGTATCGCGGCGCAGCGCCGAGCAGTTGCCGCGTCGACTACGTAGGCTTCTCGGACGGCACCACGTGGCCGGCACCTTCGGCGGCTCCGGCGCCCTCCTAAGCCTT
>PMTY01000039.1:1021-3476 GCA_003167155.1 Candidatus Cybelea tumulisoli
GTTACCGCACCAGCCCCGAATGCCGTTAGCACAGCTAATCCTTTGGAGATTGCGCCGACCGCCCCTCCAACCGGATAGTCCGTTCGAAGGATTGCGCGGCGCAGAGAGCGCGCGTATCGTCAGCCCGAAGGTGAAGACGTTATCCATCGAAAAGCTTTTTCCCATTCTCGCTATTGCTGCATGGTGCGGCTTGCCGTGGTTCTTGGTCAAGCACGATCACTTAGGCCTTAAGCTATTGTGGACGTGCATCAACCTGTTCGTTGGGTTGGCGTTTTATTTTGCGAGGCCGAGAACGGGTCAACCGTGGTAAAGCCGAACGGATCATCCGTTCGGCGGCTGGTGCTCGTGAGAGTCCAGAGCGTAATCTGTAGGCGATATGTCGAATTCTTCGTTGCGTCTCATTCTCGTGGTCCACGCATTCGCCGCGCTGGTTTTCATCGCACGCCCGGCGAGCGCGCAGACCGTTCCCTCGGCCTCCCCTTCCGCGTCGTCTCCCAGCGTCGCGCAGACGACGCCGCTAACCGTCGCTAGCCCGGCCGCGTCGAGCGCGCCGGAGCTGCGGCGTGCCTTGCCGGCGCCGCTCGATCCGCTCTTTACCGGCGGCGGCGGAGCCGAGTTCAACGGCCCCACCATCGGCGTTCCGACCGACCCCGGCGTGCGCGCCTACGGCTGGCTCGATCCCGGCATCGAAGAGAGCACGTCGAAGTACTCGAACTATCCGCTGACCTACGACGACGTTCCCAACCGCGTCGAACTGGATCAGGCCATCTTTCGCGTTGAACGTCAGCCCGATACCGTACAAACCGACCATTTCGATTGGGGCTTTCGAGTGACCTCAATGTACGGTGTGGATTATCGCTGGACGACGCAGGAGGGCATCCTGAGTAATCAGTTGCTGCTGCGCAACCAAACCAACGGCTTCGATCCGGTCGAGATGTACGGAATCCTGTATTTCCCGCGCTGGGGCGAGGGAACGTCTGTTGAAGTCGGACGCCTCATTTCGCCGCCGGACATCGAGGCGCAGCTTGCGCCGAACAATTTCCTCTATACGCACTCGATCTTTTTCGACTTCGACTGCTACACCGAGGATGGATTCCTCTTCCAGACGAAGATGAGCAATTATTGGACGCTGGAGTACGGCGTGACGGCCGGCGAGGACATTGCGCCGTGGGACGGCTCCGCCCACTTCCCCACGGGCTTGCTGCTGGCGAGGTATGTAACGCACTCCAACCGCGACTCGGTACTCTTCGGCATCAACTCACTTAGCCTGGGTTCGCGTAACGGCCAGAACTTTACTACGTGGACCAAAGGAACATACATCGACGCGGCCACCGGGCAGGTCTTGCCGCTGACCTGGGGACACGACAATCTCCAACAGCAGAACATCACGTGGACGCACGTATTCGATCCGAAGTTCCAAAACCAGTTTGAGACGTACCTCCTCTACGAGTACAACGGCTACGTTGGCGGTACGATCAACAACTACAACGTCGCCACCGGCGGTCCGCTCTACCTTGGGGCGGGCGGCGGCCCCGGAGCCTTTCTTCCCGGACTCTCGATAGCCGATGGTTTCGTCGACTACCTTGAGTACATCTTTTCGAAGCACGATTTCGTATCGTTCCGGACGGACTACATGAACGACCCGCGCGGCGAGCGCTCGGGATTCCCAACGGCGTATGGCAGTTTGACGCTTGGTGTGACGCATCGCTTTTCAAACGTCTTTATGATTCGCCCGGAACTTCGTACGGAGAAGGCGTTTCGACCCGGAATCACGCCCTGGGACAACGGGACAAAGACATATCAGAACACCTTCGGAATGGACGCGATCCTCAACTTCGGCAATCCATAAACAGCCGCGCCCCTTTCAGAGCATAAACGACGCGCCCGCTCCGATATAGTGCTGCTTCTGCCCATCGAGCGGCGTGGGAGAGAAGCCATACTCGACGTCGAGCTGTACGTGCTCGCCAAGGTCTCGGACGTACCCAAAGTCGATGAGGCTTTTGCTGCTGAGCCCGACACCGGCTTGGCTAAAGTAGGCGTACTCGCCGAAGAACTCCGCCGGCCCCGGTAGCGACGCCGTGACCTCGAGGCTGGGGACGAACGCAAAATAGGACTGAGCGTTATGGCCCGTGTTGAAGCCGGAGAGCGAATTGAAACTCAGGCTTCCGTCCAGTCCAATAATCGAGTTGACCGTATAGCCCCAATTAAAGTTACCCGTGTACTGCGCACCGCCGGCGGTGAACGCTTGCGACCCGGTCGGGAACGTTGCCACGCCGTTGACGCCGTACAACCAGCGAGTGCTGGATCCCAGCTCGTATTTAGCACCCAGGTTGACGTCGCTGCTTCCGCTGATTCTCGGGACGCCGGCCGTCGACGTTTGAAGGCTTGGCGGACCGAACTCCAAGTCAAAGTGCGGATCGGCCGTGCCGACGCGGATCAGCGATTGCGGGTAGTT
>PMTY01000124.1:0-24346 GCA_003167155.1 Candidatus Cybelea tumulisoli
GAGGAGGCCGGCTTCGGTGAAGCGCTCGAGCTGCCCGAACTCTCCGACGCGCTTGCCATCGCCGACGTCGTCGTTGCTTCAACCGGCGCATCGGATTTCGTGCTCGACGAAAAGCGCGTGGCCGATGCAATGGCGCTTCGTCCGCGGCGCCCGCTCTTCATCGTGGATATCGCCGTTCCGCGCGACGTGGATCCAGCGGTAGCGCAGGTCAAGAACGTCGCACTCGTCGACGTCGACGGCCTCAAATCGGTCGTGAACGAACGGCTCGAGTCGCGGCGTGAGGCGATCCCGGCCGTCGAGAAGATCGTCGGCGAACACGTCGAGCGCTTCGAAAGCTGGTACCGTTCGCGCGCGACGTTGCCCGTAATCGCGCGGCTGACACAAAAGGCCGAAGCGGTTCGCGCGAAAGAGGTCGAGCGGCTTTTGGCACGCTGCCCTCAGTTGAGCGAACGGGAACGCATGCTCGTGGTCGGCATGAGCATGACGATCGTATCGAAGCTACTGCACTCGGTGATTCTGAAGATTCGCAACAAGGCGATCGTCGATCGAGCCGAGGCGCTCTCTCACGCGCGCGTGCTCGACGAACTTTTCGAGCTGAATATCGCCGGTGACATCGCCGACTCGCTGGTTGCGATGACTCCCGATGGGCACTAGCGGCCGGGGACGAGTGTTCTTAGTCGGCGCAGGCCCGGGCGATCCGGGCCTGCTGACTTTGCGGGCTGCCGAGGTGCTCGAGTCGGCGGAGGTATTACTCTACGACGCGCTGGCAAGCGATGCGATCGTGGCCTTCGCACCGGCGACCTGCGAGCGAATCTATGTCGGAAAGCGCGCGGGAGATCACGCGATGCCGCAAGACGAAATCGAGCGGCTCGCGATCGAGCGGGCGCGAGCGGGATCGCGCGTCGTGCGTCTCAAGGGCGGCGATCCATTTATCTTCGGACGAGGCGGGGAAGAGGCGCAAGCGCTTGCGGCGGCGGGCGTGCCGTTTGAGATCGTTCCCGGCGTAAGTTCGGCGTATGCGGCGCCAGCGTACGCGGGAATTCCGCTAACGCATCGCGAGTATGCCGCCTCGTTCACCGTCGCCACCGGACACGAAGATCCGGGCAAAGCCGTCTCGAGCCTGGATTGGTCGAAGCTCGCCGATCCGCAGCGTACGCTCGTGCTTTTGATGGCTACCGCGAACTTGCGCGAAATCGCAAACGAGTTGATCGCACATGGATTGGCGCCGCAGACGCCCGTGGCCGTTGTGCAGGACGGGACGCGCCCCAGCCAGCGAACCGTGCTCGGCCGGATCGACTCGATTGCCGACGACGTCGCGGCTGCAAAGATCGGCGCCCCGGCCGTCGTGGTCATTGGGGGCGTTGCCGCGCTGAGGACGCAACTGCGTTGGTTCGATAACGGCGCGCTCTTCGGCAAGCGCGTCTTGATCACGCGAGCCGGCGAACAGTCGGGTGAGTTTGCACGCGCGCTGCTCGCGCGAGGTGCCCAACCGATCCTTGCGCCGACGATTGCCATCGTGCCGGTCGACGACACCAGCGATGCCGATCGTGCGATCGACGATCTCGCATCGTATGCGTGGCTGATCTTTACCTCACAAAACGGGGTCGACGCATTCTTTGCCCGGCTCGCCGCGAAAAAGTGTGACGCCCGATCGATTGGGGCGACGAAGGTCGCCGCAATAGGCGAACGCACGGCGGCGCGCTTACGCACGCATGGCGTGATCGCCGATCTCGTGCCGGCGGAGTTTATCAGCGAGGAGATCGCACCGGAGGTCATCGCACGAAGCTCTCCGGGGAACGGCGTGCTGCTGTACCGTGCGCAAGACGCGCGCGACGTGCTGCCGCAAATGTTGCAAGATGCCGGACTGATCATCACGATCGTTCCCGCGTATTCGACCGTCATTCCGCCGGACGCGCAGTTCGCGCAAAAGGTTTCCGAGGCCGACGTCCTCACGTTCACCAGCGCAAGCACGATTCGCGGCTTCGTCGCGCTCCTCGGCGACATCCCGGCCTCGCACGCGGCGAGCGGCAAGTGCGTCGCGTGCATCGGGCCGATCACCGCGAACGCCGCCGCGCAAGCCGGATTAACCGTCGACGTCGTGGCGCCAGTTCACACGACCGTCGGATTGCTCGACGCGCTCGAACTCTACTACGCGACCAGGACGTGATACGGCTCGCAATTGGTGCGGCACTTGCCGCAGTCGTCGCGCTGGCGGCTTATCGTGCGCGTGCGCTCTCGCGCGACGGCGCGATCGCCGCGTTTGTTATCGGCGCGATCGTCGTTGACGCCGGAGGCTTGAACAGCGCGGCAGTTCTGCTGGCGTTCTTCGTCCCGTCGTCGCTCTTGACGCGAATGGGACGCGAGCGAAAGCGCTTGCTGCGCGGCACGCAAGAGCCGACGCCTCGCAATGCGTGGCAGGTGCTCGCAAACGGCGGCGTCGCCGCGCTCTGCGCGACTGCGGCACTCGTTGCGAGCACTCCATTTAGCGCCGCCTTCGCAGGAGCGTTTGCCGCCGCGTCGGCGGATACGTGGGGCACGGAGATCGGTACGCTCGCGCGGCGCCGGCCGGTTTCGATTCTGACCTTTCGCCCCATGGAAGCGGGGCTGTCCGGTGGTGTGTCGCTGCTCGGAACCGTCGCGACGATCGCCGGCGCGCTCTGCGTCGCCGTCGTAGCCGCGTTGTTGCACGTCGCGCCTCTTTGGCCCGTTGCGGTCGCCGGCGTCGTGGGCGCGCTGCTCGACTCGATTATCGGTGCAAGCCTTCAGGCCCGTCTGTGGTGCCCGGCCTGCGCGTGCGAATGCGAAACGCCGCGGCATCTTTGCGGAACGCCGACGACGCTGCGGCTGGGCGTGCGCTGGATTCAAAACGACGCGGTCAACCTGATGGCGACGCTTTGCGGCGGGCTCGTGGCGGCGGCGCTGGTCGTGCGATGACGTAGCTAGTCGCCCATGCCTCTCCCCGTCAACTGAGACTTACACCGCCTTAAGCGGAATACCAAGCCGACGGTCGTAACTGGTGGGGGAGGAATCCGTCGGTGGTCTTTAGACCTTCGACAATCGCCAACACTCGTCGCGGCCTTCGCCTTCTCGGGGCATTGCTGCTTTGTGCCATTACCGTTGCTGGATGCTCACGCGAAGGTGAGTCGTCGCTTCCTCCAGCCGGGCTGCCGACGGCCTCGTTGCTGAGCGCTGAACAGCCACAGCGATCAGGAATACAACGGGTACGAAACCGGGATTTATCAGGCAACCGAAGATGCGTCGGGCAACCTTACGAAGGTTGGGCAGACCGCTTTGACCGACAACTGCAATGGTGATGAAGCCGACGTCTTTCAGCCTTTCATCGTTGGAACAAAAAACACACCGAGCAACAAAACTCAAGGAAAGGTGGTCGTCGGCGGAAATCTCTGGTGCACAAACCGCTTCGATTACTGGACCTACCCCGCTGGCGGCAATCCGGAGTCGTCCCTCAAAGCTGCACCAACCGAGCCGCACGGCCAGTCCGTAAGCATCGCCAAGTAGCCTCTCCCGATGCCCCGCGCGCGGCCGGCAACCGTTCCGCTGCGTACGCTCTAGCGCAGCCGAGCGCCTACACCATCACGACAAGTCTTCACGGACTGGGTTTTAGAGCATCCCCCACAGCATAGAACATTTTGGGATGAGCTGACTCTCCTAATTTACATCCAGCCGGTCTAGGCGTGGCCTGATTTGCGCAGCTTGGAAACCAAAATACGCCCCGGCTTGAGAATATGGTCATTCAGGAGCGAGCATGCTTCTTCTATTTTTTTTCGTTTGACGAGGTCGAGCAATCTATGGTGTTCGCGTTGTGACTCCGCAAAGTTATTCGTTACCTTGACTTCCTGATAAAGATACCGCTCGACGCTCCGCTGCAACGAAAGAATCTCGGCGAGCAGTCGCGGTCGCTCTGCGGCCTTGTAGAGAATAGTGTGCACCGCCGTATTTAGCGCGACCCATCGCTCTGGCTGGAGATCGATACGATCCAGCACTTGGGCGGCCCTCTGCAAGTCGCCGGCAGTAAGCTTCGGTATTGCGGCGCGCAGTGCACAACATTCCAAGGCCGCGCGCATCTCGTTAAGCTCCTCGAGCTTAGCTGCAGAAAGCGCCGCGACGATTGCGCCGCGACGTGGTCGAATCTCCACAAGTCGTTCGGCTTCGAGTCTTAGAAAGGCTTCACGAATCGGGACGTGGCTCACCCCGAACGATCGGGCAATCTCATCCTGACGCAAGGGCTCGCCAGGCGCGAGCCGGCCGCTCACGATGTCATCACGCAACCGTCCCACGACGAGATCAGGAGTTGACACAAGAAGTTTCATATGGATAATATATTATCTATAATAAGCAGATTTTAAACCAGGAGTCAAGATTGGAACCCAACGTAACCGAACCATGAAGCCGGAATGTTTGTTTGCTACCGCGAGCTTAGCGGTGCTACTCTCCATCGCGCCGCAGGTCTCACACGCCGATGGCGATCCGCGAGTTGGAAAGCTCATAAGCGAATCAGGAGTCGCTCTCCACGTCGATGCGCTGCGTTCGACCGAGGTCATCCGTGCGGTGGGCAGCGTCGTAGCTTCCGGTCTCTCCGGCAGTGGCGATGACTGGAACGAAATGGGCGGCGTGCGGGAGGCATCGCTTTTTTCAACGCCGCCTCTTGGCGGGGGCAGCGGATGGGACGGCAGCGAGAACTGGAATCTCGACCAAACAGGATTAGTGATCGTCGACGGGAGCGTACTCGGGCGCTCGAGCGCCATCAATCAGGCATACCTCGGTAACTACGACCTCTGGACGCCCGGCTATGGCGGCGCGGCTGTCGCGTGGGGCGGTTCAAAGAGTGAGACGGGGAATAGCTACGACGTGCTCACCGTGACGCCGCCGAAGTCCAGCTTGCCGATCGACGTCTGGTTCGATCGTGCAACGCATCTGCCGGTCAAGGCGGTGCAGACGGCGGGGCCGATGGTCACGACCATGACGATGGCGGATTTTAAGCCGGTAGCCGGCCTCATGATTCCCTATCGCGTGGACACGTCGACGAACACGGGCGATAGTACCTCGTTTACGGCGACCAGTGTCGAGGCGAATCCATCTGGGGGTGCCTCGCATTTCGCCGTTCCGAAATCCTCGCCGCATGATTTCTCGATTGCAAGCGGCGCGACGCAGGCTTCCGTCCCGATCCAGGTTTCCGAGAATCACGTGTATCTCGACGTCATGCTCAACGGGAAGGGGCCGTTCCACTTCGAGCTCGACACCGGCGGGGCGAACGTCATCGATCCGGCGGTCACCAAGAAGCTCGGGGTGGCCAGCGGCGGATCGACCCAGGTTACCGGCGTGGGCAGTGCGAGCTCAGCCTCGAGTTTCGCAGTGATCAAAACGCTTCAAGCCGGGAACGCAGTGGTCACCAACCAGGTCTTTGTCGTGCTTCCGATCGCAAAGAGCTTAGGCATGGCCCACGGAATGCCAATGGATGGCGTGATCGGCTACGAAGTGCTCTCGCGCTTCGTGACGACCTTCGATTACGGGAATGAGAAGGTCGTGTTTCATATGCCGGGCTCGTATACGCTTCCGCCCGATGCGACCGTCGTACCGATTGTGCAGTACGGCACGCAGCCGCAATTTGCGTGCAGCATCGACAGCGTGGCGACGACGTGCACGCTCGATACTGGTGCACGCAACTCGGTCTCGCTCTTTACGCCGTTCGTCGAAGCCCATGCGAGCGTTGTACCAACGAAGCTCACTGCACCGGGAGTCGATGGATTCGGCGTTGGCGGCTCCAATATTGGGAGGCTCGGTCGCCTGCAGACGCTTTCCTTCGGCGGCCTGACGCTTCACGATCTCGTTGGCGACTACACGACGCAGATGGGAGGAGGGCTTGCGATGCCCTTCATCGGCGCAAATGTGGGCGGCGCAGTCTGGAAGCGCTTCACGATGACGCTGGACTATCGCGGCCTCATCATGGCCCTAACGCCGAATGCGGATTTCTCGGTGCGAGAGCACTGGGATCGCAGCGGGCTCTTCCTCATCAATAACGGCTCAATCACGATCATCGATGTGCGACCCGGTACGCCGGCGGCGAAGGCCGGACTAAAAAAGGGCGACGTCATCGTGTCACTCAACGGCTCGTCAAATCTTTCTCTGCGCGAACTCCGCAGCGCGTTCCTGGCAGCTCCCGGTACAGTAGAGCATCTCGTCATCAAGAGCAAAAACGCCGACACGCGCAACATCCACCTCACGCTCGCCGATTACGTGTAGTTGGAATACTAAAGGTCCTCATCGGCTATGCATTCGGTGGCAACAACACACCAGCGGCGTGATCGCGAGCTTTGCGCATCGCGCCCGGCGCTCCGATCGGCGGCTGCATGTCATCCTGAGCCTGCCCAAGAGCCACACGAGCGCCGGCATACTTGAATAAACCAGTGCCCTTTATTTGTGGCTCCTCTGCCTAGACAGGGAACGCAGCTTATTTCTCTACGGCCACCGCGCCGATCGGCAGGTCGAAATTGCCCCGTAAAGACCGGAATCGCTGAACCGCCGGGCCTCCTTACGCGTGAACATTCGACTTTCTCGGTCAGAGGCGGTAATCGTCTCGCTACGATCGTGTTCACGCCGGCTTCTCCGGTCGACGCTCAGGCGATAGCCGCGCTTTTATCGGGCAAGCCGCTAGCCGCGTAAAAGCAGCGTCGGATCGCCATGTCATACGCCGGCGCTGTGGACGGCGGGTCACCCCAAAGCACTTGGCTAGCGATAGGTCCACCCTAAGCCTGCGGTCCGGGTCGAAAACGCCGACGACGAGCGCGCCATGACGGCATTCCGGATTGCGAATCCGTTGTAGGCTAAGCGGCCTGATTCATTCTTCGATCGGAGAACATCACGAGGCATCTGCCCCGAAAGAATAGTATATAATCTTTCGGAGATGCCAAAGCTTGTCACCACTCCTTAAGCAACTTTTTGGCGCCAGGAAGGTGCTCTGCTAAAACATGATCGCGCGAGAGCTTTCAGCTAAGAATGCCGAGCAACTCAGGCGCCTTGCGCGGCGGTCGGCCGCTACGCCGCACGCACTTCTTCCTCCGCTTCCGAATGCGCGGTACGACGTCGTGTATTTGGATCCACCGTGGTACTACTATGGCAGCCCTATCAAGGATGCTGCCGCAGGAAAGCACTATCCACTGATGACGGTGGACCAACTCGCAAGCATAGACGTGCGGAGCATCCTAAACAAAAGCGCTGCCGTCTTCATGTGGGCGACGTGCCCACGGCTCGACTTCGCATTGAAGTTGATCGAAGCGTGGGGCCTTACATATCGCGGCGTGGCCTACGTGTGGGTAAAGATCAACCGCCGCGGTGAAATAATCTCCGGTCAAGGTGTGCCGCCGACATTCACCAAGCCCACTACCGAGCTCGTGCTTGCCGCCACGACAAAGTCGACCGGACGTCCTTTCCCTATCCTAGATCTCGCGCAGGGGCAGGTCGTTCTTCATTCAAGAGGTTCGCACAGCGAAAAGCCAGCAATTTTTCGCCAGCGAATCGAGCAGCTATGTGGCGATCGCCCCCGTATCGAACTCTTCGCACGATCCAGCGCACCGGGCTGGGACAGTTGGGGCGCTGAGCTAGGTAAGCTCGACAGAGCAAGGGGTCACGAAGGCGGCCCGGTGAGCGTTGGAGGCAAGGGACAATAACGAAATGACTGCGGCATTCGGCGCTCGGATACGAATGGAGCGGGCGACGCTCGGCTCGCTGGCGTTCCATGTGCTTGCCGCGATTTCGATTCCGGCGTTGGCCTGGACTGCGTCCGGGGCGCCCGTAGAAACCGTAAGCTTCACCCACATTCTTCGAATCCAGATCGTTCATCCGCGAGCGGCACTCCCACGCCCCCGCGCGGCGGCGCCGCGATACAACGTCTCGCCTTCGATGAACTTCGCGCACCGCGTCGTGGTTGTAAAGCTCACGCAGCGACGGCAGGCGACACGGGCTCCGATCGCGACCAACGCGCCCGCAGCTCCGGCAATCTCGGCCGTCGCCGAAGCAGGCGATTCAAACTCGAACGGCGATGCTGGTCCGGCATCGAGCCCAACGCCCGCCATCCGTGCGGTTGCGAGCGTCAACACGAACCACGCCGGCGGATATCTACCGTTTGGCGCCGAGCAACCGGTTCCGGTTCTCGATCCCGCGGTTCGCAAGGAGCTCGACGGCCTCGGCGTTCACGTGACCCTAATCGTTACCGTCGGCGACGACGGCCGCACGACGGAGGTGGTCTTTCAGCCGCCGCTCGATCCGCAAAATGAAAATCGTATCCGCTCGCTGCTCGCCGATGCGAGCTGGGATCCTGCCGTTTGCGGCGGCGGCGTCTCTTGTGAAGCGCAAGCCACGATAAGGCTTTAGATCTCCCTACAAAATCGACTTTCCTAGCGCCGAGCAAATCAAACCGACCGCCAGCGCCGCGGTTTGATTGCGGTCGTCGAAGATCGGATTGATCTCCACCATCTCGATCGAGCCAAGCTGCCCGCTATCGTAGAGCATCTCCATGATGAGATGGGCTTCGCGATAGCTTAAGCCGCCTTTGACCGGCGTTCCGGTTCCGGGCGCTTCACTCGGGTCGATCGCATCCATGTCGAACGAGACGTGAATTGGCCGGCCTTGCGCGCCCGCGATGCTTCGCGCTTCGTTCATGACGTGCACCATGCCGAGCTTGTCGACGTCGGTCATGGTGAACGCCTTGACGCCGAACTCGCGTAGCAGTCGCTTCTCGTCGGGGTCGACGTCGCGTAAGCCGATCTGAACCGAGCGTTCCGGTACCGCGAGCCCCTTGCGCAGCGCAAAGTAGAGCGGCATGCCGTGCACGTTGCCGGTCGCGGAACTGTCGGGGCTGTTGATATCGGCATGCGCGTCGATCCAGACCAGCCCGGGCGCCTCGCCGTAGGCTCGTGTGAGCCCGTCGAGCGTACCCATTGCAATCGAATGGTCCCCGCCCAGGACGATCGGCAAGCCGCCGGCATCAATCGCCGCTTTGATCAAGACGGCAAGATCGTCGCAAACCTCGGTAATGACGTCGAAGAACCTCACCGCGGCGTCCTGGGAGTCGGCCGATTCGCGGATAGGCACCTGCAGGTTTCCGTGATCTACGATTTCGGAGATGCCCAGCGTTCTCAACTTCTCGTGGAGCTTGGCATAGCGGATTGCCGAAGGACCCATGTCAACTCCGCGACGGCTTGCGCCGAGGTCCATCGGGACCCCCACGATATCGACTCGCCGGACGGGAGAAAGAATCGGACTCACGACATTGCCTTTCACCGTGCCCTCGATTCAGCCTCGTAGCTAGCGCCCGGAAGGAATGGCGTCGCACGGCAGGCCAATTGAGCACCATGCTCGGCCGTGCGGTGTTGCCTTGCGCTTTTGTTCTCTTTGCCTTGTGCGCCTCGGCAGCCCCAGCGCTCGCATATCTTCCGCCGCCGCTCGCGGGCCTCAATCACGACGTTCGCACCTTGGCGCGTCACGTACCGGGCGCAATCGCCCTCGACGTCCTCGACCTCGATACCGGACTTAATGCCGGCTTCAATGCGCGCAAGAGCATGCCCGCGGCCTCGACGATCAAGCTTCCGGTCATGGTTGCGGTCTTCGAGCAACTTGCAATGGGCCGCTTCGACTTATACCGGCGCGTGACGCTGGAGGCAGAAGACAAGGATGCGGGATCGGGAGACCTCTGCGATGCGCCCGACGGCAGCGCTTATCCGGTCTCCGAACTGCTCGACAAGATGATCGACGTCAGCGACAACACCGCCACCAACATGCTGATCCGGCTCGTAGGGCGGCGCCGAATCAACCTTGAGATGGAGCGGCTCGGTTTAGTGACGACTCATCTGTCGGGCGACGTGCGCACCGACGCATGGTCGATTCGCGCGACGCTGCGGACCTCGCCGGCCGATCTCGTGCGCCTTCTCTCGCTGATGGCAAGAGGTGAGCTGGTGGATCAATGGTCGTCAAACGAGATGATCGCCATCTTGGAGGCCGATCAGTACAACACGCTGCTGCCGCAACCGCTCCCCGCGGACATTCTGATCGCGCACAAGACCGGCTCGTTCTTCGATACGCTCAACGATGCCGGAATCGTTTATGCCAGCGATGCGCCCTACGTGATCGCCGTCATGACGACGGCCCTGCAGTCTCAAAACCTCGGCAGGCAGTTCATCCACCGCATCTCTCGACTCGCCTATTCAGACGAGCTGCGCCTCGCGCGCTGGCGCGAAGAAAACCCCAGTTTCGGCAACTCGCCGGATTTGACGTACTGGACCGGCGCTACGCCTTGACCTGTACCGATGCGTACGTGGGCGTCAGCCACTCAAGATAGCGCGGTTCCCGTCCGGTAACGATTCTCGCATAGAGGCTGCTCAGCAGCTTGGTAATCGGTCCCGTTTCGCCGTCGCCAACGATGCGGCGATCGACCGAAGCCACGGGGGCAATGCCAACGGCCGTCCCCGTGAGAAAGACTTCCTGCGCGCAGTAAAGCTCGCCGCGATCGATCGCCCGCTCGACGACCTCTATCCCGAGCTCGTGGTGCGCGATGGCCATGATCGCCCTGCGCGTGACGCCTTCGAGAACGTTTTGCGACGGATCGGGCGTGTAGAGCACGCCGCGGCGGACGATGAAAATGTTTTCGGCCGAGCCCTCGGAGACGTGACCGTCGTGCGATAGGAGAATCGCTTCGTCGAAGCCGTTCTGCACGGCTTCGCTCTTGGCCAGCGCCGAGTTGACGTAGAGCCCGGTTATTTTCGCGCGCGGCGGAGCCATCGTGTCGTCCATTCGCCGCCACGAGCTCACGCAAACGTGGAGCCCGCGGGTCGGGTCGAGGTAGTGCGTGAACGGAATCGGAACGATGGCAAAGGCGTCGGGAACGTTATGTAACCGCACGCCGACGTCTTCGGCCGCCTTGTAGATAAACGGCCGAACGTAGATGTCGGTCTTATAGCCGTTGCGCAGCGCAAGCTCGACGGTGATCTCGATCATTTCGTCGACGCTCTTGGGAAGGGTCATCGTGAGAATCTTCGCCGACTGTTCGAGCCGCTCGAAATGGTCGCGCAGCAAGACCAGAAAGAGCTCGCCCTCTTCGGGGACCCAATAGCCTCGAATCCCCTCAAAACAGCCGGTGCCGTACTGAAGGCCGTGCGTCAGCAGCCCGATTTTGGCATCTCCGTAGCGCGCGAAGCCGCCCTTCGCATAGACCGTGACCTCAGACAGCTCCATTACAATCGGCTCCTTTCGGTCCACCGGAGTTGACCTCGGCGCCCGCCGGCTCCTTTGGCCATCGGTCGCAGCGCGGCGTCACAGTGGGGACTCGTCCACCGCCCGCGAATTCAGAGGGCGTGAGTACAAACTACGTTCGATTGACGCACCCGCTCGTGCGTGACGGCCGCGAGCTGCGGCGGGCCACGTGGGACGAAGCGCTCGACCGGGCCGCATCGGCGCTGCGGGACGCACGCGACCGAGGGGCGACCCGCACCTACGGGATGTTCAGCTGCTCGAAGGCCACCAACGAGATGAACTACATCGCGCAGAAGTTCGCTCGCTGCGTCATCGGCAGCAACAACATCGACAGCTGCAATCGAACTTGACACGCCCCTAGCGTCGTCGGTCTGACGGCGGTCTTTGGGGCAGGCGGCGGTACCAGCTCGTACGAGGAGGTCGAGCATACCGACGCCATCGTTTTATGGGGGTCGAACGCGCGCGAGACGCATCCGATCTTCTTTCATCACGTCTTGCGCGGGATTCACAACGGCGCGAAGCTCTTCGTCGTCGATCCGCGGCAAACGTCGAGCGCTCGTTGGGCCGACGGCTGGCTCGGACTCGACGTCGGCTCGGATATCGCCCTGGCCAATGCCGTTGGCCGCGAGATCCTCGCGGCCGGATTGGAGAACCGCGAGTTCGTGGCTCGCGCGACCGACGGCTTCGAGGAGTATCGAGCCGCGGTCGAGCCGTACACGCTCGAATATGCGGAAAAGACGACGCTGGTTCCGGCGCATCTCATTCGCGAACTCGCGCACGCCTATGCGAACGCGCCGCGGGCCGAGCTTTGCTGGACGCTGGGAATCACCGAGCACCATAACGCCGTCGACAACGTCCGAGCGCTTATTAATCTCGCGCTGCTTTGCGGCCATGTCGGACGCTATGGCTCGGGCGTCAATCCGTTGCGAGGGCAGAACAACGTGCAAGGCGGCGGCGACATGGGAGCGATTCCCAACAAGTTTCCGGGCGGGCAAGATGCCGAAGATCCCGCTGCCCTCGCAAAGTTTGAGGCCGCTTGGAACGCTACGCTGCCGCGCAAGCGCGGCTGGCATCTCAGCGACATGTTCGCCGCGATGGAGCGCAGCGAACTCGATACGTTGTACGTCATCGGCGAGAACCCGGCGCAATCGGAGGCCGATCAGAAGCATGCGAACGAACTGCTGCGCGGCCTGCGGCATTTGATCGTGCAGGACATCTTCCTCACGAAGACCGGCGAGCTGGCGGAGGTCGTCTTTCCGGCATCGGCGAGCTGGTGCGAGTCGGAGGGAACCGTTACCAGCAGCGAACGGCGCGTGCAGCTATGCCGCAAAGCGTTGGAGCCGCCCGGAGAGGCGCGCGACGACATCGCCATCATGTGCGAGCTGGCACGGCGCTTGGGTTACGATTGGCCGGACTACACGCCGGAACAGGTCTGGAACGAGTGCCGTTCCCTTTCACCCTGGCACGCCGGCATGAGCTACGCTCGCCTTGACGAGCTCGACGGCATTCCCTGGCCCTGTTATGACGAGCAACACCCCGGCGAACGCTTTCTGCACGCTCGCCTCTGGGAGAATCCGGTAGGCGGCCAGCGGGCGCCGTTTGCCGCCGTCGCCCACGATCCGCCCGTCGAAGCGCTCGACGACGAGTATCCGCTGCGCCTTACGACCGGCCGGCGACTCGATTCTTTCAACACCGGCGTGCAAAGCGGCGGCTATCGTTCGCCGATGCGGCGAGGAGAGCGGCTCGACATCTCGCCGCAAGACGCTCGCAACCATGGCTTGCGTGAAGGGGATCGAGCGCGGGTCAGCTCGCGCCGCGGCTCGGTCGTCGTCCCGATTCATATCGACGCCGGACTTCGCGCTGGTCTGGTCTTCACAACGTTCCATTTCAACGATGAGGTCGCAACCAATCTCTTGACGATCGACGCAACCGATCCGCAATCGGGAACCGCCGAGTTTAAAGCTTGCGCGGTGCGGGTGGAAGCAATCTGTCATCCTTCGACAGGCTCAGGATGACAGAGACTAGTCCTCCGACTTCGCTCAGGATGACCAAGGTCAGTCCTTCGACTGCGCTGATGATGATAGAGGCATAGTGGACCTGCATTTTAACTCGGCGGTGTCTAGCGAAGCGGAACGTGGGGCGGTTGATGCCTTGCTTGGGGCTCGGTCCGACCAGCGTGGCGCTGAGGCGCGCGATCGGCGGCATTTGCTGTTGCCGGCGCTGCATGCGGTGCAGGAGCGAGTGGGTTGGATTAGCGCGGGCGCGGTCAACTATATCGGCGAACGGCTGACGGTGGCGCCCGCGGACATCTATGGAGTTGCGACGTTTTACGCGCTGTTTTCCACGACGCCTCGCGATCCCAAGGTCGTTCACGTCTGCGACGATATCGCGTGCATCGGCGCCGGGGCGGAAGAAATCTGCGCGCAGCTCGAGACGAGTGGCGTGACGTGGCAGCGCAGCCCGTGCCTCGGCCTCTGCGATCGAGCGCCGGCGGCGCTCGTCATTGCGGCGGGCGAGTCGCCGTCTGCGACGGCATTGGCCCCGGCCGATGCAGCGGCGATCTGGGATGAGGTTGGCTCCAATTCGATCGAACCACATCCTGCGACGACGCACGTCGGCGGATCGGAGCAACGGCTACTGAGCCGCATCGGTCGCGTCGATCCCGAAAGCCTGGACGATTACCGCGCGCACGGCGGCTTTGCGGCGCTGCAGCGCGCGTTCGAGCTGGGGCCCGACAAGACGATTGCCGAGATCGCGGATGCAAAACTGCTTGGACGCGGCGGTGCCGCCTTTCCCGCGGCTCAGAAGATGCAGGCGGTTGCGGCGGCGCCGGCTCGGCCGCACTATCTGGTTTGCAATGCGGATGAATCGGAGCCCGGAACGTTCAAAGATCGCGCACTGATGGAAGACGATCCATTTGCGCTGATCGAGGCGATGACGATTGCGGCCTTTGCAACCGGTTGCGAGCATGCCTACGTGTACGTGCGCGGCGAGTACCCGCTGGCCGCACAGCGCCTCGAAGGCGCGATCGCGCAAGCACGAGCGGCCGGCCTGCTCGGGAATCTCGAGATCGAGTTGCGCCGCGGCGCCGGCGCCTATATCTGCGGCGAGGAGACCGCGCTTTTCAACTCGATCGAGGGGAAACGCGGAGAACCGCGCAATAAACCGCCCTTTCCGGCGCAAGCCGGTCTCTTCGGCAAGCCGACGTTGATCAACAATGTCGAGACGCTCGTGAATTTGCTGCCGATTCTGATCGAAGGCGGCGCAACCTACGCGCGGGTCGGAACGGCGCAATCGACCGGCACGCGACTCTTCTCGCTCTCCGGCGCAATCGCTGCACCCGGCGTCTATGAAGTCGCACACGGAACGACGCTGCGCGCGTTGATCGAACTCGCCGGCGGCGTCGCGCAAGGCCGCCGTCTGCAGGCGATTCTGCTGGGCGGTGCGGCGGGAATGCTGCTCGCTCCGCAAGCGCTGGATCTGCCATTGACGTTTGAAGACGCGCGCGCCGCGGGTGCGACGCTGGGTTCCGGGGTCGTGATGCTGTTCGACGAGAGCGCCGATCTCGAAGCAATCGTCCGGCGCATCGCGCGATTCTTCCGCGACGAGTCGTGTGGGCAGTGCGTGCCCTGCCGCATCGGCACGGTACGTCAGGAGGAAGCCCTGGCGCGTCGCGACTTTTCGCTGCTTGGCGAAATCGCCGGCGTGATGCGCGACGCATCGATCTGCGGATTGGGACAGACGGCCTCCAGCGTCGTCGAGTCCGCGCGCGCCAACCTCGGGCTCTTCGCGGAGCGGCCTGCATGAGCGCGGAAAAGCTCGCGCTGACGATCGACGGCATCGAAGTCACGGTCGCCGCGGGCGCGACGATTCTCGATGCGGTGACGCAAGCCGGAATCGAAACGCCAACGCTCTGTTTCTTGCAGTCGCTCACGCCGGTCAACGCGTGCCGCGTCTGCGTCGTCGAACTCGAAGGCGCCCGCGTGCTCGTTCCGGCCTGTGCGCGCCGCGCCGAAGCCGGCATGAAGATCAACACGAACTCGGAACGCGTGCGCCATAGCCGAAAAATGGTGCTCGAGTTTCTCGCATCGACGGTCGACATTTCAACCGCCCCGGCCCTGCAGGAGTACTGCGCCGAGTACGGCGCCCAGCCGCAACGCTATGGCCCGAAGCCGGCGACCGTCGCCCAGCCCGTCAAAATCGACAACGCCCTCTACGTTCGCGATTATGCGAAATGCATTCTCTGCTATAAGTGCGTTGAAGCCTGCGGTACCGACGCGCAAAACACGTTTGCGATCGCCGTCGCCGGACGCGGCTTCGATGCCCGCATCTCGACCGAATACGACGTTCCGCTTCCCGATTCGGCCTGCGTCTACTGCGGCAACTGCATCGGCGTCTGCCCGACTGGCGCGCTGATGTTCTCATCCGAGTACGAGCTGCGCGCCAGCAACCAATGGAACGAGACGGAGCAAAAGCAAACCGATACGATCTGCTCGTATTGCGGAGTGGGCTGCACGCTCACGCTGCACGTCCAAGAGAATGAGATCGTCAAGGTTACGTCGCCGATCGAAAACGCGGTTACCAGCGGTCACCTCTGCATCAAAGGACGCTTCGGCTTCAGCTACGTGCAGAATCGCCCGGAGGAAGGCGACGATGTGTCAGCGTGAGCGGAGTATTGTCATCCTGAGCGGAGTCGAAGGGTCGAAGGACGTGCGCCCCGGGCGCAGCGTCGGCGCCGACGTCGTCGGACTCGAAGGAGAGCGCCGAACGCGCAAGCATGACGAGGTCGTGACGGAGGAGCCGCTGGAGCTTCGGCTGAGCGACGGCGGCGCGGCGAGCACGCTGGCGGTCACGATGCGAACGCCCGGCAACGACTTCGAGCTGGCCGCGGGCTTTCTCTTCGACGAAGCCATCGTACGATCGCGCGACGACATCGTCGGCATGACTTATTGCCTCGATTCGACCGTCGATCCATCGCAGCGCTACAATATCGTCACCGTGGAGTGCCGTGCGGGCGCAGCCGCCACCGACCGCGCGCGTTTCGAGCGCCACTTCACCATCGGCAGCGCCTGCGGTGTCTGCGGCCGGGCGCAACTCGATTCACTGCGCGATTTGGGAGTGACGCCGATCGACGATGCGGTGCGCGTCGCAGCGAGCCTGCTCTACGAGCTGCCGGCGCGGATGCAAGAAGCGCAACGCGTCTTCGCCTCGACCGGCGGCTTGCACGCGGCCGCACTCTTCGACGAGCATGGCAAGACACTCGTCGTCCGTGAAGATGTCGGCCGCCACAACGCGGTCGACAAGATCGTCGGCTGGGGCTTGCTCGACGGGCGCCTGCCGTTCGCACGATGCGTGCTGCTCGTCAGCGGCCGCGCTAGCTACGAAGTCTTGCAAAAGAGCATCATGGCCGGGATTCCGATCGTGGCTTCAGTCTCCGCGCCGAGCAGTCTGGCCGTCGATCTGGCGCGCGAGTTCAACGTAACGCTTGTAGGATTCTTGCGCGGCAACCGTGCGAACGTTTACGCAGCACCGGAGCGGATTTTATGAACGACCGAGCCTTTCGCTTAGACTTCTTCATTGCGATCGCCGCCGTGCTGATCAGCGCGATCACCGCGGCAGCGCTGATCTATCAGACGCGCGTCATCGGCGACGAGTTCGCCGCGACGATCTGGCCGTACCTGAGCGTGGGGACCACCTACAATGCGAGTGGCGAAACGATCGAAATCTCCAACGACGGAGTCGGTCCCGCATTGGTCCGGTCGGCTCAACTCTCCGTCGACGGCCGGAAGGTCGGCGCATGGAATGACTACCTCGACGCGCTGGCGCGCGATCCGGAGTTACGAGGACTTTTTTTACGCGCGCAGGCCGCCATCCAAGCGGGACCGGCCAACAACGCAACGATTACGCTGAGCTCGATAGGGGCTTCGTCGACGCTTCGTCCGGGCGAATCGAGGACGCTGCTGAAGATCTCATTGCCCTTTACCGTGCCCTTACGAGCAATGGCCAAGCATCCCGTCGCACTCGACTTCTGCTACTGTTCGCTCAACGGCAACTGCTGGACGCTCCATGCGATCCCCGGACAAATAAGCCCCGACCCTGCGCCCGTTTCATACTGCGCGAACAGGGCCGCGATCCAATCGAATAGGACTACAGTTATTGTTCCGACCCCGCTGCCTAAGCGATAACAAGTTACAGCGGGTCGCGCAGGAAGGCCGACAAGATCGCGGCCTGCGCGGCACGCAGTTGCGAAGAACCATCGGGACGATCGTCCCCGAGCCAATCGTTGACGAGCAATGAAAAGGTGACCGGGCCGTGAGTGTTGCTCTGGAGGAAACCCGAGAGCGCACGCGCGTGCCGGTGAGTTCCGGTCTTGGCAAAAACCTTTCCGTCGAGCAAAGTTCCGCGGAAGGCCTCCTTCAGCGTGCCGCGGACGCCGGCTTCGGGCAGCGCGTCCACGACGATCGAACGTTGAGCTCCGTTCCAGTCACTCTGCAGAATCGTCACGAGATCTCGCGGCGTGATCCGATCGTACGCCGAATGACCGGAGCCATCCGTAATTGATACCGTGGATGGATCGATGCCGATCGACTGCAGATACTCGCGCTCGACGGCGATGCCGTTTGCAAACGTGCCAGGCTCGCCCATGCGAGCGGCGCCGAGTTCTTTGAGGAAGAGTTCGCCCATCAGATTATCGCTCGGCAGCCAAAACTCGGAGAGCAACTGCGGCATCGCCGCGGATTGAAGTCGCCAAACAACGCGAGCGCTGCGCGGCGTAACGCCGTGGCGGACTCCGCCCGCAACGGTGATTCCCGCATCGCCTAACGCGCGCAGCAGCACGTCGCCCGCATAGATCTCGGGATCCGGCACGCTCGGCTCGAGATCGTCCGATTCGGGTGCCCCGGCCGGATAGCTTCCGACGATCTCGATCCGCTGAGGCGAGTTGAGTGCCCGCACCACATCGGTCGTGTCTTCCGAGTGCGTGGCTCCGGTGACCGCATGATTCTCGACCGTGAAGGCGCCGCTCGCGGGTTCGACGCGCAGTTTCACCGGCGCCCCGACAACGGCGCCCGGCGAGACGTACACGTGCACCACACCATCTTCCAGCTCGAGCGCGCTTACGAGTGCGGCATATTCGTACGGCAGATCGTCCACCGTCCACCCGGGCGCGAACCCTTGGGCGTCGTCGTGCGATGCGTCCACGACTACCGCACCGTCCACGCGCCGGATGCCGCTCGAGAAAGCGGCAAGCGCGGCCGCGCGCAGGTCGGCGGCGCTCAAATGCGCGTCGCCGCCGCCGTGCAGATAGAGGCTGCCCGAAACGCTGCCATCTTTCGGAAACACGTCGCTCGAGAGCGTCGTTACGAAGCGAAAACCCGCACCGAGATTCTGCAACGCCGCCGAACCGACGAGCAGTTTGAAGTTCGAGCCCGGCGTGAACTCATCGTCGGCGCTGCGCGAATACAGCACCGCACCGCGAACGGTGTCGACGGCAAGCAGTCCGACGTAGGCGCCCTGTAACGCGGGTGCTTCAAGTGCCGCGTCGATGTTTTCGTGCAGGCGCGCGATCCGCGCGTTGGTCCAAGGTACGCCCCCCGGTTGGGGTTCGGGGAGCGCCCCAAGCGTCATGGTTAACGCGAGCGCGCAGAGATAGCGCCACGCGCTCATCGCATGAAGCCCAGCCGCTCCAAAAAGCCGCGCAAGAGCGCGTCGAACGCCGCCGGATTATCGGCATTGGCGACGTGGCCGGCGTCTTGCACGGCTGCTAGCTGTGCGCTGGGAATTCCCGCGGCGAGCTCCTCGGAGAGCGGGAGCGGTACGACGGGATCGCGCTCGCCGTACGCGACCAGCGCCGGGACGACGATCGACGAAAGCATCCCGGTGTAATCTCCCGTCCACGTCGCCTTGGTCGAAGCAATATACGACGGTACCGATTTGCAGGCCATCTGTTCGATGGTTTCGTCCATGCGCTCCGGCGGCAAGCCGAGTTGCGCGGCCCGCCGCTGCGCGAAGACGGGCATGCTCCCGGCCTCGCGGACCGCCGCGATAATCCCCTCGGCCACGCGCTCACCGTCGGGATACCGCGCAAAACTACCGAGGGTAACGATCGCGTCGAAGCGCTCACCCGCGCGCGTATACAACTCGAGCGCAACGACGCCGCCCAGGCTGCATCCGACCAACGTGAAGTGCTCGATTCGCAGCGCGTCGAGCACCGTCAGAACGTCCTGCGCGAAGCCGGCGCGCGTAATCAGCGACGGGTCGGGATCCGGTTTGCAGGCGCCGTTGCCACGCAGCTCGATCGCGACGCAGGCCAGCTCGGCGCCAAACGCTTCGAGCTGCCGATCCCAGATCGCGGCGGTCGAGCCGACGCCGTGCACGAAGACCAGCGCAGTCGAAGTCGAGCGCGCTTTCGCCCGAGCGATGCGGGCACCGGCGATCGCGCCATCGGGAGTAGTGAAGCGACGGCTTTCGATCACGCTGCCATGCGCTTTCGAGCGACGAACGCGCGAACGTCGTCTAACGGCCACGCGTTCAGAACATCTGCGGCAACCAGACCCGCGCGGCGCGCCTGCCCGACGGCGAACTGCGTTGCCGCAAGGTCGCCCGTGCGGTGCGCGTCGCTGTCGAGCGAGAAGGTCACGCCGAAACCTTTGGCCCTTCGTGCTAGCGCCGCCGGAAGATCGAGGCGAGCCGCCTGCCCGTCGATCTCCATCGCCGTGCCCGTGCGCGCCGCAGCTGCAAAGACGGCATCATAATCGAACTCGTAACCGGGAAAACCGTCAAAGCGCCGCCCCGTCGGGTGGCCGATGATATTCACATACGGGTTTTCGCAGGCTCGAATGAGGCGAGCCGTCATCTCGTCGCGACTCTGCCGAACGGCGCTATGCACCGAACCGATCACGATGTCGAGCTCGGCGAGCACGCCATCGTCGTAGTCGAGCGAGCCGTCGGGCAGAATGTCGACCTCGCTGCCGCAGAGCGTCTGGATGCCGTAGCGCTCGCTCAGAGCGCGAATCTCGTGGCGTTGAGCGCGCACGGCCTCACGATCCATGCCGAAGCGGCCGCGCCCACCGGAATGGTCGCTAATGGCGTGATATTCGTACCCGCGCGCCGCGGCGGCCGCGATCATCGCTTCGAGCGTATCGTCGCCGTCACTGTACGTCGTGTGCATGTGGAAGTCGCCTCGCAGATCGCCGCTCTTGACCAGCACCGGAATCGCGTTGTCGAGCGCGAGATCGATCTCGTCGAGCCCGCTGCGCAGCTCGGGCGGAATGTACTGCATGCCCAGCGCCGCGTAGACGGACGTCTCGTCGCCGCAGGCCGTCACGTCGCCGGTCTCGAGATTCAGGATGCCGTTCTCACTGACGCGCAGACTCCTGCGGACCGCGTATTCGCGTAGCCTGATGTTGTGCTCGCGCGAGCCGGTGAAATGCTGCAAGAGGTTTCCATAAAGATGATCGGGCAGAACGCGCAGATCGATTTGCAGGCCGCCGCTCAACCAAATGCTGGCCTTGGTCGGGCCCTCGGCAAGAACCGCTTCGGCGCGCGGCCAGCGGGCGAAATGCGCCACGACGTCGCCGGCGTGATGCGACGTGCAGACGATGTCGATATCGCCGACTGTAACTTCGCAGCGGCGCAGACTTCCCGCGAAGGAGAGACGTTCCAGCGGCGGTCCTTCTTGCAGGTAGGCGACGGCAACATTGGCGATGGCGAGCGCCTGCGGAAGCGGCGTGCGCCGCTGGCGACCGCGATAGGCTAGGATGCCGCGCTTCCAGTTCTCGATCGTCTTACTTCCCAGGCGCGGCACGCCTAGCAGCGTTCCCGCTGCGATCGCCGTCTCGAGGTCGGCCAGCGACGCAATTCCGTAATCTAAAAAGAGCATGCCGGCCGTCTTTGTACCGATCCCGCTGACGCCGAGCACCTCGAGCAGCGTCGGGGGAAAGCGAGCAAAGAGCTCTTCTAATTGGTCGGCCGTTCCGGTTGCGACCAACTGCTCGATCACGCCCCCGATCGTTTTTCCGACGCCGGGCAGCTTGAAATGTTCGCCCGCGGCCACCAAATTGGCCAGCGGCGGAGCGTTCTCGACCGAAGCGGCCGCCTTTTCGTACGCGCTGTACTTATAGAAGGATTCTCCCGCCAGCTCCATGAGCGTGCGAATTTCGAGAAGCTTTTGCGCGACGGCAGTGTTGGAAAGCACGACGGAGTAGTGGAGTTGGCGCAATGCGTGGAATGCTCTTGCCGCGATGCCGCTCTTGCGCATGAGGGATGCCTCCTTTGCCAATACCACGGCACGCGCCGGGCCGCTGACGCTCGATCTGGAGCCGGGCGGGCGGGTCGCTTTGACCTTCGCATCGTCGCAAGAGGCGACGATCGTCGCACTGATGGCCGCCGGCATCGCAAAGGCAACGACCGGAAGCGTCTTCATCGGCGACTACGATCCGCGGCTGCAATCGGTCCACTGCAAGCGGATCGCCGGCTTCGTGCCGCACGAGCCGCTCCAGCTCGACGAGGGAGACTTTCCCCGCTACATCGCCTATCGAGCCGCGCTGTGGAATGTCGAGGCGACGGCAGCTCAGGCCTGCGCGCGGCTCCTCTGCGAACGCCTCGAAGGAATGCACGAAGCTTTTTCCTATCCCTTGATCGGCGCTTTGATCGCGACGCCGCAGCTTATCGTGCTCGATCGGCCGCAACCCGCCTACGCAGCCCAGATTTTGCGTGCCGTCGAAGGGCGCGCGCTGCTTTCGACGCACGCCCATCCTTCCAACGCCGCGGCCTTTACGTGACTGCGCGCGCATTTGCCGGCATGCTGCAGGCGCGGCTCTACGTTTCGCGCCGTCTGGTCGCGTATTCGTGCGGTTGTGCGGTGCTCGTCGCGCTCGCTGCGCCCGCCGGCGTGACCGCGCCGCTCTTCCTCTGCTCGCTTTTGGGAATCGTAATCGCGCTGGATCAAACTCCCGGCCGCCACCGGCATCTCGACCGCTGCGAACAGAGCGCACCGCTCTTCGGCCGCGAACTAGCGCGCGCAAAAGCGCTAGTCCCATGCATCGCCGCCACGCTAGCGACGCTACTCTTCGCAGCCACCCAGTTCGCACGCAACGCACCCGACGCCCCAGCCACCCTGCTCGTCGTGCCGCCCGCAGTCATCGCCTGCGCCCTAACCGCCCTCTCCGCAACGACTCGCCGCGGCGCAACCCGAGCGCTGTACGTGCTGCTCGCATTCGCAACCAGCGCCGGAGCCTACGCCCTCGCCGTCATCGCGCATAACTACCCAGCAGAACTAGCGTTTTGCGTTATCGTCGCCTTCCTCGCACTCCGCCAATACGGCGAAACGCTCGCAAGATTCGACCCGATTTAGAGAACCTACACTACAGGTTGTGCGGGAACAGCCGTAGCGAGCTTTTCGAGCATTGCCCGATTGAACTGCGGCAGATCCTCGGCGCCGCGCGTCGAGACCCAGTTCGAATCCGTGACGGTCGGCTGATCGCGGTAGAGCCCGCCGGCGTTGCGGATGTCGTCGGCGATCGAGTGCACGCCGGTGACCTGCCGGCCACGAACCAGCTGCGCCGAAATGAGCACTTGTGCCCCGTGGCCGATCGAGAAGACCGGTTTCTTGAGCGTGTCGAACTCGCGCACGAAGCGCTGCACTTCGCGGTCCATGCGGATGCGATCCGGCGACGTCCCTCCCGGGAGGAGCAGCGCATCGAAGTCTTCGCCGGTACAATCACCGATCAGCTCTTCGGCTTTGAGGCTCGCACCGTCGTCGAGTCCCCGCTTCCCGCGAATGCGCTGGCGAGCGCGCTCGTCGATGCCGACGATCGTTACGATGGCGCCTGCCTCCTCGAGCGCACGCCGGGGATCCATCAGCTCGATCTCTTCAAACCCGTCGCCGATCAGTGCGGCAACGCGCTTTCCATCCACTCCTTGCATATCGGCCCGTTGATTCGCGCCGCCCGGAAGCCCACCTTCGGTCATCGTTACCCGAAGAGACCGCGGGTAAGGCCGCCGTCGACCGAGATCGTTTGACCGGTCACGTAGCTCGCCGGGGCGCCGCACAGGAAGACGGCCATCGGCGCGAACTCCTCGGCCGACGCGATGCGGCCCATCGGCACCTCGCTCGCCGCCGCGAGCAACCCCGCGTCGTCATTGCCGTAAATGGCCCGAAGGCGCGCCGTTTCGATGCGTCCGGTCGCGATCGAGTTCACCGTCACGCCGTCGCGCGCAACCTCGACGGCGAGCGTCCGCAATGCCGAGACCAGCGCGGTGCGAAAGACGTTGGAGAGTGCAAGCGAATCAATCGGTTGCTTCACGGAAGTGGAGGTCAGCGCGACGATGCGGCCCCAGCGGCGCGCGCGCATCGGCGGCACGATCGCGTCGAGCAGGTGCAACATTCCGCGCAGAAGCAGGGCGTAGGCGGCATCCCAATCGGCCAAGGTAAGCTCGGTCAATCGTCCCGCCTTGGGGCCTCCTCCGTTGAGAATCGCGATGTCGGCATCGCCGAAGGCCTCGCGGAAGGCCGCATGCATTGCGGAGATCGAGCCGGCATCGCGCAGGTCGAGCGCAAATCCGCGGGCCTCGGGAGCACCTAGCTCCTTGGCCTTGGCCGCGACGGCCTCGAGCTGGTCGGTGCGGCGTGCCGCCAAACCGAGCCGTACCCCCTCGCGCGCTAGAAGGAGCGCGACCGCCTCCCCAAGCCCCGAGCTGGCGCCCAAGACAAGGGCGGCGCGTCCCTGTAGTTTTAAGTCCATAGGCATGGCCGCTTTTCCGCCGGCTGCCTCTCACCTTGCGCTGACCGCGAGCCTTTGCTATCCTAAGCCGGTCGCCGGGACGGTAAGCACTCTGTACCCGAGCGAGACTATCCTGTCAAAGGAGTTTCATTCGTGCCGCTCACCAAAGAACGCAAGGCGGAGATTGCCGCCAAGTACGGCCGCGGGTCCAACGACACCGGATCGGCCGAGGTGCAGATCGCAGTCCTGACCGCCTCGATCAACTCGCTCACCGAGCATCTCAAGATTCACAAGAAGGATCATCACAGCCGGCGCGGCCTGCTCTTACAGGTCGGGCAACGTCGCCGCTTGTTGAACTATCT
>PMTY01000124.1:24384-66986 GCA_003167155.1 Candidatus Cybelea tumulisoli
CGATCGTCGACGCCGATGAACTCGATCGGCACCGGATGGTGCTGCGCCAAAATCTCGGCAACACGCGAGCCCATGCCGGCCTGCCGCTGGTGCTCTTCGACCGTGACGATCGCGCCGCAGCTGCGCGCCGCGTCGATGATTGCGGCCTCGTCCATCGGCTTTACCGTGTGGTTGTTGACGACGCGGCATTCGATGCCGTGTTGCGCGGAGAGCCGATCGGCGGCAATCAGCGAATTGTACACCAGAATTCCGCAGGCAACGATCGCGACGTCGCCGCCCTCGCGCAGCGTTTGCGCCTTGCCGATTTCGAACGGCGTTTCCTCGGTTGTGATCACGGCCGATTTCTCGCGGCCAAAGCGCAAATAGACCGGCCCCCACATCTCGGAGAGCGCGATCGCCGCTTTCTTCGTTTGAACGGAATCGCACGGCACGACGACCGTCATGTGCGGGATGACGCGCATGATGGCGATATCTTCGATCGCTTGATGCGTCGCGCCGTCGGGACCGACGGAGACGCCGGCATGCGCGCCGGCGATCTTGACGTTGGTTTCGTTGAGCGCCATGATCGTGCGCACTTGCTCCCACGAGCGCCCGGGATTAAACATCGCGTAGCTCGCGATCCAAGGAGTCTTTCCTACCGCCGCGAGTCCGCCCGCCATCGCGACGAGCATCTGCTCGGAGACGCCGATCTCGATGTACTGCTCCGGAAACGCCTTCTTAAAGCCTTCAAATCGCGTCGATTCGGCGAGATCGGCACAGATGCCGAGCACGTTGCGGCTGCGCGACCCGGCCTCGATCAAGCCCTCGCCGAAGCCGTTGCGCGTCGGTACCAGCTTGAGATCGGCGGCGCGATAGTCGGCTAAGTGCATGTGAGAATCCGTTCGCGATCGGCCGCTAACTCGCGCAAGGCTTCGTCGGCCTGCGCCGCGTTGGGTGGCTTGCCGTGCCAGAGATAGTCGCCCTCCATGTAAGATACGCCCTTGCCCGGAATCGTGTTGGCAATGATTACCTGCGGTTTACCTTTGTAACTCCGCGCGCGTTCCGCCGTGGCTATGAACTCCGCAATGTCGTTGCCGTCGCACTCGAAGACTTCCCAGTTGAACGCGCGATATTTTTGCGCAAACGGCTCGAGCGGCATAACGTCCTCCGTGCTGCCGTCGATTTGAATGAAGTTGCGATCGACGATGGCGGTCAGGTTGTCCAGCTTGAACTTCGCGCCGGTCAGCACCGCTTCCCAATGCAAACCGCACTGGTGCTCCGCATCCGATGTAACGACCCAGACGTGAAAGTCCTTACCGTCCATCTTCGCTCCAAGCGCCATTCCGACGCCTTGCGCGAGGCCTTCACCCAGCGGACCGGAGGTCGTCTCGACCGACGGAAGCGTTACGCGTTCCGGGTGCCCTTGCAGGCGCGAGCCGAACTTTCGCAGCGTCAGTAGTTCCTCGACCGGAAAATACCCGAAGTTAGCCATCGCCGAGTAACGGACCGGCGCNNATGCCCGTAGAGCGCCGTAAAGACGTCCGACATGTCCAGCGGACCGGCCGAATGCCCCGAACCGGCCGCCAGCAGCGAGCGAATGATGCCCTGGCGGACGTCGTTGGCCTTGAGCTTCAACTCGGTCAAGTTCTCGGCGGTAAGGCTATGCATGGGAGCCGTTATACCAGCCGCAGCGTGCCGGACCCTACGGACCGTATGGCCTCGCCGGGCAGGGCGTTCCTTGGCGAAAACCGAATGCAACGCGGTTAAACAAAACGATTAAGATAGAAAATTAGGAGAGACTGTGCCCGAATCCGTTACTTTGACGGTCGGCGGGCGCACGATGGTCATCGAAACCGGCGAACTTGCGAAGCAAGCAAACGGCTCCGCGCTGGTTCGTTATGGTGACCAAGACGTCGTGCTCTGCGCCGTAACCGCCTCCGAAAAACCCCGCGAAGGGATCGATTTCTTCCCCCTCACCTGCGACTTCGAAGAGAAAATGTACGCTGCCGGAAAGATTCCAGGCGGTTTCATCAAGCGCGAAGGACGCCCCTCAGAGCATGCGGTGATCAGCTCGCGACAGATCGATCGCCCGATCCGTCCGCTCTTCCCCGATGGTTTCCGAAACGATATCCAGATCGTCGCCACCGTGCTCTCGGTCGATCCCGAGCTCGATGCCGACGTGCTCGGCGTCTGCGCCGCGGGCGCGGCGCTCGCGCTCAGCGATATTCCCTTCGATAAGACCGTTGCGGCGGTGCGCGTCGGACGCGACGAGGACGGCAACTACATCTGCAATCCAACGCTTCCGCAGTACGCAACCGGCGGCATGGACATCGTAATCGCCGGGACGGCCGATGCCGTCATGATGGTCGAGGGCGAGGGCAAGGAGATCGTCGAGGAAGACTTCCTGGGCGCCGTCGAGTTCGCGCACGCCGAGATTCGTAAGATCGTCAAGGCGATCGACCAGCTCGCGAAAAAAGCCGGCAAACCCAAGCGCGAGTTTCCGGTCGCAAAGCTCGATCCGGCGCTCGACAAGTGGGTGCGCAAGGCGTTTGCCAAAG
This sequence comes from Candidatus Cybelea tumulisoli, assembly GCA_003167155.1. Lineage (GTDB taxonomy): Bacteria > Vulcanimicrobiota > Vulcanimicrobiia > Vulcanimicrobiales > Vulcanimicrobiaceae > Cybelea > Cybelea tumulisoli. Next base: position 26,922 of record PMTY01000124.1, read on the forward strand.
ACGTTGCCGCCGCGATGCGCGTCGTCGACAAGCAGAAGCGTGAAGCGGCCTTCGCAGCGATTACGGTTAACGAAGCGCTGGAGCGTTGCGGCAAGAAAGACGACGCTATTAAAGCCCTGCTCGAGCTTCCTGCGACCGGCAAAGAGTTTGCCAAGATCGTCAAGACGATGGAAGAAGAGGAGCTTCGCACCATGGTCGTTGACGAGCACATTCGTCCCGACGGACGCAAGCCCGACGAGATCCGTCCCATCTGGTGCAAAGTTCATTACGTGCCGCGCGTCCACGGCTCGGGCATCTTCACCCGCGGCCAAACGCAGGTCTTCACGGCGGCAACGCTGGGTTCGACCAGCGACGCGCAGCGTCTCGACGGCATCATGGCGCTGGAAAACAAGCGCTACATGCACTTCTACAACTTTCCGCCGTACTCGGTCGGCGAGACGCGCCCGATGCGCGGCCCGGGCCGTCGCGAGATCGGTCACGGCTATCTTGCGGAACGCGCGCTTGCAGCCGTTCTTCCGGCCAAGGAGGACTTTCCGTACACGCTGCGTCTGATGAGCGAAGTGCTCGAGTCCAACGGCTCCTCGTCGATGGCCTCGGTCTGCGGCTCGACGCTCGCGCTGATGGATGCCGGGGTGCCGATTCGCGATCACGTCGCGGGGGTTGCGATGGGCTTGATCCTCAAAGGCGACAAGTACGCCGTGCTCACGGATATCCAGGGCCTCGAAGATGCCCTCGGAGAGATGGACTTCAAAGTCGCGGGGACCAAGAAGGGCATCACCGCGATTCAAATGGACATCAAAGTGCAGGGCATCACGATTGCGATCATGCGCGAAGCGATGGAGCAGGCGCGAAAGTCGCGCCACTTCATCATCGACAAACTCGCCGAAACGATCGCCGGGCCACGCGAGGAACTCTCGCCGTACGCGCCGCGCATGATCGTGATAAAGATCGACCCCGCCAAGATCAAAGACGTCATTGGACCCGGCGGCAAGATCATCAACAAGATCATCGCCGACACCGGCGTCGAGAAGATCGATATCGAAGACGACGGCAGCGTCTTCATCACCTCGCTCGACGGCGCTTCCGGCGACAAGGCCAGGCAGATCGTCGAAAATCTCACCAAAGAGATCACCGTCGGCGAAACCTATCTCGGCACGGTCGTGCGCATCATCCCGATCGGCGCGTTCGTGCAGATCCTGCCCGGTAAGGATGGGCTCGTGCACATCAGTCAGCTCGCCCTGAATCGCGTTGATAAAGTCGAAGACGTCGTCAAGCTCGGCGACGAGGTCATGGTCAAGGTCATGGAAATCGACGGCCAAGGCCGCGTCAATCTGTCGCGAAAGGCGCTTCTCGGAGGCGGTTCGGGCAACGGCGAGTTTACGCCGCGCGCGCCTCGCGCTCCGCGCGATGCTCCCACCCCGCGCGAGGCTCCCACCCCGGTCGCCGCGCCGGCAGGCCCGCCTCCGGACGCCGACGCACCGGGCGCTCCACCAATGCGGCGGCGCCGGCGGCCCCACGGACGCCACGACGAAGAGTAACGCAACCAATNNGTTTGGGGCTGGTTCCCTATAATCAGTGGCCGTGGATTATAGTTTGACGGCCTCAAACTATAATGATCAACCACGCGTCCTGGCAGAACTCACGGTCCGCGGCTAATCAAAGAGTTGGCAGCGTCACTGACCGCCGAAGCGTAGGCCTACGTCGAGAAAGGTTCGTCGCAGGCGGTCCTCAACGCCGGAATACCAGCGAAGCCCACTTCCAATGGGTCCCGAGAGATCGCCATCCACGTGATAGAACGGCGCGCCGTCGAGCAAATCTCGCCGGTAAATTGCATCGAGCCTGATCCCGCGGTTGGCATCATAGGTTAGCCAAAACGCGTTGACGGTGGGCGCCATGTTCCCATCGTAAGCCGTCGTCTCTCCATAGGCCGGGACCGTGTCGGTCACGTGCATCGTCCAGGCGCGAAGCGCGATCGCCGGCGCGACCTGCCAGATCGCGGAAAGGCCCAAAGAGGTGATGGTGCCGGACGATGCGCCGGCCACGCGCTGCGTCGCCTGCTCGAGCGAGACTCGCAAGCGCGCCTGGTCGGTATACGTAAGCGCCTCGGCGAGAAGGGCGTTGCGCTCGTACTCCACCGCGTTTACATTTTCGGAGTACGCGTATTCGTCGACAAAGGTCGGGAGCGTAAAAGAACCGCTGTCCTGGAGATCGACGCTCCATCTTTGATTTGGAAAGAGCTGCGCCTGAATCGAAGGGAGCGCTAGCACGGCCTTTGCAGGCTGCGAAACTCCGCTCGCGCCGCCGGCGTAATCGATCCAGAAGGTTCCGACGCCCGCGGTGACGTCGTAAGCTTGGCCGCTGGCATTCACTCCGGCGTCGGCTCGCGTCTGCGTCAGGTTCGCGCCGACGGTCAGGGGGTAGTACTCCTCTGGCTGGTACTGCTGGTAGTAGAGCCCGCTCGAGGAGCGAATGCCGAGGTCCGCAAACGCCGATACCGCCCCGCTAGAGCGAACGCCGAGGTTCAGGCCTGAGTCCGACCAGGCCGCGATCGAGGCATCTTCGCCGGTGCCGAGCGCGTAGTTGCCGCGATCGAGAACGGCCGAAACGTACAAGTTCGCGAGTTGCGGATCGGCGAACGTCGCGTCGGCAAAGGAAAAGCTGCCGGCATACTGCGACCTCCCCAGTGCAAACGTACGCCCTTGCTCGCTGCCGGCTGCAAAGGCGAGCGATTGGCCGGCGCCCGGAGAGAAGCTCGCCGAAAGATCTGCGCGTTGGCGCGACTCCTCATCGTTGGAAAACGATCCAAGAACGGCCGCGAGATTATCCGTGCCGATCTGCGCGCGCGCGATTGCATCGCTTCCAAGCGTCCCTACCTGCCAGTTCGAATCGCTTCCAAAGGGATTTGCATTCACGATGCCGCCGCCGGCCTGATCGCCGTAGAGATAGGCGTTGCTCGCGTCGCTCATGGCTGTCGTTCGTTCGTACTGCGCCGGCACGAGCTCGTAAGGCGAGGTCCCGTCGACGATATCGTAGTTGGCGGCCCCGTCGTCGACCAGCAGCGAGCCGGTCGGCGACAGCCCACGATCGCTCAACCGGGAGCCTGGGTACGCGTCGACACTCTGCTGGAGCAGGGTAAAGGGGCGGAGCGCTAATGCCGATTCGACGTGCGCGTACGGCAGGCTCTCGAGATCCGCCGAGGAGGGCGAATCCGCGGCCAGCGCTTCGTAACGCTCGACGATCACGACGACCGGCTCTCCCGGACGTACGGAGGCGACCGCCGGACCGCAGTAGCGGCAGGTGACCAGGACCGAATCGACCCCCGAGGCAGCCAGCGCGAAGGTACCTGACGCATCCGTCGTCGTGCGAAGAGGCGCTTGGTTCCCCCGGTGCCCGAGGACCGCGGCTCCGGCTACGGCAACCCCGCGCTGATCCCTCACGGCGCCGACGACCAGCGGCGTCTGAGCTCGCGCCGGCGCCGCGACGAACGTAGTCAAGAGCAGCGCCGTCGCGCACATCAGCCGGCGATTCACGGATTCTTTAGACTTTCGGCTATGATAAGAGTAAGTGTCAAGAACCCTCGTCCGCCCAGTCCTCGTCGCAGCGCTGCTCGCCCTTCTAATGATTTGCGGGCGCTTCACCGTGGCCGGCGCCGCCTCACTAGAGGATGCGCTCACCGGGGCCCTGGCGCCTTCGGCAGCCCCCTCGCTGTTGGGGCCGATTACCTCGGCAGGGCGCGTCGGCTGGGAATGCAAGCCGGAGCGGTCGGCGGCATCCGCCGGGTGGCACGACGCTGAGTTGCCTCGCGGCCCCTTTGGTCCTTGACCGATGCGTCTGCCGCTGGCCGTCGCCATCATCTGGGGACTCATGGCGGCTGGCGCAGCGGCACAGAGCTATTCGCCGCAACGGCCGCTTCCGAGAACGACCTCCATGCCTGCGCTGCGCGCTTTGGCCGCGCAACGCGAGGTCGAGGAGCGCTTTAAGCTTGGAATCGATGCCGAAGCGCGCGGCGACTGGACCACCGCCGTTGCCGAATTCAAACGCATCGTCGTCCTAAATCCCCCCGAACCAAAAGGTTCGACCGCGCGCTACGATCTTGCCATCGCCTACGCGAATCTTGGCCGATATGACGACGCCGCCGGGGAGCTGCGCGCCGCCATCGCGCTCGATCCCGCCTTCTTAGCGGCGATGGCGAATCTCGTCTCCGTCGATCTTTCTCGGGGCGATCTTGCTGAAGCGCGCCAGATCGCCGATCGCTACATAATGTTGGATCCGGACTCGGCGCGCGCGCTCTACTCGCGCGGCATCGTGGCGCTTCGGACCGGCGATGCCGCCACCGCTCGCGAAGATTTCGGAAAGCTGCTCCACAACAACGCGTCCTATGCCGTCGCGCATTACGATCTCGCGTTGGCCGAAGAACGTTTGGGCCACTACGAGTCCGCGGAACGCGAGTTGCGTACGGCGCTAACGCTGGCGCCGGCCTATGCGCGCGCGCGATTCGCGCTTGGCGTCGTTCTTCTGCGGGAAGGAGAGCACGGCGCGGCAAGAAACGAGTTCCAGCAAGCGACGGTCGACGCCGCGGGCGACCCCGCCCTGCAAAATATTGCTGCGGCGGCTCGCGATTCGATCCCGGCTCCGTAGAGCGACAGCCTTTAGACTTTCTTCATCCGGCCCCGTTAGGATAACGGCACAAAGCAAGCTTTTTGGAGGTTCCATGTCAAAACGAATCGCCGCTCTCTCATTGGCGGCTGTCGCCGCCGGACTCGCCGCCTGCGCCGGACGCGACGCGAACCAGGCCGGCGGAAACTCTTTCGCGCTTCCATCCTTTAGTAAAAGCGTGTCGATCACCGCAACGCTGCCGAAGGATACCATCGGCGAAGAACTGCCGACCGAAGGCGTCGGAACGGTCGACGACACCTATTGGAAGGCAACGCTGGGCGGATTCACGCAGTCGAAGTATGCCCAAGCTCTCGGCTTTCCGCCCGGTACCAAGCTTACGCTGATGAATCTTTCGGCGGACATCACGCACACGCTCGACTACGTTAAGAAAATTAAAAAGCCGCCGGCAAACTTCCCGAACAATCCCAACCTCCCGGTCACGGCCTCAGGCGGCAAATTTGGCAAAGGCTACGCCAGCGGCCCCATTTCACCAGGCAAATCCGTAACCATCATGTTGGCGAAAGCCGGCATTTACTTGATTGGCTGCGCCTTCCATTATGGTGAAGGCATGCACACGGTGTTGGTCATCAATAAGAACGCAACGCCGGGACCCGAAGGCACGCCGCCAGCGCAGTGAAGTCGGCAAAACTCGCGATCGCTCTCGCGATCGTTGCGCTCGGCGCGGCCGCGGCGTGTACGAACGGCGGAGGGCTGGGCAGCATTAATAGCGGTGGAGGCGGGACGCCTTCACCGCTCCCTTCGGGCGGAATCGGGGTCGCCATCCCGACCGGGAAGATCGGCGTTGAAAACGATCCGGTCTGGGGAACCGTCAGCGGATACACGCAAGAGCAGACATCGCAAATCATGGCGTTTCCGCCCGGTGCAACCGTGACGATTACGAATCTGTCGTCAACGACTCCGCATACGCTCAACGTAATCGGAGTAGGCGGCACGCCGCCGCCGAACTGGCCGCAAAACCCCAGTCTTTCGTTCTCCCCAAGTGGAAACGGGGTCATGGGCGCGGACTATGCGACCGGCTCGCTCAATCCCGGCAGCAGCGTCAAAGTCAAGTTGAGCAATCCGGGCATCTATCTCCTCGGCTGCGCGTACCACTACATTGAGTTCAGCATGCGCGACGTCATCCAGGTTGTAGCCGGCGCAACGCCCGGGCCGACGGCATCTCCAGGTCCCGGCGGATACGCGCCGCCGGTGAGGAAGGCGCGACCCGCCCTAACGCAACGCGAACCGCATCTGATCGACCAGCGCGGACATCGCTTCACGCTTTCGTCGCTGCGCGGAGAACCATTGATCGTGACGTTCGTCTCGGCACACTGCACCGACGCCTGCCCTTTAATCAACGCCCAGTTCGCGCAGGCCGCGCAGCGCATCGAGCACGATCGTCTTGCGGCGAGGCTGCTGACGATTACTTTGGATCCGGAGCACGATTCCCCGCAAACGATGCGCGAGCTGGCGCAACGATTCGATGCGGACCCACGCCACTGGCTGGTAGCGGGCGGTTCGCGCTCGGACGTGCACGCCGTGATGCGCGCGTTCGGCGTCATCTCGATTGAAGGAAAGCCCGGTTCCAACGATCGTCACACGACCTTCATCTACGCCATCGACCCCAACGGCAATCTCGCGCAAACGCTTTTGGCCAATACCGCAACGCGGGACGACATCCTCGACGGACTTCGTACCGGACGTTGGAGAACGCACGCATGACGCGACAAACCTGGACGACGCTCCCCTTGATGCTGCTCGCCGCGTGCACCGCGGGAGGCATTCCAACCTCCTCGGGCGGCGCCGGCGGAGTAACGATCGACATCAACCTGACGCTGAGTCAGCCCGTGCAGACACCGTATGGTTTAAGCGGCGGATTTACGCCGGCGATCGTTACCGTGCCCGTCGGCTCGCAGTTTCACTTCACGAACACCGATAGTTTCGCGCACACGGGGTCGTATCTCGGGAGCCAATTCACGCAGTTCCCCGCCGGCTCCCCGCTCACGCAAAAAGCGACGACGCAGTTCGGCAGTACGCTCTCGGGCGGGTTCAGCAGCGGCGCTCTGCAGGCGGGCACATCGTCGCAGACGATTACGGCCGACCGGGCGGGAACGTATCTGTTCGGGTGCTTCTTCCATTACGGCGCGCCGATGCGGGGGGCGATCATTGCGCAGTAAGGCTGCCGCCGCAGGGCTTGCGGTGCTCTTCCTCGCGCTGGCCTGCGCGCCGGCCCGCGCGATTCCGATCTTCGCGCAACGCTACCACTTCAAGTGCGGCCAGTGCCACAGCGTGCTACCCGAACTTAATGCGTTCGGGCGTTATTTTCGCTCGCACGGTTACCGGCTGCCGTTGCCCGAGCACGGAACGACGATCTTCGCGTTGCGCTACCAGTTGGAATACGACAAAGAGCCGGCAGCCGGGTCGCGGGAGTTTACACCCGGCGGCATCATTTTGGGCAGCGCGAACGTCGGACCGATCACCGCGTATCTCCACTACGGCTTAGGAGCGGGCGGGGGGCCGGGTGGAGTATTCTTGCTCTTTGCGGCCGGCTACGATGCACACACGCAGACCCTCGTTCGCGGCGGGTTGATCGAGCTTCCGCTCGCGCAATCGCCGGGTGAACGCCTCGACGATCTGCAGCAATACGGATATTACGGCGCACACGTGGGCCTGAATAACGTGCCGCTCTCCTCGAACCGCTGGGGCCTGCAAATCGAACGGACCTTCGGGCACCTGACGGTGGACGGCGTGGCGGCGTTCGGGGCTTATCAGGGCGCGGCGTACGGCGGGAAACCCGTACCGACGGGCGAGACGACGTGGTTTCGCACACCGGAGCTGAGCGCGTGGCTCAAAGACACGCTCGTGCAAGGGCACTACGGTGAGTTCGACATCGGAGGAACCGCCATGGGCGGAACGCTCGGCGTTTTGCCGACGGGGCGGCTACCCTTCGCCGACCTCTACGAACGCTACGGCCTGCTCGCGCACGCCACCTACGACAATCTCGATCTTCAGGCCGAGCAATGGTACGGTGACGACCACGATTCCGACGGGCTTCTGACCAATCAGTCTTCCAGAGGAGGCTACGTGCGGTTGAAATACTATCCGATCCCGCACGCGTATTTCGGCCTCCGTTACGATGCGTATGCCAATCCCTACATCACTCGCGATTTCGTCTACTACGCGGCGGTGCAGATCGCTCCGTGCCGCGTTCTGATGCAAGAGGTTCAGTCGCCGGGCCAGCACCCGTACCTCAGCGGCGCGTTCACGATCGCGATTCCACCGCCGTTGAAAAACTAGGAGAGACAGACGATGCGAGTGCTCGTGGTTGAAGACAATGCCGCCGTCGGCGATTCCATCGTGCGGATGCTGGAAGCGCGACGATATGCGGCCAACGTCGTCTCCGACGGTGAAACAGGCCTCGATCACTTGGTGAGCCGCAGCTACGACGTTGCGGTCGTCGACGTAGGACTGCCCGGCATCGACGGCTTCACGTTGGCGCGAAATGCTCGAGCGGCCGGAGTTCAGACGCCGATTCTGATGCTCACCGCGCGCGATGCAGTCGAGGATCGCGTGGCCGGACTCGAGTGCGGCGCCGACGACTATTTGGTTAAGCCGTTCGTTGAAGAAGAGCTCATCGCTCGCGTCGGCGCGATCCTTCGCCGCGCCGACCGCCCGCTGCTCGGAGTGCTCGAAGTCGGAGGGCTGCGCGTGGATCTCCCCGCTCGGAGCGTGACCTACGAGGGCAAACCAGTGGCATTGGGGGCGACGGAGTTTCGGCTCTTGGAGTTCCTAGCCCGCAACGCCGGCATGGCGCTCTCCCGCGCGCACATCGTCGAGCGTATCTGGGATTACGACTTCGATGGCTCGAGCAACATCGTCGACGTCTACGTCAGCCAACTACGGCGCAAGCTGGGAAAACTCGGTGCGAGTGGTATCATCGAAACGGTATGGGGAATCGGTTACCGCATAAAAGCTTGATCGCTCGCACGGCTGCCCTCTACCTCTGCGTTTTCGTCTGCGTCCTGGCCGCACTTAGTATCGGCGCCTATGAGTTTGTGGCGCGCGAATACGCATCGTTGCTCGCACCTGCACTGAGCACGCCCGAAGGAGCCGGTGCGTTGAGGACGGCGATGCATCGGGTCGCCGTCACGATCGCCGAAATCGACGCACCGCTCGTCATCGTCGTCGCAATCGCATCGTACTTCTTAGCCCGCACCGCGATCGCGCCGCTGGCAGCGGCGCGCCAACGAGAGCGGCGCTTCTCGGCCGATGCCGCGCACGAGTTGCGCTCTCCGTTGACGGCCATTGCAGCCGTCGCGCAGGCCGCGCGTGCGGGCGCGACGGAGCAGAGTCGCGCCTCGTTCGAAGCGATCGCGCGCAGCGCGCTCGAAGCCTCGGCCGTCGTGACCGACCTGCTGACGCTGGCCCGCGATCCGGCGCGACGCGCGTTGCAATGCGAGCCGGTCGACTTAGCGGCGATCGTCACTCTCGCCTCGCGCGATACGCAGCCGCTCGCGGACGCGCGCAACGTGCGGCTCGACGTCGCGCCGGGTAGCGCGATCGTCGACGGCGACGAACGGCGTTTGCGCGAACTCTCGGTGAACTTGCTCGACAACGCCATTCGTCACGCCCGTCGGGGCGTGCGCATCAGCTCTCGCCGCGCGGGCCGCCTCTGCGAAATCGTCGTCGAAGACGATGGCGACGGCATCCCCCCAAGCGAGCGCGAGCGGGTCTTCGAACGCTTTTATCGCCGTTCGAATGACGGCTCGGGCACGGGACTCGGCCTCCCGATCGTGCGCTGGATCGCATCCGCCCACGGCGGCGCGGTCGAGATCGATCGATCTTCCGACGGCGGGGCGCGGTTTGTCGCAGCCTTTCCCGCGCGCGAGTCCTAGGAGCCTGTAGGGTTATGGCCATTTTCGGATTCGTCCCGGATTTTGTTCGAAGACGAGGCGCGATGAGGGAGCGAAGCCGTAGCTTCGTGACCGAAGAGCAACGAAGTATTCGGACAAAAGACGGGACGAAGACGGAAATGAGCCATAGCCCTACAGGCTCCTAGGGAGCCTGTTACGTAAGGCGGATACCGCCCACCGTGCGCATAAGCACGACGCTATGCCATTCCGATCGCTTCGAGCGTTCGTCGACGCGTTGCGCAAGGCCGGCGAGCTTCACGTCATCTCGGCCAGCGTCGACCCCCGGCTAGAAGTAAGCGAAATCACGAACCGGGTCGTCAAGGCCGGCGGGCCGGCCCTGCTCTTTTCCGACGTCGCGGGCTCGGAGTTCCCCGTGCTCACCAACCAATTCGGCACGCATCGGCGGATGGCGATGGCTTTAGGGGCGCAGAGCCTGGACGAAGTGGCGGGCCGCATTCGAGCCCTTCTCGACTTCAAACCGCCGTCGGGTTCCGCGTTAGAAAAACTGACGGGCGCGCTGCACTTCGCACCGCTGGCCAATGCAATTCCAAAAATCGTTCGCGACGGCAGCGTTCATGAAGTCGTGATCGAGCAGCCCGATCTCACGAAGTTGCCGGTCTTGACGACGTGGCCGTTGGATGCCGGACCGTTCATCACGCTGCCGCTGGTCATTACCAAAGATCCGCGCAGCGGGCGCTCGAACGTCGGAATGTACCGGATGCAGGTCTATAACGCGACGCAGACCGGGATGCACTGGCAGCGACACAAACACGGGCGCGCGCATGCCGACGCGTGGGGCCGATCGGTTCCGGTCGCCGTCGCAATCGGGACCGATCCGGCGCTCACGTATGCAGCGACCGCCCCGCTTCCGCCGATGCTCGACGAGTTCGCATTTGCGGGTTTTTTGCGGGGAAAGCCGGTGGAACTGACGCCGGCAAAAACCGTCGAGCTGATGGTTCCGGCCGACGCCGAGTTCGTGCTCGAAGGATACGTCGACAATGAGGATCTTCGGATCGAGGGACCGTTCGGCGATCACACCGGCGTCTATAGTTTGGCGGACCGCTATCCAACCTTTCACGTAACGTGCATCACGCACCGCCGCAATCCAATTTATCCCGCGACCGTCGTCGGCAGGCCGCCGATGGAGGACGCGTGGCTTGGCAAAGCAACGGAGCGTATCTTCTTGCCGTTGCTGCAAGCGATGCTTCCCGAGGTCGTCGACATGAATCTGCCGGTTGAAGGCGGATTTCACAATCTTGCGATCGTCTCGATTCGCAAGTCCTATCCGGGCCACGCGAAAAAGGTCATGAACGCGCTTTGGGGGCTCGGTCACATGATGATGCTGACGCGAACGCTCGTCATCGTCGATGCCGATATCGACGTGGCGGACCCCCGCGAGGTCGCATGGTACGTGCTCAACAATCTCGCGCCGGAGCGCGATATCGTGATGATGCCCGGTCCGGTAGACGACCTCGATCACGGCTCCTACAACATCGCGTACGGCACGAAGATCGGCGTCGACGCCACCCGCAAAGATGCGTCGGAGGGTTACACGCGCGAGTGGCCTCCCGACATGGTCATGGACCCCCAGACGCGCCGCCTGGTCAGCGAGCGTTGGCGCGACTACGGGCTCGATACCATCGCACGCTCGCTCTGCGCAAACGATTGGTCGGGACAGGGGCCGGCCGCCTACGCCCGGCTGATGAAATGAGAGCCGTCGCCTTATTCTTGCGCGAGATTCGCCTCGAGCACACGCTCTTCGCGCTGCCCTTTGCCTACGTCGGCGCAATCCTGGCGGCCCACGGCCTCCCGACCCCGGCGCAACTCGGATGGATAACGCTTGCCGTGCTCGGCGCTCGAACGGCGGCGATGGCGGCGAACCGCTTTCTCGACCGCGAAATCGACGCCCGCAATCCGCGCACGGCGCGGCGAGCGCTGGCGAGCGGTACGCTGCCTTCCTCGACGATGCTCTGGGCGACCGTAGCCGGACTCAGCATTCTTTTATGGGCAGCATGGATGCTCAATCCATTGTGTTTGAAGCTCTTGCCGATTGCCGTCGTCCTTTTGCTGATCTATCCGCTTTGCAAGCGCTTCACGTGGCTCACCCATTTTGTGCTGGGCGCAGTCGATGGTTTGGCACCGCTGGGAGCCTACGTCGCGATCGCCGGAAAGATCACGCTGCCCGCCCTTGCGCTCTTCGCGGCGGTCACGATCTGGGTTGCGGGGTTCGACATCGTCTATGCGCTCATGGACCTGTCCGTCGATCGCGAGCAAGGGATTTCGTCGCTCCCGGTACGTTTTGGCGAGCGCAGCGGACGCTTCGTGCCGATCCTGCTGCACCTGGCCATGCTCGCGCTGCTCACCGCGGCCGGACTCCTCGACGGCGCCGGCCGGCCGTACTATCTCGGCATCGCCGCCCTGGGGATTCTCATCGTGTATGAAGAGCATCTCTTTCGCAGCGGCGCCAATCTGTTCGTCATCAACGAACGGATCTTTCGCTCGAACATGGCGTTTTCGGTCGTCTTCTTGCTGACGACATTGGGAGCGTACCGATGAAGCGTCGCGCGTTTATCGCCGCCGCGGGCGCGGGCGCGGCCGCCGCCGGCACGAGGCACGCGGTGGCGCAGACGATTCCGGGCCAGCCGTTCAACCCCCTCAACCAACAGTTCTTTCCGCAGCTTAGCATCGCGGTCAACGTCACGCTCTCCGGCGCATTGGGTAAGTACGGGCAGGAGGTCGTCAAAGGCGTTCAGGCGGCCGTCGACGAGCAGAATCGTTTTAACGCGCAGATCTCGCACGTCTGGGGATGGCGCGCCCTCGACGACCGTAACGATCCGGGCCTTGCCGGCTCCAACGCCAACGTCGCGCAGGCCGACTCGACGGTGATCGCAATAGTCGGCAATCTAACGGCTCCGATGACGCTCGCGGCGCTTTCGCACTATGCGAACACCGGTTTTGCCGTCATCGTCCCGACCGTCACCGCCGATGCGGTCACCAATCGTGGTTACCACAACGTGTACCGTCTTCCGGCCAGGGACAGCCAGTCGGGGCGGCTTTTTGCCGGCGCCGCACTCGAAGGTAAGCGAGGCGTCCCGACGATCGCGGTCGCCTTCGACGGTGATTATGGTTACGACGTCGCGCGCGGATTCGTCACGGCCGCTCAGGCGAGCCACCATGCCTCGGACGTTCTGCTCTTTCCGGCCGACAAAACCGACCCCGCGGAGGCGGCGCGAACCGTACTGGACCGCAGTCCCGGATACGTCTTTCTTGCCGGAAAGACGGCCGAGCTGGGACCGGTCGCCGAAGCGATGCGCCTCGCCGGCTACACGGGCGAGTTCGGCGCGGCCGACGGATTCTATAACACCGATACGATTACCACCTACGCAAAGACGCTCGACGGCGCGTACGTCGCATCGTCGATGCCGCCGCTCGACCGGATCCCCAGCGCGGCGCAGCTCGTTACCGATTTTCAGCGCGAGGTCACGCAAATCACGACCTTCTCGGCTTACGGCTACGCGGCCGCGCAGCTCATCATTTCGGCTTCGCAGCGCGGCTTCGCCGCGACCCGTTCTGCACTATTGACCGAGCTGCAGCGCGGCGGCACGTTTACGGCGCTCATCGGACAGTTTGACTTCAACGTCAGCGGCGATCCGCTGATTCCCAACATCTATCTGTACACGATCGGCAGCGACGGATTCAAGTACGCTCGCCCGGCGATCCGAACCGGTTTTGTTCTGTAGCAAAGACGCGTAGGGCCGCGGGTAGTATCTCGAAGCGAGCCGGCGTCGTCCCGGCCGGCTCTCCATCGGCGGTGATGCGGTGCCGGCGCCGGGTGCTTACGGAAAACGCGGTCGAACGAAAGGTGCGCACGCCTTCGGCCGATCGTCCCTGGCGCGTGACGATCGCGGCCAGAACTCGGATCGCCGGCCAAAGCCCTACCGCGTCGACGGCGTAGAGGTCGAGCCAGCCGTCATCGATTGCGGCATCGTTCACAGTGATGAAGCCGCCGAAACTTTGGCTGTTGGCCACCGTTAGCTGGATGGTTTTTACGCTCGCGCACCCACCGTCGTAGGTAATTTCGGCGCGAAATGGGCGTACGAAACGAACCGCTCGCAGAACGCTGAGCGCAACGGCGACGAATCCAAAACGCTGCTTGTCCCCAGATTTCTGCAGTCTCGCAATGCGGCTCGAGATGCCGACGCTCGCCTCAGTCGCATAATAGAGGCCGTTGACGCGAGCTACGTCAATCCGCCGAGTCTTACCCGACGCGATCAACGCGCATGCCTCGTCGAGATCCAATGGAATCGCAAGCGTGCGTGCAAGGTCGTTGAAGGTACCCAGCGGCACGATGCCGATCGGCACGTCGAGGTCAATGGCACGGGAGATGTAGCGCGCAACCGTGCCGTCACCCCCGGCGACGACGATCGCATCGATAGGGCCGCCCGCGGTGCTCTCTGCGACGGGCTCGATTCCGTTGCGCGTAAGTTGCAGGCGCACGGCCGCGCCGAGCCGGCGTCCGCGCCGCGAGCGCGGATTGACGAAGAGCAAGACGCGCATCGTTACCGGCGGGGAACGATCAAAAGGCGAAGCAGCTGGATTGCCGACCACGCCGCAATGGCCGCCAAAATAACCGTGCCGCCGATCATCACGAAGTACCCCAGCGTGATGCCCATTTGAGTCACCGGATCGACATAGCCGACCGCTTTTTCGGTGATGCTCAAGTTTTCGTAGACGCCGTGGAAGACAAACCAGACGATCGCCGCAGCCGGCGCCGAGAGTACGAGCATCGTCAGATAATGTTGCAGCAGCTCCTTCCGACGATTCACGAAACAGAGCTTCGCCGCGGTGCGCCGAAGAGACCCTCCTCGAGATGCATTCCCCCAAGCGCCGGCCCAGACCACACAACCCGATGCCCGAATCGCGCTACGAGGTGCTCGCGCTCTTCACCGGCGCGATGATCGGTGCTTCGCTTTGCATCATGTCGACGGGCGCGCTCATGCCTTTTTTTAAGTCGGCCCTTCACCTCGACCAGGCACAACTTGGATGGCTGCTCTCCATCCAGTTCATCGGATCGGTCGCGATGACGTCGGTCGCCGGCCTCCTGACCGACCGCTTCGGCGACAAGACGGTCGTGCGTTGGACCGGACTGCTCATGGGCCTGTCGCTCATTGCAGCCTCCCTGGTTGCGAGCTTTTCTTGGCTCCTGGCCTGGCTGTTCGTCTACGGAATCGGCTACGCCGCGGTAACGCCCGCGGGTTGCCACGCCATCATTTTCTTTTTTAAAAAGGCCGACCGCGGCCTCGCCATGGGGATTCGCCAGTGCGGGGTTCCGATCGCCGGCGTTATTGGTTCGCTGCTGCTGCCGGCGATAGCGCTGCGCTCCGACTATCGCGAGGCCCTCGCCGCCGCCGGCGTGTTTACGCTGATCGCAACCGCGATCGCTTCGCAGTTTTATCGCGAGCCGCACGAGTTGGAGGGCGAGCGCGTATCGCTGCGCACCATGCTAGCCGAAATGGTGCAGATCGCTCGGGAATCTCGTCTCATCCTGTTGACGCTTACGTCGATGATCTTGATCGCCGGTCAGCTCGCTCTGATCGGATTCCTTACTTTGACGCTCGTGCATCGCGCCGGTTATCCGTTGAGCTTAGCGCTGGGGCTCTTCACGCTTTCGCAAGTCGCGGCAATCTTCGGCAGGCTCTCGTGGGGATGGTTGAGCGACCATCTCTTTGCGGGAAGCCGGGCGCTGCCGCTCGCGACGGTCTGCGTGCTCGTTGCGGCGATCGCGTTTGCATTCGCTTCGGTCACCGCGGGAACGCCGGTGTGGTGGGCCGCGTTCTTGGCGGCCGCGCTGGGTTTTACCGCGGAAGGCTGGCTTGGCGTGAGCGTCATCGGCTTTGCGGAGATCGGCGGCGAGGAACGCTCGGGCAGCGCGCTCGGCGTGGGCCTGACGTGGACGCTGCTGGCGGCCTTTGCAACGCCGGCGCTCTTCGGAGCGCTGGCGCAAGTGCACGGATTCGAGGTTGCCTGGCGCTGCTTGGCGATACTTCAGCTACTCGGCGTCGTGCCCGCGTTACTTGCCAGCCGCGGCGTAATGCCGCTGCCTTCTACGGAAAGCTAATAGTCGACGTTCTCGGACGAATCCGGCTGTTTGAGAAAGTAGCTTCTGGAGAGTGGCGCCTCGATCGGCTTGAACGGCATGGGCGCCTGGTTAAAGTCGAAACAGTCGGAGAGGTCGTCGGACCGGACGTCGGTTGTGCCCAGCGAGGGCAACCCGAACGCCTCCTCGACGAACTTTAGCATGCTGCCGAACTCGTGCTGCGCGTGAGAGACGTAGTGTTGCTTTGCGTACGGAGATATGACGACCAGCGGTACGCGAAACCCGAGCTCGTACGAGTTGTATTGCGGCGGCGCAACGTGGTCGTACCAGCCGCCCCAGTCGTCCCACGTCAAGAAAATTGCCGTATGGTCCCAATACGGGCTCTCGCCGATGGCATTGACGACGGATGCGACCCACGACGGCCCGGTCCCGTTGGTACCCCCGGCGTGGTCCGAAGCTTTCCCCGTGGGTGTCAGCCACACGACGTCGGCGAGCCGTCCCGCGGCGATGTCGGTGAGAATCGTCTTGGGTGGAGCGACGACGCGCGTTGCGAACTCCTTGCTGTTCCGAAGATGTAAGATCGCATCCGGCGCCTCCCAGAGCCCGGCTCCCAGGTGCTCTTCGTAGTAACGCCAGCTCAGCGACTTACGGTCGAGCAAGTCCATGAGCGTCAGCCGGTTGAAACACGGATAAGTCCCCTGGTCCTCGTGTCCGGACGGATCGATTAGCAACACATACGAGCCGGGTGGCGAATCGCAACCGCCGGTAAATCCGCCCGCTGGTGAGAGCGGGTTTGAGGCCGCGCGCAGCTGCGATCCGTTGCTAACCGTGGAGGTTCCGCTGATCATGTACTGGTGTGCCGGAAAACTCGGGCCTTCGTTGGTTTCGAACATTCGATCTCCAAACGTATATCGCAAGGCCATCTCGAAGTACGGCTCGACTTCCTCGCGCGGCACGTATCCATAGGCGCGGAGATCGGGAGGAGGACAGCTCTTTCCCAGGTGGCATGAGGATCTCACCTCGTTAAAGCCGTTGAGCTCGCCGTTGGCGCGTTCGATGAGATACGCGCTGTGCGAGTGACTGATATCGTAAGGGGCGGTAAGCGCTACCCGCCTAAGAGTGACGCTCTCTCCTTGAGAGTTTTTACCGCTCCGCACGGTGTCGGCACCACGAAGCCCGTTGAAGAGATCGTCGGGCGTGCGGTTCTCCTGAACGATGATGACGACGTGCGTGATCTTTGATGCTCCGCCGAATCTTGCTGCCGCCAAGCTCGGAATCAGTGAGCCGCCGGGCACGTTGGTTTGCGTGGTCCAGCGATCTCCGCAGCCGCAGAGCGCTAGCGCGGCGGTAACGGCCGCAAGCAGCTTCATCGCGTCTTTACTCCCGGCAGTGCGAACGAAAAAATGCTTCCCTCACTCTTGGCGCCGCCCGAAACGGTCGTTCCGTAAAGCTTTGGGCGCTCGAGGATCAGGCTCGACCAGGGGTTGGCGCCATCGGGCGTGCCTTTGAACTTGTAGAGCACCTCCTCTTGGCCCGACGTCGTGACGCTGAAGATGATTCCGCAACCAGCGACGCCCCGGCCGCATCCTTGTTTTGAGTCTCCGCCATACTGCGTTGTGCCGTAGAGCACGCCGTCGACGTCGGTCAGCCGATCGTAGGGAACCGCGCCGTCGGGATAACCTTTGAAGCTGTGAAGCACGCGCTCCGTTCCGGCGTTGCTCAGCGCAAAGACGGTGCCCGAATCGTCATACGCCCCTCCGAGCGCCGTCGTTCCGTACAGGGTCCCGTCGTGGTTTACGACGCCGGCGTACGGGACGGCGCCGTCCGGGTATCCTTTGAAACTATAAAGCGTTTGCAGCGCGCCGGCACTTATTTTAAAGACGCTGCCGCTGCCGTAGGCTCCGCCAAAGGCCGTCGTGCCATACAACGCACCATTTACGTCGATGAGCGATCCGACGGGACTCGCTCCGTCACGCTTCCCCGCAAACCGATGGAGCACTTTTTCCGTGCCGAAGGTCGTGACCGAAAAGACGATTCCGCAGCCGGCACTGCCGTGGATCTGGCATTTCGAGTCGCCGCCTGCGCTGGTCGTGCCGTCGAGGGTGCCGTTCGCAACGACCAGCGTGCCTAGAATCGGCGTCGCACCATCCGTGCCGCCTTTGAAGCTATAGATTACTCGCTCGACGCCCGCGGTGCTGACCTCGAAGACCGTTCCATCCCCACTTGCTCCACCGTATCCCGTCGTTCCGTAGAGATTGCCGTCTAGGGCAACTAAAGCACCCTCGGGCTCGGCGCCATCCTTGCCGCCTTTGAAGTCATAGAGCATTCGCACGCCCGATGAGTTTCGGACGAAGACGCTGCCGAACGTATGAGTGCCGCCGTCGGCGGCCGTGCCGTAGAACGCGCCTTGGAACGCCGTTAGACCGGTCGGCGTCGCGCCCGACGGATGGCCCTTAAAGCTGTATAGCACGTGGTCATCGGCTTGAGGCGATACGACGTTGGGGGAAAGTTCCGCGGGAAGCGGCGTCGAGCTGCCCGCGTGCGCACAACCGGCAAGCATGACGCTGCAAAGAGCCGCAATATTTGTGCGCCGCATCGATCCCCTAAGCTTCGCTGCGACGAGGCCCCTTCTTTTTGCCTCGCATTACGATGTCATTAACCGCCCTAAGAAAACCAAGTAGGCTAAGCTTAAGTTCTCCCAGGAGAAACTTAAGATGCGATTAGCAAAAGTCGCTCCTTCTCCTCATTGTGTGCCAGCTTGCGTCTTTGCTAATTTTGAAAGCATACGCGCCCTCACTTTTTAGAAAACCGGAAGGTGGTAACATAATGCGTCGTTTCGTGTCGTACATCGTAATCCTGACGGCATCGTGGGCATTGGCGGGATGTGGAGGGCCCAGCGGAGCCTCCTCGGTCGCGCCGGTGACATCGCAGAATACCGCGGATGCTGCAGCTCGGCTCAGGATTGCAGCCTTGGTACACGGCAAGGTCAAGCACGTTTTCGTGCTCATTCAAGAGAACCACACCTTCGATCAAATCTTTGGACTCTTTCCCGGCGTCAACGGCCAGTACGTCGAAAACCTCGGGACGTACCTCGCGCAAGAAACCGATTGCCAGTACGATCCCGAAACGCTAGGCTGTCAGCGTCCGTTCCTGATCTCGCCGAACACCAACAGCCCCAACTACGTCGCGGATGCGCCCGATATCACCGGCGGCAACAACGGTCGATACGACCAAGAGGTGTCGATTGACCGCGGCAAGATGGACGATTTTCTCGTCGATGCCGAGGCCGGCCAGCCGGTGCTCGGGCCGACCCCGAGCCCACAGCAGGTCGAAGCGCACAACGAGTCGATCGGCATCGAAGGCGTCTATGACTGCGATACCGTCCCATACCTCTGGTACTACGCGAGAAGCTTTACGCTCTTCGATCACTACTTCCAGGCCAACACGGGAGACTCGACGCCGAGCAACATTCAGCTCTTCTCGGGTCAAATCGGACAGACTGAGGCCGCGGCGGGCGAAGGCACACTCTCCCAGCCGTTAGCCAGCGGTGGTTATACGGATGGCGTGCCGATCTCGAACGACGACAATCCGCCCCCGGCGGACCTGCGATTCCCAATTACATCGTATAGCGGGGATAGCGGCACCTTCCAAAGTTATGCCACGATGCCGGTGCTGCTCAACCCGAATATGGATCGCCTAGCCGAACAGAAAAGGGTCGTCGGCTACGAGGGTCGCGACATCACGAAGGAAGGGAACACGAACCGCCAGTCTGTCCCCTGGGCCTGGTATGAAGAAGGACTCACTACCGCAAACGCTGGCTTCTCCGCGCATCATACCGCGCCGCTCTACTTCGATTACATCAATAACCCCGGTTCTGGGTTCGTGAACAAGAAAACGCTGCGCGATAACGTCGAAAACAACGGTTTCATTTCGGACATCAAAGGCGGGAAGCTTCCGGCCTCGGGAGTCTTCTGGGTCAAAGGCGGAAATGAAAACACCTACGGCTTAGTGCCGGCCGACCCGATCTTCACGCAAAACTCTTCCGGCAGTAAGTATTACGTCGGCGACGACGATCACCCCGGCAGCGGCAGCTCCGACCATCAGGTAGCTGAGGCTTATCTCGCCGAAGTTATCAACGCGATTGCGCAGAGCAAATACTGGAAGGACTCGGTCATCGTCGTAACGTGGGACGACAGCGGCGGTTTCTACGATCACCTGCCGCCGCCGGGCTTCGGACAGACGTGTCCGCAGGATAAGAGTGGCTCGGAAGAGGGCTACCCGTGTGGCGATGGCGTTCGCTTGCCGGCCATGGTAATCTCGCCGTTCTCCAAGACGGGAGTCGTCGTTCACGATCTCGCCGATCACGGCTCGGTCTTAAAACTGATCGAAGCGGTCTTTGGCTTGCCGACGTTTGCCTCGTTACCGGATGAAGCTAAGGGCGTCTCGGTCGGTTTGTCGCCCGCGGACGGCGATAGCGCGAGCTCAAACTTGTTGGATGCGCTCGACGAAAGCAAGCTCCAAGGCGGCGGGCTGAACCCTCCGAGGCTGGCGGAGATTTCCTCGCCGGCCGTTCCGCCGAGCATGAGTTGCTCCTCGCTGGGAATCACCCCGATCCCCTCACCCACATCGCTTCCGAGCCAATACGGTTCGTACGAGACGGCCGGATGGTACCTGGCACAGACGCTCAAGGCGAACCGCAAGGTTAAGCTGCCTCCAAGCAAGGACGATGGCGATTAGGATCCTTTAAATCGCCGATGCAACGAGCCCGAAGCGTCGCTTCGGGCTCGTTAACTTTCGCGCCGAAATTCCAACTGCCCAGAAAGGGACTCGAACCCCCACGATGTTGCCACCACTGATACCTGAAACCAGCGCGTCTACCAATTCCGCCATCTGGGCGCGGGTAAAGCTGCGTTCGCGATAGTCGCCGCAGCACCCCGCTGCCCCGCCACCCCAAGGGGTGACGGGCGGTTTGGAGTGATTCGTCGTGTGTGCCTTACTGCGCAATCTGCGTGGTAACCGGTTCCTCACCGGCATGCGGCCCACTCATGAGCAGCGACTCTGCTCACCCTGCTCACTCCGGCTTGCGCCTTTGAGCGCGGCTGTCGTCCGAGTGCGAGTGTTCGCCTTTCCCGTCGACATAGTACAAGTTATCGCGCCGAAGTGCCATACGCCTGACACACACCTTTGTCAAGTTGTCCGATCATCCGTGCGGTACTCGATCTGGCTGCCACCGACCTCGAGCTTCCAACAGCCATTTAGCACGCGGCTTGTTGCATCGGCGCCAACACCGCAATGTTAGTTTGCTTACGGTGGACCAGCCTGGATTTTGGGACTGCAACGCGCATTTGCTCGGGAGCCGTGATTAAGCTCGTACTGAATGCACCTCGATGGGCACCTGCAACCGCCGGCGCTGCCCCTGGTTCTGAGAACAAACGATGTCCCTTGCAGTCCTCGGGCCCCAGCTGCCGATCGATCCCTATTCGCAAGCGGTAACCGCGGCGGCCGAACGGGTCAGCCCGGCGGTCGTCTGCATCGAAGTGCGCAACGGCCGGCGGGGCGGCAACGGCAGCGGCTTCGTCTTTACGCCGGACGGCTTCATCATCACGAACAGCCACGTGGTCCACGACGCAGAGCGGATCAGCGTTGCGTTGCTCGACGGACGCGAGTTCCCGGCAACGCTCATGGGCGATGATCCACACTCGGATTTGGCGGTGCTTCGCGTCGATGCCCCCGATCTTACGCACGCGTCGCTCGGCGACTCGGCGTCGCTGCGGCCGGGTCAGCTCGTCGTCGCCGTCGGTAACCCGTACGGGCTTGCCTATACCGTAACGGCGGGCGTCGTGAGCGCGCTGGGACGAACCTTGCGGTCGCAGTCCGGACGCCTGATGGACAACATCGTTCAAACCGACGCGGCGCTCAACCCGGGGAACTCCGGCGGTCCGCTCGTTGCTGCAAGCGGCGACGTCATCGGGGTGAACACGGCGGTGCTCCCGGGCCAGGGTCTGTGCTTTGCAATCGCGATCAACACCGCCAAGCATATCGCGAGCCTCTTGATGCGCGACGGCCGCGTGCGGCGCGGCTACCTCGGCATCGCCGCGCAAGACGTCGTGCTCGCACCATCGTATGCCCGGCGCCTCGAACTGCCGGACCGCCGCGCGATCGTGATCGACTCCGTCGAGCCCGGGAGCCCGGCCGATACTGCCCAGTTGAAAAACGGCGACGTGCTGCTTTCCTTTGAGGGCCAGCCGCTGCGCGGCGTCGACGCACTGCACAAGGTCCTGACCAGCATCGACCTCAGCCGTCCGTACCGGATAGAGCTATTGCGGCGCAGCGAGCGCCTCTCGCGAATCGTCTTGCCGGTAGAATCCCCCGAGTAGCCGTCGAATGGGCGGTGGAGCATGATTCGTAAGCTTCTACCGATTCTCGGTGTGACGTTCATCGATATCGTCGGCTTCAGCATGCTGATCCCGATGCTGCCGTATTTCGTAACGCACTTCGGCGCCTCGCCCTACGTCGTCGGTCTGATCGTTGCGACCTTTTCCTTCTGTCAGTTCGTCTCGGCGCCGCTCTGGGGCAGCATCTCCGACCGAATCGGCCGCAAGCAGGTTCTCATCATCAGTCAGATCGGCGCTACGATCGGCTGGGCGATGCTCGGTCTTGCGCCGAATATTGCCGCCGCGCTTTCGCTTGCGCCGATCGCGGTCGTCTTCGTCGCGCGCGCCCTCGAAGGCGTCTCGGGTGGAAATATCAGCATCACGCAAGCCTACGTTGCGGATCTCGTCGAGCCGCGCGAGCGGTCGCGCGCCTTCGGATTGATCGGCGCCATGTTTGCCGCCGGTATGGTCTTCGGTCCGGCAGGCGGCGGGCTTCTCTACTCACACTACGGGTTTGCCGTTCCGTTTCTGGTCGCCGCCGCACTGCAGTTTGCGACCTTGATCATCACGATCGTCATGCTCCCGGAATCCCGCGCGCGGATGGACGATGCGGACCGCTTCTCGATCGCGGCACTCTTGGCGAGCTTCGCCAAACCGCACCTCGGGCGCATTCTCTGGCAAAAACTCGCGATCGCGCTGGCGCTCTACGGATGGTTTGCGGTCTTTGCCCTCTACCTGCAGCGGCAACTCGGATTCTCGCTGACACAGACCGACTATCTCTTTTCAATCTTTGCAATCTTCAACGTCTTCATGAACGTCTTCATGGTCGGACGCGTCTCGGCGCGTCTGGGCGATCGCTGGATGTCCAACGTCGGCTTGACGTCGCTCGTCGCCGGTTTTGCGATCGTACCGTTCATTCACAACATCCTGCTGCTCTCCGCATTGATGCTGCTCTTTGCCTTCGGAATAGCGCTCACCAACACGGGCATCACCGCGCTGATCAGCAATGCCGCGTCGGATCGCGATCAGGGAATGGTGCTCGGCACGAGCTCGTCGCTCGATTCGCTCTCGGGAATTCTCGCGCCGCCGGTCTCCACCGGTCTGCTGTCGGGATTCGGATCCCCCTTTGCCGGCGTGGAGTCACTGGTGCTCGCGGGCGTCGCGCTAGTGATGGGTTTGCGAGGCGCGCGCGGTGAAGAGGCGGAGCGCTCTCCGGCGGTCTCCTAGGCGGCGGTCTTTTTCCGCCG
This sequence comes from Candidatus Cybelea tumulisoli, assembly GCA_003167155.1. GTDB lineage: Bacteria > Vulcanimicrobiota > Vulcanimicrobiia > Vulcanimicrobiales > Vulcanimicrobiaceae > Cybelea > Cybelea tumulisoli. Next base: position 50,209 of record PMTY01000124.1, read on the forward strand.
CTTTGCGGCGGCCGGTTTGCCGTTTCCGGCGGAGGCGGCGGTGCGGCGTTTCTTGCTCTCTTCGAGGCTCTTCGCCAGGACGTCCATGAGATTGACGACCTTCGATCGCGCGGGCGCCTTCTTTGCTTTCGGCAACTCCTTGCCTGCGGCGCGCGCTTCGATCATCGTCATGAGCTCGTCGCGATACTTGTTGGTGAACTTTTCGGGCTCGAACTCGTCGACGCTCATCGTCTCGATGAGCATGCGTGCCATCTGCATCTCTTTCTCCGGCAGCTCCTCGCTTTTGGGCAGTTCGAGCGTCTCGGAGGCGACGATCTCGTTTGCCCAGTGCATCAACTCCAGAACGAGCGCTCCGTCGATCGGCTTTACCGCGGCGATGTACTCCTTAGTGCGAATGACGACGCGCGCAATCGCGACCCGATTGCTCTCCGCGAGCGCCTCGCGCAGAAGCGCGTATGCGTGGCGACCTTGTTTGGTCGGTTCGAGATAGTACGGTTTGTCGAAGAACATCGGACTGATTTTGTCGAGCTCGACGAACTCGACGATGTCGACCGATTGCGTTGCCTCGGGATTGACCTTTGCGAAATCCTCGTCGGTCAGCAGGACGTACTGACCCTTTTCGTACTCGTACCCCTTGACGATCTCGTCCCAGGGAACGGGTTTACCGTCAACGCTGCAGACGCGGTCGTATTTGATGCGCCCATCGTCCTTCTTGTGCAGCAGGTTGAAGGAGAGATCGTCGGTCTTTACCGCCGTGAAGAGCTTGACCGGAATAGTGACGAGCCCGAAGTTGATGGCTCCCGACCAGATTGCATGCGCCATAGCCCGACTATTCTACCCAACGGGCACGGCTGTTTGCTACCCCTCTTCCCGCCAAAGCCGATTGGCCTTGGCGCTCGGCCCCTCGAGCCGCTGCTTCTTCCAGCTTTTCGGCCCCCAGAGGTCCCCTTCGCGCGCCAGGCGGGCGGGCGTCGTGCGGATCGTGAGCTTGGCGAACTCGTCGGCCGGCGCCATGCCTGAGCGCCGGCGGCCAAAGGCTTCGATCTCGGCCCAATGCAGCGGGGTCGAGACCGGCGCGCCGTCCCGGGCACGCACCGAGTAGGGCGCCACGATGGTCTTCCCAAGTCCCACCTGCACGTAGTCGATGTAGACCGCGGTCTGCGGGCGCTTGGCGATCGTGCGCTGCAACGACGCAAGCTCGCCCAACTCCGCCGCCGCCTGGCGCGCGACGATTTCGGCAAAGACCTTGGCCGTCTCGTACGAGTAGCCGGCGGCAAGCGGCACGACGACGTGCACGCCATAACCGCCGGTACTCTTGACCAACGGCTTCAGGCCGATCTCGTTCAAGCAATCGCGCACCTGCAGCGCCACGCGCGCGAGCGTCTGCAGCGTGCACTTCTCGCCCGGGTCCAAGTCGAAGAGAACGAAGTCCGGCTCGTCGAGCGCCAGCACGCCCGACGTCCAGACATGCAAGACGATCGCCGCGAGATTCGCGAAATAGACGAGGCTCGGCTCGTCGTTGCAGAGCGGAAAGGTGACGTGACTGCGCGACCCGCCGGGCGTCGGAACCGTGATGCGTTCGATCCATTCCGGCATGCCCTTGGGCATCTGTTTTTCAAAGAAACTCTGCGCGTCGATGCCGTTGGGATAGCGCTGTAGCGTCAGCGGGCGTCCTTTCAAATGTGCCACCGCCGGCTCGGCGACGCTGCGATAATAGCCGATCAGATCTCCCTTGGTATAACCGTCGCGCGGCCACAGCACTTTTTCCAGATTGGAGAGGGAGAGCGTGAGCCCACCGATGCTGACGCTCGAACGTTCTTTCGCGCTCATGCCTCCACCGGGATTTCCGCGACGACGTCGGCGGGCTGCTTGTCGACGCGAAGGCCGAGGTAGGCGGGCTGGCGCAGATAACCGTCGCGCGTCCACTCGGCAAACCGCACTTCGACGACGAGCTGTGGCGAGCACCAGTGCGCCGGCGCATTTGCATCGACGGCGTTGAAGAACGGCGTACTCTTGCGCTCGATCTTCTGGAGCCGCGCGTAAAGTTCGGAAAGCTTTTTTACCGTAAAGCCCGTTCCGACCGAGCCGACATACCGGAGCCGCTTTTTTTCGTAAACGCCGAGCAGCAGGGCGCCGAAGCCTTTGCGGCTGCCTTTGGGCTCGGTCCAGCCGCCGACGACGAACTCTTGCTCGAAACTCGTCTTGATTTTGACCCAATCGCGGCTGCGCCGTTCTTGATACGTCGAGTCGCGGCGCTTTCCGATGATGCCTTCCAGCTGCTTTTTGCGCGCGACCTCGAAGAGCTCTTTGCCTTGGCCGACGACGTGCTTGGAGTAGAGTACGAGGGTGTCGTCTTTGATCAGTCGTTCCAGCAGCGCTTTACGCTCTTCCAGCGGGGTCGAGCGCAGATCTTTGCCATCGGCATAGAGCAGATCGAAGACCGCATAGGTCAACCCGGCCGGTTTCTTTTGCGATTCCTGCAGACGCTGAAATGCCGAGCGCCCTTGCGCGTCGAGGCTGACGATCTCGCCATCGACCGCGACCGGCACGCTGGCAAACGCGCCTGAGAGCTCGGCGAGCCCCGGAAAGCGTTGGAGCATGTCGAGCCCGTTGCGCGAGACGAGCGTAAGCTCGTTCTTTTCATCGATCGTGCAGAGCGCGCGATATCCGTCCCACTTGATCTCGAAGAGCCACGCGGGATCATCGAATGGTTCGGGGACGAGCGTGGCGAGCATCAGCGCTTTGGGATGGGGAATCGGATCGCGTTTCGCGAGGCGCTTGCGCGGCGGTGCGGCCGCGTAGCGTGCGGCCGGTTTGGATTGCCACGTTTCGGCCCGCGGATCGGCAGCGATATCCGCCAGCGTCTTGCCGCTCTTGACCGATTCGGGATGATCGGCCGGATCGTATTTCGGGTCGGCGTACTCGTCGCGGTCTTTGAGCAAGAGCCACGGCTCGCCGTGCTCGCCCTCGCGGGCCTTGATCTTGACCAGCGTGAACTCGCCCCGCAGCTTTTTGCCGCGCAGGATGAACTTGATTTTGCCGTTGGCGATCTCCGCAGCCGGGTCGGTGCCTTCGACCAGTGTGTAGGTACCGCGATCCCAAACGATCACGCTGCCCGCGCCGTACTGCTTCGCCGGAATGTTGCCCTCGAAATCCCGGTAGTCCATCGGATGGTCTTCAACGTGCATTGCAAGCCGGCGGTCGAGTGGAACGAGGGTCGGTCCCTTGGGGACCGCCCAGGAAGCGAGCACGCCTCCGGCTTCCAGACGGAAATCGTAATGCAAGCGCGTGGCACGATGCATCTGCACGACGAATCGCAGCTTCTTGGGCGCCCTCTCCTTCCGGCCGCTCGGTTCGGGCGTGGCCTTGAAGTCGCGCTTCTTTCGGTAGGTCTCAAGCGACCCCGGACGCACGCCCGGCTTTTTTGCGGCCATCGTGCTTGGCCTTCGACGGCGCGGCGAGCTATTCTTAGACTCCATGATTTATAGCATCGCCGGCCTGGTACTGGCGCTCGGTGTCGCGGCCGCGGCCTGGCAGCGCAGCCGCAGCCCGGGTGGTTTCTACGACGCGCAGATTTACGGAATGGATCGCGCCACGCACCGGCGCTACTGCGCGATCAGCCTTGGATTTGCCGCCTTCTTCGCGCTGGTGTGTGCGCTGCATCTCTACGGCGCAGGCATCGCGGCACTGACGCTGTACGTCTTGGTCGCCGTGTTTTACGCCACATCGTTCCTGAGGGGCGCCGCCGACGCCGATGAGTGATGACTTTCGTTTCTCGCCGCGACCCAATCGCGCGGCCGAAATCGCCTGGCTGCCGTGGGATGCGCAGACGTTCGCTCGCGCGGCGGAGGAAGACCGGCCGATCCTGCTCTCGATCTCGGCCGTGTGGTGCCATTGGTGTCACGTAATGGACGAGACGACCTACTCCGATCCGAGCATCATCGAAACCATCAACCGCCGTTTCGTTCCCGTTCGCGTCGACAATGACAAGCGCCCCGACATCAACGCGCGCTATAACATGGGCGGCTGGCCGACGACGGCATTTCTGACCCCCGATGGACGGACGCTAACCGGCGCGACCTATCTGCCGCCGGCACAGATGCATCGCGCACTCGACGAGATCGCGCGCTTTTACCACGAGCGAAAGAACGAGATCGCCGAGCTTCCGGCAACATCGCGCTCGCACGACGCGCTGCGCGAATCCGCTTCGGCCGGCAATCTCAGCGACGCACCGATCGCGCGGCTGCTCGCAAATCTCGAAAGCAACTACGATGAGGAGTTCGGCGGCTTCGGCGACGAGCCGAAGTTTCCGCAGCCTGAAGTGCTCGAGTTCCTGCTCTCAGAGTGGCGCGTTTCGGGTAATCAGCGCTACTACGCGATGGTGGCGCAGACGATGCGCGGCATGTCGCGGGGCGGCATGTACGACCACGTCGAGGGTGGTTTCTTTCGCTACTCGACCACGCGCGATTGGAGCGTCCCGCACTTTGAAAAGATGGCCGAAGACCACGCTGGACTGCTGCGCGTCCTTGCTACGCTTTCGATCTTCGCGCCGACCGACGACGTTCACGCAACGCTAGTATCGGCGACGAACTACGTTCGCAACGTTCTGCTCGATCCGCAGACGGGATTCTTTGGCGGCAGTCAGGATGCCGACGAAGCGTACTTCGCGCTGCCGCTCGAAGAACGCCGCCGCCTAATCGCTCCATTCGTCGATCGCACGTCGTACACCAATTGGGCCTGCGCGCTCGCGGGCGCGTTCTTTCAGGTTGCGCGCGCACTCGACGACGATGCGCTGCTCGCGCAAGCCGTCACGACCCTCGATAACGTGGCGGAGCGCCTGGTCGGTGCTGACGGCTTGCTCTATCACGTTCTGGTGCCGGGCGGCGAGCCCGAGGTGCGCGGGTTGCTCGCCGATCACGTCGCCTACCTTCGCGCGCTGCTCGACGCGCACGAAGTAAGCGGCGAACGACGCTTCTTGGAGCGCGCGCGCGCGCTTGCTCGAACGACGATCGAGAGTTTCGAAGCGCCCGATGGCGGCTTTTACGACCGCGTTGCCGACAGCGAATCCTTCGGCAATCTCGCGTATCCCGATCGTCCGATCGTGGAGAACGGCCTGCTAGCCGACGCGCTCTTACGATTAGATGCGCTCACCGCGGAGTCGGCAAATCGCGATCGCGTGAAGCAAACGCTGGCGATCTACGCGGCTACGGCCGCAAATGCGGGATCCTTTGCGGCAACCTTTGCGCGCGCCCTACGGCGGTATCTCTCCCCCGAGGTTGTCGTTCGCATCGTCGGTGATGCAAAGGCGACTGACGAGTTTCGGGAAGCTTCGCAGCGGCTGCCGACGCCGTTTGCTTCGGTTCGCACGTTATCGCTGCACGAAGCGGTGGCGCAGGCATTGCCGGCGGAGCCGCATCCTGCGGCCTACGTGTGCGTCGGGACGGTTTGCGGAGCGCCGGTGACGCGAGCTTCAGATCTGCGCGCGACCTACGACCGCACCACCGTTGGGTCAGACCTGGCGGACCGCAGCTAGGGCTTCACCTTCGGCTATCTCCGGCGTCGGAGCTGACGGCAAAACCACACCTCGCCGGCGCAAGGCCTCCCTGCCAGGATCGCAAGTACGCTGCTCAGTCGTCTCTCGCTCGAAGCCTTCGCGCGACAGCCATTGATCGACGTATGAAAGCAAGAGCTGGTGCTGCACAGTTTCAAGGGTTCGCGTAAGGATGGTCAGTCGCCGGAGGCGGGCTTAGCGCTCGGCACGGCAGGCCAACTGTACGATTCGACGGAGTACGGCGGCGGCGCAACGTCGTTATGCAGCTCCGGCTGCGGTACGGTTTTTACCCTGACGGCGCCGTAGCAGCCTACGAGCGTAGGAAAGTCAGCCAGTACCAGCAGCCCCAGAGTCCTACTACGTCTGAGTAGGTGATCAGCACGTAGCCCCAGAGCGGGAAGCGATCGCGCACGGCGAGCATCATGAGTGCGATGAGAAACGGCTCGAAATCGAGCGCGTGGCGCATGCCGAACTGCGCGAACCCGTTGACGTAATAGAGGAAGTTCGGGAGCGCAACCAGGATCGCGGCGGCCCACAGCGCGAGCACCCAACGAACGGGCGAACGCGCGAAGAACGCGAGTATCAGTGCGGGCGACGTCCACGTTAACGCGACGCCCGAGAACTCGGGGCGCAGCCATGGAAAGGTTGGCAAAAATGTTGGTAGCTGTGCGAAGAACGATTGCAGCTGATACGGCAGGTAGATCAGGCGAAACGGCGAGCCCGTCGGCATTCCAACTTGATCTTGATGGTACCAAGCCGCATAGCCGATGTCGTTCCACGTTCCCCAGCGCGCTTCGTTATAGAGAATCCACAAGATGCCGATTGGAATGAGAACTGCGATGAAGGATACTAGCTGTGTCGTCCTTCGACTGCGCTCAGGATGACAAGGGTGGGCCGGCGCGAGCATAAGGTAGAGATAGACGGGTAGCGCGGCGATCATTGAAAAGCGTGATTCGAAGGCGCATGCGGCAAAGAGTGCCACGAGCCAGCCTCGCCGTTTGCCGGCAAGCTCGACCAGTGCCAGTAAGGTAAAGCAGACGGCGGAGACGTGCGCGAGGAACCAGACGTCGCCGAGCATCGCGCACCACAGAAGATCGGTTCCCGCCAAGAGAAAGGCACAGATCCACGCGATGCTCGAGCGACTTAAGCCAAAGCGCTCGCCAAGCTCCCATGCCGCACCGACAGCGACGGCGGCGAGCACGACCGCCAGTCCAGTTTGGTTTGCTTGCGATCCGAAGAGCGCGACCATCGGCATCAGCAGCAACGCCGGCAGCGGCCCTTCAATGACGAAATAATGGCCGTTATAGGGCAGCGCATCAATATAGCCGCCGGGCCAGTCGATCCATGCATGGCCGCCCAACAGCGCCTGCGCCAACAGCACGAAGTTGTTATACGGCGTCGCGCGGAGATGTGACACGAGCGCCATTACCACGAAGGCGACGAAGGCGGCGACGTACGCCGGCCTAATTCGTGAGATCAAATGGTGGGGAGCGTCGAGTGCGGGAGCGGTTGAGGCGCCTGGAAGGTTGAGGGCGGTAAGCTCTGCGGGAAGCGGTAGTCGCTCCAGCCGATCCGCTCGCGCGCCGGCTTTCCGCCGACTTGCGCCGCGGCGTCGGCAAGGACCGGCATCCAATACTTCCCGAACGGCCCGAACTCGACCTCACCGCTGCCTTCGACGCCTGCGCCGCCGCTATGAAAGTGAACGATGCGCGGAAGGAAGTTCGCACCGTCGATCGTCAAGCGGTCGATCCACGTGCCGGATGTACGGTTCAAAGGCGTCGTTTCGTACACGTAGTCGAGATGCCGGCCATCTTTGACGGTTCCGAGAAAGAGCAGTTCGTACGAACCGCTGCTGGGCGCAAAGCGCGCGACCGCATAACGATCCACGTGCTTGGAGATTCGCACCACCTTGCGAAGCAGCGTTATTCCATCGACTGAAAGCGTATCGTCCCGAACGTCGAGCCCGCTGCGATAAATTCGATGGTGCTGTTCGATGTTGCTCGGCCCAACTTGAGAGACGGTGTACGAGAAGACTACGACTTTCGGTGCGGAGGCTGCTGCAAGCGCCAGAGCATACCGCTGCAAGACGTACTGCGAGTCAAGGCGACTCGCGCCCAGCGAGGCTAGCAGCAGCAGCATCGAGACGGCTCGCAAACGACTCACGTCAGCACGGCGTCGCGAATCGCATCGAGCGCGGCTTGCGCGCCGTCCGTCCTCGTTCCGCCGCCCTGAGCCATCGCAGCCTGGCCACCGCCCTTGCCGCCGACGAGCGGCGCGGCGAGCTTCACGAGATTCCCGGAATGCAGCCCGGCTTTTACGAGATCGTCGCTCGTGCTTACCACCAAACTCACTGTGCCGTTGTCGATCCCGGCCAGCGCGACGACACCACTGGGCAACCGATGCCGTATCGCACTGCTCAAATGGCGAAGCGCTTCGCCGTCGGCCTCACGTACGACAGCGCCGACAAACGCGCGGTCGCCGTTTCGCTGCGCATTTTCGACGTACGAGGCTGCGTCGACCGCAGCCATCCGAGCCTTCAGCTGGCCGAGCGCCGTTTGCAAATCCTTCACATCGCGCTGCATCTTCTCGAAACGCTCGAGCAGCTCGTCGGGTGCCGCCGACATCGAGGCCGAGAGCGTGCCGATGAGATCGCTCTGCTTGCCGGTGTGTTCCTCGGCCGCGGCTGAAACGCACGACTCGATTCGGCGAATACCGCTTCCGATCGACGACTCCGAGAGAATAACGAACATTCCCAGCTCTCCGGTTGAGTGGGAATGCGTGCCGCCACAAAACTCGATGGAAGGCCCCGCCTGCACGACGCGAATCATATCGCCGTACTTTTCTCCGGCCATCCAAATCGCTCCGGTGTTTCTCGCCTCCTCGAGCGGCAGGACGCGCGTAACCAGATGCGCGTCGTCGCGGATCATTTCGTTCACGCGATGCGCGACGGCGCGCCGTTGCTCGGGCGTCAGTGCGCCTTGCGGCCAGCGGAAGTCGAAGCGCATGCGGGCGATCCCGACCCACGAACCGGCTTGATTGACCTCGTCACCGAGCACCTCTTTGAGCGCCCGCTGCAAAAGGTGCGCCGACGTATGGTGCCGGCGAATCTCGCGGCGCCACGATTCAAAGACGCCGGCGCGCACTCGATCCCCGGCCGCAAACTCTCCCTCGACGACGCTGCCGTAATGCGCGATCGCTTCGCCTATGTACTGGGTATCGCGCACGTCGAAGAGCGCGCTACCCTGCACTGAGCCTGTCGAAGTGCGCAGGATTCGGCCGCGATCGCCGATCTGACCGCCGCGCTCGGCATAGAACGGCGTGCGATCCAAAATCAGGACGCCTTCGTCTCCTTGCGATAATGAAGCAACGGGCTTTCCGTCTTTGAGCAGCGCTACGACCTCGCCGTCCGCTTCGAGCCCCTCGTCGTAGCCGGTGAAGCCGCTGCGCATCGCGGGCAGATCGGTTAAAGCCACCACCTCGCGCTTTGCGGAAGCGTCGCGGCGCGCGCGTTCGCGCTGCTCCTCCATCAAACGGTCGAACGCGACGGTATCAACGACCGCACCGCGCTCGCCCGCGATCTCACGCGTAAGCTCGAGAGGAAACCCGAACGTATCGTGCAGCAGAAACGCTTCTTCTCCGCCGATGACCCTGCCAGGCCGCTCGATCGCCTCGTCGATGACTCGCTCGAGCATCGTCATTCCGCGCTCCAGCGTCCGGTCGAAGGTCCGTTCTTCTTGACGGAGCGCCGTCGTTATCCGCGCCGCGCTTTCGCCAAGCTCCGGATAGCCGGGCTCGAGCGATTTTACCGCCGCGGGCACCAGCTCGGAGAAAAACCCGTCGGGATAGCCGAGCAGCCGTCCGTTGCGAATCGCGCGGCGAATCAAAAAGCGCAGCACGAACCCACGGTCCGTATTCGACGGATAGACGCCATCGTTGATCAAGAACGTCGCCGAGCGAAGGTGATCCGCAATAATATTCTGCCTCGCCCGTTGCTCGCGCGGTTCGAGCGTCGTATGCCCGATCGGCGGCTGCGCCGCGACTAGATCGGTGAAGAGGTCGGTCTGATACATCGAGGCAAAGCCATTACGGACTGCCAGCATCCGTTCCAACCCGGCACCCGTGTCGATGGACTTGCGCGGCAAATCTTCGAGCGTACCGTCAGCCGTTCGATTGTACTGTTGAAAAACGACGTTCCAGATCTCGACATACCGATCTCCGAGATTGGGACCCAAATCACCGGAGCCGCTCGCATGCTCCGCGCCCGTATCGTAAAAAATCTCGGTACACGGCCCGCACGGACCCGTCGCGCCCATCGTCCAGAAGTTATCTTCGTCAAACCGCGTAATGCGCGCCGGATCAAGGCCAACTTCACCGCTCCAAATCCGCGCCGCCTCATCATCATCGGTATGAACGGTGACGTACAGCCGCGCCGGATCCAGGCGAAGCACTTGCGTCACAAACTCCCACGCCCACGCGATCGCTTCACGCTTGTAATAGTCGCCGAAGCTAAAGTTGCCCAGCATCTCCAAAAAAGTGCCGTGCCGCCCCGTCCTCCCAACGCTCTCGATATCGCTCTTCGCACCGGCGACGCGCAGGCAGCGTTGCACCGTCACGACCCGTGGCGCCGGAGCCGGCTGCTCGCCAAGAAAAACGGGCACGAACTGCTCCATCCCCGCAATCGTAAACAGCGTCGTCGACATCTCATGCGGCACCAGACTGGCCGGCGCAAGCAGCTTATGCCCCCTGCCGACCCAGAAGTCAATCCACGCCCGCCTAAGCTCCTGACTCTTCATCGTTGCGATTATAACAGGGACGGCGTAGCAGCCGCTGCAGCAGCGGTCAGGGGCCCGCCTAGTCGGCTAGGACTGCTCTCAACTTCTCCAGAGCCTTCGCCTGCAGCCGAGAGACATGCATCTGCGAGACGTTGAGGCGCTTGGCGATCTCCGTCTGCGAGACCGACTCGTAAAAGCGAAGGTAGATGATCACGCGCTCGCGCCCGGAGAGGACCTCGAAGGCTTGCTCGAGATTCGCACGGTCTTCGAGGAGTTCGAGGCCGGCGTCGGCGACCCCGACGGTGTCGGCGAGCGTCTGGGACTTTTTATCCGTCTCGCCGGAGGCTTCGCTATCGAGCGAGAGCAGGTTGTAAGCCTGACCCAGTTCCTGCGCCTCCAAGATTTCGTCTTCGCCGGCTCGGAGGTGTGTGGCCAACTCCGTCACCGTCGGGCTGCGCCCGAGCGTTATCGCAAGCTTGTCACTGGCGCGGTTGACCGCGAGGTTGAGCTCCTGAAGGCGGCGAGGAACCTTCACCGCCCAGCCCTTATCGCGAAAGTATCGCTTGATCTCGCCGACGATCGTCGGCGTCGCGTAGGTCGTGAATTCGACGCCGCGTTCGAGGTCGAAACGGTCGATCGCCTTGAGCAGGCCCACGGTGCCGACTTGCACCAAGTCGTCGAGCGGCTCGCCGCGATTGGCAAATCTCACGGCGAGAAAACGAACGAGATTGAGGTGAACGACGACGAGCTCGTCGCGCAGCTGCTCGTATTCGGAATCCGGTGTTTGGTTGGATTGCGCATGCCGCTCGCGCCGCTCGATGAAGCGTTCGAAAAGGGCGCGCGTCCGCTTTCGGTCGCGTCGCGCTTGCTCCCGTTCCTGCACTAATGATCCGTCGGGCTGGTCAGCCTCTTGACCATCAGCAAGTCCGTCCCCATCTGCGGACTGACGTCATAGCTAACTTCGTCCATCAACGTCCGAATGAGGAAAACGCCAAGGCCGGCGATGCGAGCTTCATCGAAGTTCATGTTCGGCGCTTCGGCGCGTTGGAGGCCGTGGCGTCCACTGTCGCGCACGCGAATGCGTAACAAATCGGAGAGCGCTTCGCAGGTCAAGTCGATGAATTCACCGTGTCCGTCATGCTGAATCACGGCCGTGCACGCTTCCGCGACCGCCAGCTTCACGTCTTCGATCTCTTCGATCGAAAAGTGCAGGCGGTTGGCAACGGTGGCAGCGGCTAGGCGGGCGAGTGCGACCCATTCGGGCCGGGAGGGAATGCGCAGCTCGACGAGCTCCTTATCAGAGGGCTCGACGGCTGGATTCATACCAACGCTTTCATCGCCGCGTCTTCACTTTCGAAGATACCGAAGATCTTAACCAATCCCGTGATGTCGAAGATCTTCTTAATCTGCGGGTTGGTGCAAACGAGATTGACCGACCCGCCGTGCTCGCGCACGCGTTTGAGTCCGCCGATCAAGACGCCCAGACCGGTAGAGTCGATATATCGGACCTTTTCCAAATTGATGACGAGGAAGTAGACGCCCCGGTCGATCAGCTCGCCGATTGCGTCCTTCACTTTCGGTGACGTGTAGACGTCGATTTCGCCGCTGAGGTCGATCACGTAACAGTCGCCGGGAGCCTCCCGCACGTTCACCTTGATATCCATGCTACCCCTCGGCCTTGCGTTGAAGTTCGTCGCGCGTCTCTTGCGCCATCGTCTGCCCCTCGACGACTGCGGCATCGAGATTTGAACGAGCGCTCTCGACGACTTGGCGGCCGCGTTCGTAAAGCTCCGATACGCTCGATTGCCATTGGGATGTAACGCCGCCAACCTTTTCGCGAAGGTCGCCGGTCGCGTCCATCGCAAAGTTTCCCGCCTCGCGGGCCTTTCCGGCGAGGCGATCGCGCGTCTCTTCTTGCGTCAAGAACGTGGCCGCCGCCACACCAGCAACCGCACCGATGAGAAAACCTGCGAGGAACCGACCCCCGCCATTGCCACTGCCCATAATTGAATTACTCCCTCGTTATTGACTCTTTCCCGTAACCAAGCGCCGTAAACCGGCGGTGATGCCGCTCAACGCAGCGCCGACGTTGATGATGGCCGGCGTAAGTGCACTCTTGGTAAGGTCGGCGGTGCGCGAAAGGGTGCCTGCCGTTTCTTCGAGAGACTTCGTAACTTCATCAACGTGCGCCAGTGTGTTGCTCACCGGGGTACCGATGTTTTCGAGTTGCTTGTCCACCTCGTCGAGCGTGATCCGTGCTCGGCCCAGCGTCTTAGCCACCGCCAACGAGGCAACAAAAATTCCGATGCCGACCAGCAGAATGCCGACGCCCGCAAGGACGTCGAGGATTAGTGGACCATACTCCGTTCCGTTCAAGCTCCTGCCTCCAGCCGCGCGCGGTTCGTTTCGAGTCTACCCATTCCCCCCGCGAATGCGACCGGGGGAGCCAAAGCGCGTAAATCCGCGATCACAGCCGGGACGATAGCCACGACGCGCTCCACCTCCGCGGGCGTCGTGGCCGTGCCGAGCGAGAACCGAACGCCGCTCGCAGGGCCGCCGCCCTCCGCAGCCATGGCGGCCAGTACGTGGCTGGGCTCAAGCGTACCCGAAGTGCAAGCGCTTCCTACCGAGGCGGAGACGCCCGCAAGGTCGAGCGCGATGATAAGCGCCGCCGGGTCGACCCCTGCGAAGCTCAGGTTGCAACAGTTGGCCAACCTGGAGGCGCCGCCGGCGTTCACGCTAGCGCCGGGTACCCGCGAGCGGATCCCCGCTTCCAAGCAATCTCGCAGGGCCGCGACCTCTCGCGACATTTGCGCGCGTTCCGCTACGGCCAACTCGAGCGCACGAGCCATGCCGACGATGCCCGCTAGGTTCTCCGTACCGGCGCGCCGCCCCGACTCTTGCCCGCCGCCGGCAGTCAGCGGAGCGAGCGGCACCCCACGGCGGACGTAGAGCAACCCAACGCCTTTTGGACCGTAAAACTTATGCGCCGAGATCGAGAGCAGATCGACGCCAAGCGCGCTCACGTCGATCGGCAGCCAGCATGGAACCGCTACTGCATCGGTGTGGAAGAGCGCGCCTCGATGGCGAGCGATCTCCGAAAGCTCGGCGATCGGCTGAACGGTCCCGACCTCGTTGTTCGCATACATGATCGAAGCCAGCACGGTGTGGGGCCCGAGCGAGCGCTCGAACCCCGCCGGATCGACTCGTCCCTCCCGGTCCACCGGTACTAAACTCGTTTCGAAACCCTCCTCGCGCAACCGGTCGAGGGCCGCAAGAACCGCGTGATGTTCGATCGCCGAAGCCACGACGTGTGCCGGGCGAGGGGCGGCTCGCACTGCACCGAGCAGCGCCAGATTGCCGGCCTCGGTTCCGCCGGATGTAAACACGATCTCGTCACGGTTCGACCCGATGGCCGCGGCCACGCGGTCGCGCGCGGCGTCGAGCGCGGCGCGCGCCCGCCTCCCCTCAAAGTGCAGCGAACTTGGATTAAAATTAGATTGATCGGCGGCATCGCGCATCGCATCCGCGACCTCGCGGCGCACCGGCGTTGTGGCGGCGTGGTCGAAGTAAATTCGAATTGAATTCACAGAATGCTCCAAGTTTGCTGCTCTAGTATTGGGTTGTGCGAAGCTCCAACGCACAACTCCGAGAAGTAGCAACGGGAAACTGGCGGTTCGAGTATCACTCGGGCCGCCTTCTTTTATCCGCCTCGCGCTCTGCGATGATCCGTTCGGCCCCCTGCTTCCGCGCAACGTAATACTGCCGGTCGGCCAAGCTGGGCGGCAGGTTGAGTTGCGTGACGTCATAGTCGTCATGCGAGTAATGGTAACCCTCGCCATAGCCGAGCTGACGCATCAAGTGGGTGGGCGCGTTTCGCAGGTGCAGAGGAACGGGATCGTTGCGCGTTTCCAAAACGTCGGCCATGGCGGCGCCGTAGCTCGCGCCGACGCTGTTGCTCTTCGGTGCCGTGGCAAGATAGAGCGTCGCGTGAGCGAGCGGAAAGTGCCCTTCGGGCATTCCCAGGAAGTGCACCGCCTGGTGCGCCGCGACTGCTACTTGCAACGCGGTCGAATCCGCAAGCCCGACATCTTCCGACGCCAGGATCACCAATCTTCGCGCGATAAAAAGCGGTTCTTCGCCGCCTTCGATCAACCGCGCGAGCCAGTACAGCGACGCGTCGGCATCGCTTGCGCGAATGGACTTGATCAGCGCGCTGATCGTATCGTAATGCATCTCGCCGCTCTTGTCGTAGCGGGCGTTGCGACGCTGCATCGCTTCGCGCACGACCGCTACGTCGATGTGCGGCGGCTCTCCGCGTGCCGACGCGGCGGCAAGCTCCAGGGAACTCAGAGCCGCGCGCGCGTCGCCATTTGCAAGCCCGACCAAGAGCGCTCGAGCCTCCTCGTCGATTCGAAGCTCCTTCGCGCCCAGGCCGCGCTCCGCATCACCCAACGCCCGGTCGACGATCGTTCCCACTTCCTCGTCGGATAGCGCGTCGAGCACAAAGACTCGCGCTCGCGAGAGCAGGGCCGAGTTCACTTCGAACGATGGATTCTCCGTCGTTGCGCCGATGAGCGTAACCGTGCCATCCTCGACGAAGGGCAAGACGACATCCTGTTGAGCTTTATTGAACCGATGGATCTCGTCGATAAAGAGGATCGTCGGTTTGCCGGAGCGCCGCCGTATTCGCGCTTCGTTGAGAACGCGCCGAAGATCGCCGACGCCGGCACTCACGGCCGACATTCGCTCGAAATGGGCGCCGGTCTGACCGGCAATGATTTCGGCCAGCGTCGTCTTGCCGCTGCCGGGCGGACCCCACAAGATCATCGACGGCACCGCGTCGCGTTCGATCGCGGCGCGCAGCGCGCGCCCCGGTCCTAACAACTCTCGCTGTCCAACGAACTCGTCGAGCGTGCGGGGCCGCATTCGCGCGGCCAACGGCGTTGTTAGTGCCGGGAAATCGAAGAGCACGTCGGCGCCGCCATTACGGTGGGCCCGGTATCTTGAGCGGCTTGGGCGTCGCCAGTTTCCGGTGGAACTCGCCGGGAAACTGCATGGTGACATCACCTTCGGCGTGAGCGGTCCCGCTCGCGGTATTGTAGAGCACTCTGCCGGCGCTCATCTTTCGCGTTCCCGAAACGATATGTACGGCGCCTTGCAGGAGCAGGGTGTGCGCTTGGTCGTCCAGCGTACCGTTATTTGCGGTCACGTTGGTGTCGGCTTGCACGTAGTGGACGTTTCCGGTGGCGGTGTAAACTTTGGCGTGGCCATCGATCTGCGCTTTATCGGCGGTAAGCGTCGAGGGACCCGACTGACGAGAATCCCCACCGCCGCCCGTCAGGTTTCCGGCGCCGCCTTGGGAGTCGTGCATGACGACGTGGCCGTTGAGATAGAGCATTTGCTTTTTGTAGTTGCCGTTGGCTCGATCGGCAGTAACGTCGCCGCCGACCCGCGTCATAACGACCTTGGCCGGCGTGCTAAAGTCGCCGGTTTTAAAGTTTGCGTCCAGCGAGCTAGCGTGAACCGTCCAAACGCCGAGATCGAATGCCGCCGGAGCGGCGTTCGGCGAGGCCTTTGCATTCGGCGGCCTCGGAGAGCCCCCCGGCTGTGGCAACTGCGAGGCGCCCGGTTGTGGCGATTGCGAGGCGCTCGGCGGCGCCGAGGGCGAGGGCGAGGGAGTAGGCTTGGCCAGCGCGAGGAGCGCCAAGGTCCCAACGAGCAGCGCGAGAGAGCGAATCATACTATTTGCGTACGTACCTTTACCGAAGGACGCTCAATCGGTCCAAGGAGCGCTGCGATCCGGCTCTCCGAAACCGCGCCCTCTCGCAGCAGCCGGGGACGCGCGCCCGAAAGATCGATGATGGAAGATTCGACGGGATAGGGAACTGGCCCGTGCGCGACGAGCAGATCCGCTGGGGGAAGCATCGAGGCATCTTCATCGCCAAGATATGCCGGACCGCCCGGCCGGATTGCCGTCGTGCCGGCGATCGGTCCGCAGCGTTCGAGCAACGCGCGCGCAAAGGGCTCGTCCGGCACGCGAAAAGCGAGCGTATGCAAGCCTGCGGCCAACTCGTCGCTGATGAACGCCGGCTTGCGAATCAATACGATCACGGGACCCGGAAGGAGCCGTTTGGCGACGGTGACAGCCAGCGGATTTTCGAATGCGTACTCGAGAAACTCTTGGGCGGAGGAGACGTGCATCGTGAGCGGCCGGCTGTCCGGCCGCCCTTTTGCCGCGTAAATCCTATCGATAGCACCCGAGTCGTAGGGATCGCAGCCGATGAAATAACTCGTGTCGTTGGGTAAGATAACCGTCCCGCCGGAGAAGACCGTACGCGCGACCTCTTCGGCAACATCCTCAAGCCGGGCGGCACGTGCATCGATAACGCGCCCCACGCAATCTAGAGCCATCCCCCCATCATTCCTCCCCGACCCGAGTCTTCGCTGTGCCA
>PMTY01000188.1 GCA_003167155.1 Candidatus Cybelea tumulisoli
CTCGCCGCCGTGTGTTCTGAAGGGATTCTCGTGCATCCGGCATCGCGCAGCCGAAGCGCATCGTCAAGGGTTTCCACCGGCCCGGTAGCTTTCAGCCGGGCGCGATCGCGCAACTGCTCCGCTAGCAACGGGAAATCGGCAAATCCCGAACTGGCCAGATAGTCGGCCCCCGCGCGCTTGATGATGCGGCAGGCCACGATCTTCAATTCGTGATCCAGAAACTCGTTTTGGAGAGCCACTTTGAGAACCGCGCCCGCTTGATGACACGCGTCGGCCATCTGAACCAGTTCCATCTCCAGATACGGGAATTGCCGCGACACCAGTTTGCCGGTGTTGATCACGGTATCGATCTCTTTCGCGCCGCGGCGCAGCATATCGCGGACGGCGTACGTTTTCACAGACGTGCTGGAACTGCCGTGGGGCCAGTCCACGACCGTCCCCAACGCGACAGCGGAACCCTTCATCCAATTGACGGCGAGGTCGACATCGGAGGGCCGTACCAGAACGGCTGCAACCCCGTAGGCCTTCGCCAATTCACAGCCCGCGGCGACATCGGTTTCCGTCAGCTCAGGCCGCAGTAGGCTGTGTTCCATCAAGCAGGCGAGATCTTCGTACGTAGCTTTCTTCTCTTCAACCATCGCTTCAACCTTAGTGGGAAAATTCACGTGCGCGGGCGCGCACCAAATGGAGGGAACTGGCCTACTTATGCTTTTTCTTGGCGGAGCTGGAACTGAGTCCCAGCTCCTTTAAAAGTGATTTGGCTTTCGCGGCGGCGTCCGAATCCGGATACTTCGCGATGATCTCTTTAAACTCGCGGGCGGCGGCGTCTCGCTTGTTCTCCGCCAGCAGGCTGCGGCCCTTCATCAGGTGCGCATCCGGAGTCTTGTTGTTGTCGGAGAAATGCTCTAGTACGGCGTCAAACGCGGTGATCGCGTTGTCATAGTCCTTGCGGCGATAGTAGATGTCGCCAATATAGTATTGCGCGTTCGGCGCCAACTGGGTTTGTGGGAAGTAGCGCACGTAGTCCTTCAACTCCTGCAGCGCCAGATCGTAATTGCCGGCTCCGTAATCGCGATACGCATTGGTGTAGCTGGTTTCCGCTTGCATTCCCGGAGGCGGCCCGGTCGTCGACGTTCCGCCCGCACCGGCAGGCATCCCCATGGCTGGCGTCGCTGCGCCCAGATCGCCGCCTTGGGTGGGAGGGGGTGGCGCAGGCTGGCTTTTGATCACGTTCATCAGATTTTGCAGATCCACCACTTTCTGGTCCAGCTTGCCGATTCGCGAGTTCATATCCAGAACGGTTTCCCGCATGTTGCGAAAATCGTCCGCCATCTGATCCAGCTTGGTGCCCACGGCGGCCACCGGAGCTGCTACCACTTCCTGCTGCCGTTTTATATTCTCGTCTGTCCGCTGTTGCATGGATACAATCGCCGCGTTTGTCTGTCCGGAGTTGTTGAGCAAGACCTGAAGATTCGCGGTCAACGCAGTCAGCTTGTCGTTCAGTTGATCCACCTTCATCTGTAGCTCGGCGACATCCCGCTGCAGCTCAATCATGTCCTTGTTTGCGCTGAACGCAAACGGGACCACACAGGCGAGAACAACAAAAATGCGTAATATTCTCATGCACACTCCCTTAGAAAAGGAGGCGCGCCTTGGTTCAACGCGCCTCGTCGATTCACTAATCTATCTACTGTCCGGCAGCCAAATGGGCGCGCCGGTTCTTTTGATAGCAGGCTTCGTCGTGCTCCTGGCAGACCGGACGTTCCTTGCCGTAGCTGATGGTCTTCAGTCGGTCGGCGGGTACGCCCAGGTTCACCAGGAATTCCTTGGCGGCGCTTGCGCGCTTGTCGCCGAGGCCCAGATTATATTCAGCCGATCCGCGCTCGTCGCAGTGGCCTTCGACGATGACTACCAGGTTCGGCTCTCTCGCGAAGATTCGCTTCAGCAAATCGGCGTCGGCAGTCAGCGCTTGTTGCGCGTCCGCACGAATATCGTTCTTGTCGTAGTCGAAGTAGGCATCCACGACGCTCCCGGAAAGCATCTGATCTATGGTCGGCTGCGGCGGCTATTTTGGCGGCGGCGGTGGCGGCGGCTCCGACGAGAGCTGCGGAGCGACGTACTATGGCGAGTATCACTACTGCGCCTGGGGTGGCGGCGGTGGCGGCGGCGGCGGTTCGTCGTATATCGAAACGGGGGCTACAGACATCAAGAACGTCCGAGGAGGGGCACCGGCCGGCGATGGCCTGGTTGTGATCTCCTGGTAAAGACCGCTCGCATACGATAGCGGCTAAAAAGCTACGAGCCCGCCGGGCGGCGGGCTCGTGTCTTTAGCGCGCTGCGTCAGAGCCTCTTACGGCTCCAGCTCCTGGACGGTGTTCGTGTTCGTATCGGTGTAAAAGAGAACCGTGTTGCCATCGTTCGTTCCGCGAGCGGCGAGCCCGAAGACGCCTTGCGTCGAGCTACTGTCGACAACTTCAGTGTCGAGGACCTGACCCTTGGGAGTCAGCTCGACCAGCGTATTGGCCGTCCCCTGCGTGTTGGCGACGACGAGATTGCCGTTGGGAAGCAACGCGGAGGCCATCGGTGCGTTTAACGGCGACCCGCTGTAAACCAGGCTCGCGCAGGTAGTCTTGGGATACTTGCACTGGAATGTCTTGCCGTCGGATCCGACGACGATCTCGTCCTTCTCCAAAAGCTTGCTCGAGTTGGAGAACGCCACGAGCGTATTGGTTACGCCGTCAACGATGTAGAGGGTATCGATGGCCGGATCGTACTGCAATCCCGAGGGCGCCAGCTCTTGCGAACCTTTGCTCACCCCGAAGCCTTTGGCCACTTGCGTTGCCAGCCCGTTCCCGTAGAAGCCGATGTCGATGCTCGCGATCCCCCCGCCGACCGTGGTGCCGGCATAAATGAACAACGGAGAGAAGTTCTGCGGGGGGTCGGCGGAAGTATCCGAAAACGGATCGGTGATCGTCTTACCGCTGTAGGTTTTCTGGGCCTTTCCATTCTTGGAAATAACAACGATCTTGCCGCTGGTAAGGCCTGCGCCGTACACCGTCTGGTTCTTGGCGCTGATCGCGTCGCCGTCGCAGCCCTTAATCGAATCATTTTGGAAGAACCGTACCGGCGTCGAACTTGGCGCCGGAGCGAGGACTTCCATAGTCGTTCCGTTGCCGAGCACACCGTTGGAATCCTCAAAGTTGCAGACGAGAAGATCGTCCTTCAACAATACCCCCTTGGAACCGTTGGGGACGACTGAGATCGAACGCGGTCCTTCGTCGCCATTCTTAGCATCGACGGTCGACCCGATGACGACGTCCTTCGTGAGCTTCTTCAGGATCGACGTCGTGTCGTCAGGCCGCGCGTGGCTTGCGGGAACGCTCGAGGTTTGGAGCGCTGGGTAAGCTCCGTCGCTTGGCGGGACCGCGTGCGCCGCACAGCCCGATGTTACCAGGAGCATCACCGCTGCCGGTATTAGTGATGGATAAGAGCGAAGCGCCATGCTACAACCTCCGTTGGAAGCGATTTACGATAATGCACAAAGCCGAACTAACGTACCGCATGACAGCTGCTTCCGATCGTCCTGACTAGCGTTGCGTTGTCGGCCTTCTCCGATTGAATACCGCAGACCTACCCCGGACGCTGACCCTCTCCGGAGGGAGGGACCGCCCTAGGCAAGCAGGGCCTTGCAGCAAGGACTCATCACCTTATCCGAGAAGGCTTCCATATAACACCAGCCTGGATAATTCGGGAGAGAACCGCCATGCGAAGACTTGGTTCGGCTTTATGTATTAGCATTTTGATTGGCTGCTCGCAGATGCCGGGGACGTCGTCAGTTCCTACGACGAATCAGCCAACGACCAGCAGCGCCAAGTTCCAGACGATCTTTGCGTTTAAGGCCAACCACAATGGAATAATCCCCTCCGGCAGCGGCATGCTAGGCATAAGCGGCACGCTCTACGGCGCGACGAACTTCGGCGGCAATCCCAACAAGGAGTGCTACCCGGGGCACGGATGCGGGACCGTTTTCTCGATCAGCACGCCCGGTTCGGAGAACGTGCTTTACCGCTTCAAGGCCGGTAAGGACGCTGCGCGGCCGTATGCCGGACTGATCGACGTCAGCGGGACGCTTTACGGAACCACGCAGATCGGCGGAAAGTCGGGCAAAGGAACGGTTTATGCCATCACGCCGTCGGGCTCGGAGAGCGTGCTCTACGCCTTCACCGGAAAAGACGGCAACGATCCGCGCGCGACTTTGACTAGCATTAATGGCACGCTCTACGGCACCACGTATTATGGCGGCTCGACGGAAACCGGCACGGTCTTCTCCGTCACCGCTTCCGGCGCCGAAAAAGTGCTCCACAGTTTTACTGGTGGAGCCGACGGTTCTCTGCCGCTTGACAACCTGGTCGAAGTCAACAACATGCTCTACGGCACGACTTCCTCGGGCGGCACGAACAATGCGGGAACCGTCTTTGCGATCAGTCCCGGCGGTTCGAATTACGGCGTTCTCTATAACTTCACGGGCGGGGCCGACGGCGCTTTCCCCTTCGCGGGCCTGACGGAGTTGAATGGTACGCTCTACGGAACGACGCAGCAAGGCGGCGCACACAAAAAGGGAACGGTTTTTACGATCACGACGTCGGGATCGGAGAGCGTGCTGCACAGCTTCGGCGGGAAAAAGGACGGCACCCTACCGTTCGCCGGGCTAACGGTCCTCAGCGGCCAACTCTACGGCACGACGGCCTACGGCGGCGCGAAAAACGAAGGCACGATTTACACGATAACGGCATCGGGCACGGAGAGCGTGCTCCATAGTTTCACCGGTGGAGCCGGAGGTCGGGTCCCCTATGCAAACCTTAGCACCATGAGCGGATCGCTGTACGGCACGACGGTATGGGGCGGCCGCACCGGCGCCGGCGTCGGGACCGTATTCGAATACACCCCTTAGCTGAGACTAAGTCAGTAGCGTCGTGAAAAGCGCGTCGGCGCGCGGGTCCTCCCCACGAAGATCTCTCCCGCAATAGCGTGGTTCTCGCCAGGCGCAGAACGCTTCGGCGAATGCTTCATAGGTGGTTGTCCTGGCGTATTCCGTGATTGGCTTGACCGGGCCAAACCAGCCCAGGATTTCGTGCAGCGCGTGCCCGAGCTCGTGCCGGATCGTCCAGACGTTCGCTGCGCGCTCGGTTGGCAGGACGATCGTCGTTCGTCTGCGATCCGCCGGCAAGTGCTTTTGGGTGTAAAGGTAGTCGCAGTATGCTATATCGCGAAGGCTGCGCCCGTCATCGCTCGTTTCGATAGACGTCAAGCCGGCCCATACGGGATCGATGCCGCAAAAAAAGTCGACGTGTTCGACC
This sequence comes from Candidatus Cybelea tumulisoli, assembly GCA_003167155.1. GTDB lineage: Bacteria > Vulcanimicrobiota > Vulcanimicrobiia > Vulcanimicrobiales > Vulcanimicrobiaceae > Cybelea > Cybelea tumulisoli. The sequence continues at coordinate 5,358 of PMTY01000188.1, forward strand.
AGTTCCCGGACGGGCTTGGGAAGCGCATCGAACGCACCCACGATCGCATTATGAAATACCGGCGAACCATAACGCCTCACAACTAAATAACGGAATGCGCCGGCGCAACGTTCCCTTACCACCCTCGATTCCCTGAGGTCGGGGTCGCCGACAGGGAGTACGCGCGGATGGTCTACGGCTACGACTTTCTGTTGCTTATTCCGAATACCACCGCCGATCCGCCCATCGCTCCGGCCGCATTTTAGCCGAAAATGCGACTCTCTTTACCGTGGACGGAGTACAAGCGTGCCGGCCGCGTTCTTCGCGACCGCGGCCGGACCAAACGGAAGCGGTTGCAGCCCGCCGGCGACCCAGGCGCGCGTCAGATCCGTGTAGTGTGGGGAGCCCGGCTCCCCCGACTCGCCGCTAGGAATCGCAATACCGCCTCGACCCCAATCGCCAACGTCCCACACGGCGCGTAAGCTCTGCGCAAATCCCGGTTCCTGCAAGTGAATGGTGTACTCGTCTCCCGCACCGGGGAGCCACGCACCGTTGAGAAAGGGAAAGTTCATCGGCGCCAAGGGATGCTCGATGCGCATCCCTCCGGCCTCGCGCCACGCGCGGCGCTGCTCGAACGCAAACGAAAACCACCCGTCTAGGTCCGCTTCGAGGTCGCGCGCCGCGGCGTCGTCCACGCCGCGCAGCTCACCGAGCCGCGCGCTAAACTCGGGAGCATCTCCGAGCACCGCGCCCCGGAGCACGTGCTCGAGTGCGGCCGCGTGCGAATCCGGTTCGAAGCGGCCGTCCCATCGCCCGAGCGCCGCGAGTAGGTCTGCTCGAGGTTCTTGTTGGGGATGCGCGCGGGCGAATCGCACGACGTCGCGTGCGATCTCCAGATCGATCGGCGAAAGCGTATCGAGCTGCATCCGCGCAAAATACGCGGCATCGTACCTCGGACGCAAGTGGAGCAACTCCGCGATGCGATAAGCGCGGTACGGAGGTTCGAACTGGGCCGACAAGCGGTACGGATAGGCCGATGCATACGCCTTATTATTTGCCGAGACCACAATGGCGTCGCGAGCCGCAGCCTCTCGCGGCAGCTGGGCGAACGGAATCGGCGGGAAGTTCGCGGGCAAATCGCGCGCGGGATGGACGTAACGCCCCCACGCCGGATCGTCGGGAACGAGGCCGGCGACGTGATGGGCCACCCTGCCGCTGCGATCGGCGAGAATAAAGTTCTGGGGTGACCCGCGGTAGTTCGCGACGATCCGCAGTGCGGCGCTTATATCGCGCGCGCGATCGAGCGCGAGCACCGTCGCAATCGCGGAACGTCTTTCTGCGTAGATCGGCCAACGCACGAGGGCAATCGCCGAGCTCGAATTGTCGTTCGGCACGGAGAAGTCACGCGCCGTGCGATAATATGACGCGCCGGCATCGCGCGCAAAACGCACGCGAAACCGCTCGGTAACCCAGGATCTCCGGCTGAGATGCCCGGCCTCGAATACGCTGGTCGTCGCCATCTCGGCGTTCGTCAACGCCCACGCGAGACGCTCGTTGTGCCCCAGGACGACGCCAGGGATCCCGGGAATCGTCGCGCCGGCGGCGTGCATTTGCGGCGATTCGACGTCGACGATGTACCAGATGCCGGGAATCGTCAAGATCAGATGTGGGTCGTTTGCAATCAGCGCATGCCCGTCGACGCTCCGCCTCGATCCCGCAGCCCAAGCATTGCTGCCAATCGCATCCCGGCGCGGCCGCGCGGCAACTTCCGGCGCATTGCAATTGCTGCGATGAGTGGGCGCAGGTTGCGCGTTCCGCGCGCCGTCGGTCGTGACATCGTACCGGGCATCGGACAACGGGAAGAGCGTATCGTAGCAGCGGGGTCCGCGCTGCCGCCAAACCGCATCGCGCGCAAAGACGTCGTGCCACGAGTCGGCGAGCTCGAGCGAGACCACGATCGAGACTGCCAGGGAGTCCTTCGGCGTCCACGGTGCGGGCTGGTACAGCAGCATGCGGAACTCGACTGGCAGCGGCTGCGATCCTGCGGCCGCATTAACCCCTTGGCTGAATGCGACGATCGCGTCGCGATCGGGCGGCGCCAGCGCGCGCAGTTGGCGCTCGGCGATGCCGTTGATATCGACCGCTCGCTGCGCTTTGTCTAATGCGAGCGCCTTCGTCCCGAATACCTCGGCGAGCCGGCCGTACGCATAGCGACGGCTCAAGTCGAGCTGAAAGAGCCGATCCGAGCCCTGTGCGTAGCCTTCCGCAAAGTAGAGATCGTGCTCGTTTGTGGCCGTGATGTGCGGGATGTCGCGTCCGTCGCGCACGATCATGACGGGAGCGTAGAGGCCTTTTGCGACGATGCTGCCGCGCGTTACCGCGGTCGAGTGCAGTCCTACTTCGACCGTCGCGGCATACGCGCCGGCGATCGCGAACAAGCAAACCCCCAACGCCAACGCGTCGCGCTTCAGGGCGGCCGCGACCGCTACCGCCGGAGCTGGGTCGGCGCTTAGGACTAATCGAGGGTCGGGTCGCTCGAAGAAACCCACGTTCATTCAGCGGCCGGTGGCGCCGACCCGTGACTCCTTAAGACTTCGTGCAGGTCTCTTTGGCGGTGACGACGCGACCGCTAGTTTCGGTGAATGACGTGGTCATCGTCTTCTTCGTGTCGCTCAATTTGACGAAGACGAGCGGTCCGTACGTAGCGATGTCCCGCGACTTCGCCTGGATCACGTAGGTATAGGTTTTCTTCATACCGGCGGACATCGGAGCCGTGGCCACACTGTAGCCCCCCGTATCGCCGGTCGTTATCCGAACCCAGCGTTTGGCCAGCGCGTCGTACGTAACTTTGACCTGACTGTGAAAATCTCGGGGAATCCAGGATGCCTTGTGCGTGGTGTCGTCCCTTATAAGCCAGTAGCCGCTCGGGTCCATCGAGTAGACCTGAGTGACGCTGAAGGGCCCCGGACGGCGAGAGCTTAGATCGGAGCATTGCCACGTGCCGACCAAATACTGCAGCGCGGACATATCGGGCTTGGGAGCCATGGGCACCGGCGTTCCCTCTACTTTCATCGTGGCGGCAAAGGCGGTCGCCCCCGTCGCCATCAGCAGCACGGCCAGCGCGGCGTAGACTCGACTAGAGACATTCATTCTAAAGACCCTCCATTCGCCAGGCCCGTTCGTAGCCAAGCGGCCGCCTCCTACTGGAGGGCCTTCGATGCGGTGTACGCGAGAAACAAGGCGACGGCAAAGACGACAAGGATCCCAAACGCGATCGCGCGGTTTGTCCGGCCCCAGTGGGCTTGCTGCCAACCGTTAAACATTCCGAGCGCACCGCAGAGTACGATGAGCACGAACACGACGTTGAGCCGCCCGATGAAGACGGTCGCTCCGGGAGCGGTCTGACCGGCCATGAGGCGGTCGACCCAGATCCCGACCGCCGAGACGAATACCACCAAAAAGACGCCGGCACCGAAGGCTGCCCAACCTCGGCGCTTCGCGCTTTCCAGAGTCTTGAGGCGAGTGCCGCAGGTCGGACACTTGCCGGTATCGCTGCTGGGTTTATTGCAGCGCGGACAAAACATGGCGGGAACTATCGTCATTGAAGCCTCCGCAAGTGGGCGGCGCTCGATCGCGCCGCCCACTCGCGCTGTTTTAGTTAAAGACCGCCGACGCCGTTGGGCGTGCCCCAGCCCGATGGGCCGGAGTACAGTCCGAATTGGTTGGTTCCACCGTCACACAAGTACGTGCCCTGCAAGCTCGTGGGACAACCCGCAAGATCGCCGGAATCGATGTAGTGGAAGTCTTTTTTGACATCCTTCTTTCGGCGCAGCAACCAAAGGCTTTTGCCACCGTGCAGCTTCGTAGAGTTACCAGCTAAGGCAAACATGCCGGCGACGAGTGGCGAGGAGACGCTCGTCCCGCCCACGGTAAACCAGCCGGGGTTATCGTACGTGTCGTATTCGGCAGCGTTCCACGCGACTGCCGCGATGTCGTTACCGGTTCGGAAAGTGCAACCTTTGTCTCTCTGCCACCAGGGCTTACTCACGACGGAGCAGCCGCCGCCGCTGTCGGGCCATACGGTTTCAGTAAAATTCGTGCCGGTTCCGACCGCGAGAAGCGTTCCGCCGACGGAGATGACCGTTTTATAATCGGCAGGATCTTGCATCCCGTAACCGCCGTCACCGGCGCTGGCGAGATAGGTTATTCCCTTCGTGTCGAAGGCGCCGCCGGAGGCAGATCCGCCGCCGCCGCCCCAGCTGTTGCTGACGATGCCGGCGCCTAACTTCACGGCTTCGATCTCGGCATCGTAAAGGTTGTTTCCGCTGTTGTCGTTTGATTCAATCAGATAGATCGTGCACTTCGGACAGCTCGCCGAGACCATTTCGATATCGAGGTCTTCCTCAACGCCCCACCCCGAACTACCCTGCGGGTAGTTGCTCGTCTGACCTTCCTGATTATATTTGGTGAACTTCGCCTTTCCGAGGCCGAAGTTGGTGCGGTAGGTCGCCAGATCCGTGGCGGCGTCGGGGTTGTCGTAGGCGTCGACGATCGCGACGACCTGACCGGCTCCATCCTTGGAAGACGGCAGGTTATAGCGAGCCTGAAGATTCGCGGGAGTCAACCCTGCGACGTTGGTGGCAGGTCCGGCACCGTTCTTCGACTCGATCAGAACGTCGCAGTGCATGTATCCCAGCGGGGCGTCGGGGCAAGCCCGGCGCGCGAGGTGCTTTGCCTGCCATTGGGGCATTGGCCTACCCGAAAGGCTTGATTGGCTTTGCGACGACGGTACGTTGGAAGTGCCGCCGGCATTACATGCCGCGACGGCAAGTACCGCCAGCATCGGCAAAAAGAATCTGAGTTGGCTTTTCACGGGAGCTCCTTCTATTCGTTAATATCCGAGGTGCAGGTTCACTTCGACGCGAGCATGCTTCCCAACTCCAGAATCTCTCCGAGCCTTCAGATCGCGCCGCAGGCGCAAGCCTCGATGCGCTTCTTGAGAAAGCGCTGCTCCACGGGGTTGCGAGCCAGTGCAAGCGCGCTCGCAAAGTGCTCGCGCGCAATCGCGTTGTTCTTGCGGCGCAACTCGAGTTCACCCCGAGCCGCATAATAGAATGGATACCGCGCCAGCCGATCGCGGTCGTTTACGGCGTCGAGAGCCTCCAGCCCGGTTTGGGGGCCACGCAGCTGTGCGACGGCGATGGCGCGGTTGAGCGCGACGACCGGCGACGGCGAAATCTCCATCAAGGTGTCGTAGAGCGAAACGATCGCCGTCCAATCCGTCGCTTCAAAGCGCGGCGCGGCCGCGTGCGCTGCGGCGATAGCCGCCTCGACGTGATAGCGGCTCAGCTCGGTCCCTGTTGCCGAACGGTCGAGCCACGCCCGGCCTTCGTCGATCATTCCACGATCCCAGCGCGAGCGATCCTGATCGAACAACGAGCTTAAGTCGCCCCCAGCGTCGAGACGCGCCGGCAAACGAGCGGCGTCGAGATACATCAGCGCACAAAGCGCGAGGGAAGAGGGCACTGCGCCCAGCGGATGTTCGGCGAGCAGCCGCGCGAGCCGGATCGATTCGCAACACAAGTCCGTGCGAATGACGGCGTGAGGCGATGCGCCATGATAACCTTCGCTGAAGATCAGATAGAGGGCCCGCTGAACTACGGGCATCCGAAGCGCAAAGTCGGCAGCGTCGGCGATATCGAAGAGCACCCCCGATTCCGCCAGCGTCTTCTTAGAGCGGCTCAAACGCTTTTCAACTGCGGCGGGGCTGCTAACGAACGCACTGGCGACCTCGCGTGCGCCAAAGCCCCCAACGAGTTGCAATACCAGCATTACCTGTGCCGGCGCCGACAGCCGCGGATGACAGCATGAAAACATCATGCGCAGCTGGTCGTCTTTGATGCCGATCGGATCGAACATCTCCTCAACCGCATTGGTCAGGGTCCATTCGGTCTGCAGTAATCGCCCCAAATCCGGCGCAAATGTCAGGGCGGTTCGTTCGCGCCGCAAGACATCGACGGCGCGATTCTTCGCGGTCTTCATGAGCCACGCGGATGGGTTTTCCGGAATGCCGCGGAGCTTCCAAACCTCCAACGCCCGGCAGAAGGCGTCTTGGACGACATCTTCTGCCAGCGCAAGATTGTGAAGGCCGAATGCCCGCGTGAGGGTGGCGACCATACGTCCCGCCTCTCGGCGAAAAAGATGGTCGCTCAGCTCCATTCTTACATGTCCATTTTCATGACCGGCCGAACCTCGACGCAGCCGTCCACTTCGAGAATCGGGCAGCCGCCGGCGAGCTTTGCCGCGTGCGCGAGATCGTCGGCTACGACGAGCGAGAATCCGCCGACGAGATCCTTTGCTTCGGCGAAGGGGCCGTCGGTTACCGTAGCCGATTTACCTTTGACGACCTTGCCCTCGAGTTCGAGCGGCTGCCCGGGATCCTTGAGATTGCCGCTGACCGTGAGCTCCTTCATCCAGGCAAGCCACTTCTGCATGATCTGCTGTGACTGTTCCGGACTTGGGCTCCGTTGCCCGCCGCGATAAAGATAGAGAAATTCACCCATGAATCGTGCCTCCTAGAAGAGTGTTATGCAGCTAAGACGTTTGAGAGGCTCCACAGCCGACATTCTCTCCAAAAATTGCCCGCAGAATCCTGTCGGCCAGGACAGGGCTCGGCCGGGATTTTCGGAGAAGTCACCGCCATGCAAACCATTACGCCGCCATTCCAAGAGGAAGTTCGCTCGATCATTAAGGAGCGCCATCTGCTCGGCCACCCTTTCTACGTCGCGTGGTCAAAGGGTGAACTCTCGCACGAGCAGCTTAGGCAATACGCCGGTCAGTATCTGCATCACGTGTTGGCAGAGCCGACCTATTTGAGCGCCGTTCATTCGAACACGCCGCACTTTGCAAGCGACGGCAAGAGCGACCTCAGCTCGCGGCAGGCAATCCTGCAAAATCTTATCGATGAGGAGTTCGGGCCCGAGAATCACCCAGCGCTTTGGAAGCGCTTTGCGGCGGCCTTGGGACTCTCGGAGGACGACCTCGCCGCCGCCGCGCCGCTGCCAGCGACGCAGTGCCTGGTGAAGACGTTCAGCGATCTCTGCCGGAACCGTCCGTACTATGCCGGCTTGGCGGCACTGCACGCTTTTGAATCGCAAGTCCCGGCGATCGCAACCGTGAAGATCGAGGGGCTCCGGCGCTTTTACGGGTTTCGCGATCCTCGCGAGTACGAATTCTTCACCGTTCACGAGGAGGCGGACATCTTCCATTCGGCCGCCGAATGGCGCTTGATCGAACGCGCCGCCGATACTCCGGCAAAGCGGGCAGAGGTTCTGAGCGCAACGAGCGAGGCCTGCGAAGCGCTTTGGAGTTTCCTCGGCGGCGTGTACGAGGTTAGCGAGGGCTGCTAAGAACCACGGCTTCGGGTATGTCCAGGCCACTCAAAGTTTTGGTAGCATCGCCGCCTGCTGGGAACTTCCAGTAGCCGGCGCTCCCCAGCGATGCGGATGGCGCAATGACGCGCTTGCGCGCCGGATCGATCCAGAACTGGTGAACGTTTTTCGAGCCGGTAAGCGAGCTCGAGGTGACTTCCGTTGCGGTGCTGCCGCTTATGCTGAACTGATAGACCGAGTCGGGGCCCTCGTTCTCTTCGGCGACCGCCACGTACTTGCCATCCCACTGCACGCCACCGGCAACCGTGATGCTTTGGTCGATCGAGATGTTCGTGAACGTACCGCTGCCCGCGGGAAGCTCCGCTAATTGGAAACCGCTCGTGCCGTTTTTGTCGCCGTCGACGAACAGGTTGCCGCTGTCGTCGTAGCTGCAGAACCATGCTCGCGAAATCGAGGAGTCCGTGTAGACGACGGGCTCGCCCTTGGCCTTCTTGAAAATCGATACGCTCCCCTGACCGCCGCCCGGCCCTTCGTAGTTCGTGACGGCGAGATCGCCGCTACTTGGATCGACGGAACAACCAGCGGGGTACTCTCCCGAATCGCTTAAGGTCGCGATCGGGCTGGTGCCGCCGTGCGCGTACTGCGTGATCGTTGCCGTTTCATCGTCAACGATCCACACCGCCCCAGCCTTGTTGGTGCAATCACCATACGGCTCTTTAAAACCGGTTAGCGTTCCTTTGAGCTCACCCTTGGGATAGGAGAAGACCGAAACCGTACCGTTATTGGCGTCGGTGATATACAGGAGTGACATTCCCTTTGCGTCCGCAGCGATCCACGAAGGGCGGTCGTCGTGGTGCCGTGCCGGCGCAACTCGAGCGTTGGTGAGCGGCGGACCGCTTTGCTCCGGCGATTCCGATGGACTCACCTGCGACAAGGCGCCGCAGCCGGCGAGTATCGCGGCGGCCGCGCAAATGCTGGTGGCCTGGTATGGCATACGATCGATCCTCTTCATACGAATCCAGATTTCCGCCCAATGGGCGGGACTCTTTCCGTGGCCGCGAAGCTCGGCGGCGAGATGGCCAGTGGGGACTTGACGCGCCGGGAGTTCGAACGCGTGGTCGACGAGGCGTTGGAATCGCTTCCAAAGCGCTTCGCCGACCTCGTTGAGAATATCGCCATCGCCGTCGAAGAGGAGCCGACCGACGAAGACCTCGACAGCGTCGAGGACGACGCCGGCGATGATAGCGAACTTCTCGGCATCTACCGCGGTGTGGCGCTTACCGAGCGGACGCACGACATGCCCTTGTTACCGGACGAGATCGCCATCTTTCGCGGCCCCATCAACCGGGTCGCCTCCACCAGGGAGGAGGCCGTGCGGGAAGTGCGCGAGACCGTTATTCACGAGCTCGGACACTACTTCGGCCTTCTCGACGAGGAGATGCCGCATTGATCGCGGCGCTGGGCTTTAGGTCCTCACGCAGGTAACGTTGTATTGCTCTTTCCACGGACCGCCGGATTTATATTCGCCGAGGTCGGTCGTCTTCGTCATGCTATAGGTGACCGTGTCGCGGATCTGCATGCTCGTGCCTGAGGCATTGGTGGCCGTGCCGACCCATACCATCTTCTTTCCGCTCGTCGACGACGACTCCGTGCCGAAGCTTGCGTCCGAGACGATGAATGGGCTCCACCAGGTCTTCGTCTTGGGCGCGTATACGTTGTACCAGGTGTTATCGAAGTTCGCGCCGGTGGAGTGATACATGATGGCGCCGGCGTTGGTTCGCGTAACGGTCAGGGACTGGTGGCTAGGGCCACCCATCGCCGAGGGCATCATGTTGGTACACGACCACGTTCCGACCGCCCAGTCAAAGCCGTGCGGACCGGCGCCCGGCATGGACGAAGCCATCATCTGAGACTGCGCCGCGCATGGAAGCGCGACGACAAACGCCGCAAACAAGAGTTGCGAAAGAACCTTCTTCATAGTTGTACCTTTCCAAGAGTAGCAGCAACGACGTGGACCGGAATCGTCATGCGAAGCCGGCCATGCGCGGAACCCCAGAACATCAACTGATATTCGCCGGGGCCGCGCGGTTCGAAGAGGAAGTCGCGAGTTTGGCCGATCGTTACCGTCGCAACGGCGGGCTGCGGAGTTCGCAGCGTCGCGGGAAGGTCGGCGCCGTCGACCGCCAGCGGCCTCCAGGTCGCCGGAACTCTGGTCGATGACACCAGCGATACGACGGCACCGGTATCGAGCATCGTCATGTTGATGAAGCGAAAGCGCTGCGCGACGCCGGCCGCAATCGTCAGCGTCGCCGGTTTGGGCGTCCCGTTGATGTAGAGGTCGAAAAAGCGTTTAAAATCCCGTGGTGTTGTCATCTCGACGATGTGGTCGGTGGCCGGATCGAAGCGCTCGCCGGGCGCGAGCACGATCAGCGCCCCGCTCAATCCGCCCATCGACTGGGTCGCATCGTTCATATGCGTGTGGTAGATAAATGTCCCAGCACGCGGCGGGGTAAAGCGGGCGTCGAAGCTCGCACCCGGCACGATCATCGGCTCGAGCCGCTTACCGTACCCACTGATCATGGGAACGCCGTCGTAGTAGCTGTCTTGCTGTTCGATGCCGTGCCAATGAACCGCCGTCGACTCGCTGAGGTGATTGATAACCGTGATATCGACGGGCTCGCCACGGGTCAAAACAATTGGCGGACCTACTGCCCCCCGAGAGGTAGTCGTAACTCCCTTCTCCACCAGGGCGTATCGAAAGGCCGGAACGTCTGGGGCCTCACGCGAGACCGGCTCTGCTACCAGCGCGAGGTGGCGGGCCGGCGGATCGGCGGCGGCCAGTTGACGGCCGTTCTTCGGTGAAACGGTGACTGCAAGTATCAAACCGCCCATATGCAAGAATTGGTCGTAGGCATCGATCGCCTTTTGATTGCCCATGGCCGAGAACGGGGCGTGGTTGAACGTATGATAGGCGATGTGACAGTGAAATAACCAGTTTCCCGGGCGGCTCGCGCGCCATGTGAGCGTCTCCGTTGAGCCCGACGGAACGAGCTCCGTGACTCGACGATCGTGGTAGGCGTTGGGTGAAGCGACGTCGTCGTGCAGCCCGTCGCCGCGCGAATCGACGCTGAAATAAAACCCGTGAAGATGGAACGGGTGGTCCTGCCAGCTCGTATTCACGATCCGCCAGTGCACGAGCGCGCCTTGCGGATAGATCAACCGCTCGGTCTGCGGATACTCGCGCCCGTTGATCGCCTGAACTTCGAAATCGAAGTCGACCTTCTTATGTTTCGTTAGAACGCCGTCCCACTCGTCGACCACGAAGATTCGGTCGTTGCGCGCATTCCACTGCGAATGCGGATCGTCCACGACAATGGCGCCGGAGAGCTGCGTATCGCGCCCCGTCCGGTTGCCGACGCCGTTCCCAGTCGTCGTTCCCCAGTAAAAATACGTTCCCACAGCCCCGGCGCGAAAGCGCACGGTGCGTTCCTGGCCGTACCGAACGTCGAATGGGCCGTCGGCGGCGGCCGGGCGATCGGTCATCCCGTGCAGCGACAAGAGCGTGCCGGGCATCGAGTTGCGGATGCGCGCTACGACCTCCGTTCCCACGGGAACTCGTACGAGCGGTCCGGGTATTTGCGGCGCACGTCCGGACTCGCCGAAGGCTTCTACCGGCAGGTCCACGCCGTTTGGTCCGTCGGGGTACCACAGACCATTGCGCGCGTCCAGCGCGATCCTCAGAACGCCATGCGACAGCACTCCCGCCGGCACGCGATTGTCGTTCGCGAGGATTACCGGCGTGGCAGCTGGGGGCGGGACGCCGGCGTTCGCCGCGTCGGCGAAGGCCAAAGCAGCAAGAAGGCTCGTCAAGGTAGTTCGGCCCATCGGAACTTGCTTGTTTGCCGAGTCTTCGAGGGGCTCCTAGGAGGCGATCAGAGTCGAGCTACGCGCCGCGTTCAGGCCGTTCCAAAACCCGGCCACCCCATCCAACATCGCTTCGCCCGCCGCGAGGAAGCGTGGCGCGCTAAAAGTCGGCTTGACAAAGGCTTCTCGTAACTCGTCTGAGGTGTGCGCGGCGTGGTTCTCCTCCAGGGCGTCGTGCCACGTCCAGAATCCGAGCGGAAGGCCGGGAGTTCGGGTCTTCTTGATCGCTCGCAATCCGGCAATCAACTCTTTCCAAAATCCGGCGGCCGCCCAGTGCTCGATGGCGTACGATGCTCCGGCGGCCGTCGATTCGTCCTCCGAGCTGTACCAAGACATCAGTGCGTCGCAAAAGCCTAGCGTGGAGGGTGTTCCAAAGTGGCGCTTCCCGATCTCGCTCCAACCGAGATCGAGCGTCGCAGCGAAATGGGCCAGCCATTCGAAGTGCCCGGCGGAGAAGCGGAACGTGCCTCCTTCAACGCTGCCCGAAGGCGCGAACGTGACGCCGAGCTCGTTAAGCAAGATTTCTTTTCCCGCACGATAGCTCTGCAGGTCGGGTGCGTTGATGCATTTGCGCAGCTGAGCCTCGATGAAGAGATGGCTGAAGACCGAAAACTGCACGGTGAAATCGCGAAGCTCTTCCAGCGTCGCCTCCCCACGCGCGAACCATCTAGTGTACTCGTTGTTGCTGACGATCGGGTGGCGGTCGATGCCGTTTGCGACGGCGCGTTCGAACTCGGTTAGGTCCTTGGTTGTCGTGACTGCCTTCATGGCTGCTCCTACAATAAAAAGAGCCGCCTCGCATCGGCGAGGCGGCTTTGCAGTTTTACGAACTCGTTCGTTAAAGCAATGGCGTACCTTGCCGACTCCTATCGAAGTAGCCGTAATAGTAATAATAATACGCGTCGGAATGCAGAACGAACATGTGTAGGCCAATCTACCACACCGCTTCAACGAATGCAAGGCCGTCAAATCTGCCTGCCTGGTCAGGCCGGCGGGGAAAGCATGCCAACCGCGGAAGCGAGCCTCTTACCATGAAAAACACCTCGATACTGCTTACGCTTGCGTTGGCGCTAGGGGCTTGCTCGGGCTCCTCCTCCGCTCGCGGTTCCTACGGCTCCGGCGATCCGAACCTGGCAGCGCCGAGCCTCGGAGGAGGCCCGATCGATCCGTTTTTGACCGATGGCCAGGCGGTGTTGCGCGCGCTGGATGCAATCGCCGCGCATTCCGGGCGTCCGCTGCGCGTGACCTCCCTAAGCGCAGATCGCATGAACGGCCTGATGGTCGACGTGCAGGAACCCAAAAACCACATCAACGTGGATCACTACGTGGTTGCACCCGACGGTACGCTTTCTGGGCCGACACCCGTTAAATTGATGTCGATGGACGGCGGTCCGATCACCGCTGCGAAAGTCGATCAAGAAGCCTTTGATCCAAAGGCGATAGCCTTCGCACGCCTCACGCAGACGGCCCGCGATGCAATCGCCGAATCGAAGTATCCCGATGCGCGGGTAACCGAGTGGGAGTTCGGCGGCGTCGGACCCGACGATCGGCAATACATCTATTTGGAGTCTCCTCGCGCCCGGCCGGTGGCGGTCGTCAACTCGCAGCTAAAGATCCTTACGATGCGGTTCTAAGGCGCGCTAACTCGGGAACCGCGTCGAGCGCGCAGTTCAGATCGGCGACGAGGTCCTCGACCTCTTCGATGCCGACCGAAAGGCGCAGCAGATCGTCGGTGATATCGAGGTCTGCGCGCTGCTGGGGCGTTAGCGATACGTGCGTCATCCGTGCCGGACTGCAGATCAGCGATTCGACTCCCCCCAGCGAGACCGCCAGAGCGAAGACCGAGGTCGAGGTTGCAATCGCACGTGCGCGTTCGGCGCCGCCCTTTGGACGGAACGAGACGATGCCGCCGAATCCGCTCATTTGCCGCTTCGCTAGCTCGTGCTGCGGATGCGTGGCGAGGCCTGGGTAGTAGACCTCGGCGACGTCCTCGCGCTCGGCGAGAGACTCCGCAATAGCCTGGGCGTTCTTCGCATGCGCGCGCATGCGCAAGCCGAGCGTCTTCGCGCCGCGCATGGTCAGATAGGCGTCCCACGGGCCAGGCACCGCGCCCACGCAGTTTTGATGGAAGGCGACTTGCTCGGCGATCTCGCGATCGTTGCTGATGACCGCACCCCCGATAACGTCGCTGTGGCCGCCGATGTATTTTGTCGTCGAATGGACGACGATGTCGGCGCCAAGGGCGAGCGGCTGCTGGAAGAACGGCGACGCAAACGTATTGTCGGCGACGATCAACACGCCCGCCGGCCGCAGGCGCGCGAGCGTTTCGATATCGCACAGCCGCAACAGCGGATTGCTGGGCGTCTCGAGCCACAGCAGCCGCGTATTCGGTCTGGCTGCGGCCCAGGTTTCGTGGACGTCGCTCGTATCGACGAAGGTCACCTCGATGCCGTAACGCGAGAGGACCGTGGTAAACAGGCGGTGCGTGCCGCCGTAGATGTCGCGCGCTGCGATGATGTGGTCGCCGCAGGAGAGCAGCGAGGTCGCGCCGGCGACTGCGGCCATGCCCGAAGCAAAGGTCGAAGCAAAGGTACCGCCCTCGAGCTCTGCGAGTTGGCGCTCCAGCGCCGAGCGCGTTGGATTGACGGTGCGCGAATAGTCGAAGCCTTTGGTCACACCGATTTCCGGCAACGTAAACGTTGCGGTTTGATAGACGGGAACGATCGTCGCTCCCGTTGCCGGACAGGCCTCCTGGCCGCTCCAAATCGCTCGCGTCGAAAATCCGAGCGACGAAGAGCGGTGCGATTTTCCATTCAACATGAGTTGCTCCTGATGGCCGCCGAAGCGGGCGTGCTGATAAGTGGTTCTAAGAGTGCTCGCAACGCGGTTGGCTCGGCCAAGAACGCGTCGTGACCGTGGTGCGATCGTAACTCGAGGTACTGCGCGTCGAAGCCGCGCAGCGCAAAGCGAGTGGCGGCTATCGCCACGTCCTGTGGGCGAAAGAGCCAATCCGACGTGATTCCAACGAAGGTCAGCGTGGGTTTTACCGCGCCGTTTCCGTTGAGGCAAACTCCGGCGCCGCGTACGTCGAACGAGTCCATCGCATGGGTGAGCGCCACGTAGCTGGCGGCGTCCATCCGCGTTTCGAAGAGATCGGCCTGACGTTCCAAATAGCCCTCAACGTCGAAGCAGGGTCGTCCATGGCGATCGCTGCGGCGGCCGTGGCGTTCGTTGAAAAGCTCTTCGCTCTTATACGAGAGCATCGCAAGCTTGCGCGCGAGGCGCAAGCCGCGCACCGGATCGAGCGCGAGTGCTTCCCGCTGCAGCGAGTTGAGCGCGATGCCCATCGCGCTGTGATGATCGTGCGCGCCGACCAGCACCGCGCCGCCGATCCGTTCGGGCGCATCGAGCGCCCACTGCAGCGCGCGCATGCCGCCCAGCGATCCGCCGACGGCCAGTTCGACGCGCTCGATCCCTAGCTGGCGCAAGGCCAAGATTTCGGCTCGCACGATATCGCGAACCGTGACTCGGCAAGAGGTCTGCGTCGAGCCGTAACAACTGCCCAGCGCGTTGATGCCGACCACGCACCACTCCCGCGGGTCAAAGAGTGCGCCCTCACCAACGATTCCGGGCCACCAATCGGCAACGCGGCTCGAACCGGTCAGCGCGTGTTCCACGAGAACGACGTTTGAACCGTCTGCGGCCGGGGTGCCGTACATCGTTACGCGCTGCTCGACGGCCGCGAGCGTCTGTCCGCAATCGAGTCGCAGCGCGCCAACAGCCACGCTCTCTTCGCGCATCAAGCGTTCACCAGCGCCTGCAGCGGCACGTTCGTCAACGCATCGTCCCAGATCGCATAGTTGGGAAGTTCAGCGATGCGCGAAAGGCGGTCGAAGAACGGCTCGATGCGGATCGCGGTTTCGAGCGAGCTCGAACGGCCACGCAGGTCGAAGCCGCGGCCTTGACCCAGCGCGTGCAAGACGCTGACGACGTCGCCGAGCACCGCCGAACCGGTCGCAGCGCCCCCGGCACCGGCGCCGCGCAACACGAGCCGGCCGGCGTCACGCGCGGCGACCTGCACGACGTTCTCCGCACCCGCCGTGCGAGCGAACTCATGGTCCTCCGGAACAAGAACCGGTGCGACCTCGGCAACCACGCCTAGGGGCGTGCGAAGAACCGCGGCAACGTGACGGATTCTAAATCCCAGCATCCGGGCACGCGCCACGTCGCGTTGGGTAACCGCCGTAATACCGGTGCGCGCAATACGCGGGGAGGTTACCGCAAGACCAAAAGCCAGTTGCGCAATCACCGCAAGCTTGTGAGCTGCATCGACTCCCTCGACGTCGTTGCCCGGATCGGCCTCGGCATACCCGAGCCGCTGCGCTCGAGCCAACGAGTCGTCGAACCCCATGCCTTCTTCCATGGCTGAGAGAATCGCCGTGCAGGTGCCGTTGACGACGCCCGCAACCGAAAGAATCTCATCTCCGGCCAGAGCCTCGTCGAGCGTTCGTACGATCGGGATCGCGCCCGCTACCGCGCCTTCGAAGCGCAACGCCGCGCGGCGCGATGCGGCCAAAGCCTTCAGCCGCGGGCCGTGCTCGCCGAGCAAATCCTTGTTGGCCGTCACCACGTGTCGTCCGCGTTCGAGCGCGCGCTCGACGAGCTCGGCCGCTTCGGTCGTTCCCCCGATAACCTCGATAACGAGATCGACGTGTGGATCGTCGACGACGGAGCGAGCGTCGCGGGTGAAAAGGCGGCGCTCGAGTGCGCTCGAACGCCTCTTTAGCGAATCTTGAATCGCGATCGCGCGAAGTTCGTACCGGACGCCGCTACGGCGTTCGATGGCATCGCGCTCGCGTTGCAGACGATCGGCGACGTTTGAGCCAACCGTTCCACACCCGAGCAGTCCGACCCCGACGGTCGTTTTCATAGTTTCCCGGCCTCCTGTTGCGATGGGAAAGCGAGGATAAAAACGCGCCCCCCGCCTGGTGGCGAGGGGCGCGAGAAGCATTTTAGTTTCCGGACTTAACTTACGAGCTTCACGACGACCCTGCCACATGCATACGCATGCCGCACATCGAGGACATCATCATACTACTCGCAAGTCGAGACATGGTCCGAAGGTTAGCACCCCGACCGGGCCGGTGTCAAGGAAAAAGGGCTTGCGAATCCCTGTTAACACGCTAACGGGCTTGGAGAGAACCGCCACCACGGTGGGTACAATGCCCCTATGAATATTGCAGTTTTTGGCTCGGACGCTCGTGCGGTCGCCATCGGGAAGCTGCTGGCCGATGCGGGCTATCACGTCTGCTTCGGCGATACGGCCGGCGGGAGTCGTGCGGAGACGGCCGCCCAGCAGGCGGGCGGCGTCGCGGACACGCCCTATAACGATGTCCTCTCGTCCGAAATGTTGATCTTCGCCGGCTCCCGAGCCGAGGTCGACAGCCTGCTGACGGCCACAGGCAGCATTTCGCCCAACGCGGTGGTCGTCGACGCCATGGAGGGCGACGACGGCGGAGGTCCGGAGCTGCTGGCCCACAAGCTCAATACGCATCGAGTCATCCGAGCGCTGATTGTGGCTCCGCAGGCTAATGCCAGCATTCCGTACTGCGGCGAGGACGACGACGCGATGGCGCTCTTCGAGGAGGTCTTTCGCACGGCGGGATGTCTGACCGCCTATCGCGGCCCGCTCGCCAAGGCCGCCGAGATCACGCTTCCGGGCACGGCCGAGACCGGCGATGCCTCGTTCAAGAGCGTCAAGTCGACGAATTCGGTCAGCACGTAACCGCGAACGCCTCGAGAACCGCCTGCTCCTCCGACAGCTGTGCGCCTTCGGCGGCAAGCGACTCAATGTCGGCGCCGGCGAGTCTTTCGCGCAGCGCCGTCATCAGGATTTCGTAGGTGCGACGCTCGGTTAGATCGCGTTCACAGCCTTCGTTGGAGTACCAGGCGTCGACGTACCCGCGAAGGCGAGCGCCGCGACCGGCATCGCCGCGAAGCGCCGCAACGGTGGCAAGATGCTGGGTCGCAATGGCAGCGTCCATCGGGTGCGCGCCTCGCGCCAACTCAAGCGCTTCGCGCGCCGCAAGACGGGCGCCGTCAATGTCGCCGAGCACGAGCTGATAGGCGGCGGCGTTTGCGCGGGCGGAAATTTCAACACGCTTCGCACGCGCTTGCCGCGCGGCCGCTGCCACCGCTTGAACGAACTCGAGCGCCCGCGCTGGATTCCCCGCCCTAAACTCGAGCTCCGCAAGGTCGCCGCGCAACGCCGTCGCTTCGAGTGAATTGCCAAGGGCCATCGTGAGCGAGAGCGCCTCGGTGTAAAACTGCCGCGCGTCATCCACTCGACCTTCGCGCTGCGCAATGGTCGCACGCATGGCCAGTGCGGCAGCATATCGGCGCGACCACTTCGGTCCGTCTTCCCGGCAGATTCGTAGTGCGAGATCGTTTGCGGCTTCTGCTTCCTCCGCGCGACCCGCGTGCAGCAGGCCCACGCTGATCTGGTAAAGACTCGCCACTCTTTCAAAGGCGTCGTCGCACTCCGTCGCGAGCTCGAGCGCTCGCCGCGCCGCCTCGACCTTTTGTATTCCGAACGTTAGCGACGACAGCGTGCGCCACGCCTGCGCCGCGACGCCCGGTTCGGCCACCTCATCGAGTCGAGGAAGCACGGCATCGAGCCAGCGGCGCGGCTCGGCGTCGCCACGATGCACGCGCCAGATTCGCGCGAATCCGCAGGTGATGCGCGACGCTAGCGATACTTCACCCGCCGAGAGCGCCCACGCGATCGCGCCGCGCGCGTTTTCGAGCTCCGGCTCGACGTCGGACGCCCGCGGCTCGGTCATCACCGCCGGCGTTTGCGGGCGGATGTCGTTCGGCCGGGGATCGTACTCGCGGTCGAGCCTCTCGGCGAGCTCGAGCAACGCGAGGGCGTGGAGGCGCGACACGGCTTCCCGCTCCCCCCGGATCGCAAGCTTTTCTAGAGCGTATTGCCGGAACGATTCCAAGAGACGGTAGCGCGGTTCGCTACCCTCGAAATCGGTCGTTAGCAGCGACTTGTCAACCAGCGAGGAGAGCATATCCAGCACGTCGTCTTCGGTTGCCTTTTCGCCGCAAACCAAGGCGGCGGCGCGCAGCGTGCAGCCTCCGGCGAAGATCGAAAGCCGTTCGAACATGCGCTGCTCGGGCGCGGAGAGAAGATCGTAACTCCAATCGATCGCCCCGCGCATCGTCTGCTGTCGCGGCAATGCGATGCGTTCGCCGCCCGTGAGCACTCGAAAGCGATCGTCGAGCATCTCGCCCAGCGCTTTCACGGATAACACGTTGACGCGTGCGGCGGCCAGTTCGATCGCGAGCGGAATGCCGTCCAAGCGCCGGCACAGCTCGGCAACGATCGGTGCATTCTCGCCCGTCAGCGCGAAGCGATAGTCGACGGCGCTGGCACGATCGCTAAAGAGCGCGATTGCTCCGTACCCGGCAGCATCGGTTGCGCTCAATCCGGCAGCGACGTCGGGCGATGGAAGCCGCAAGGATGGCAGCCGATACGTGCGTTCGCCGGCGACGCGTAACGGTTCGCGGCTGGTAGCAAGGATACGAACGCGCGCGCAGCCCGCCAATAGTTCATCGGCGGCCATCGCCGCTTCATCGATCACATGCTCGCAGTTGTCCAGAATCAGCAGCATCGACCGGTCGTTGAGGTGTGCGAGCAGCGTCTCGAGCAGCGGGCGACTCGGGGATTCTTGCACGCCCAGCGCCGATGCTATCGCCGGCGCGACCGGCGATGAGCTCCCCAGCGGCGCAAGCGCGATGAAGCGGACATCCTCGGCGCCGCCGTTCAGAGCGGTTCCGGCCTGAAGCGCCATCTGAGTCTTGCCAATGCCCCCGACCCCGGTGAGCGTGACGAGCCGATGCTCGCGTACGAGCGCTACGACTTCCTCGAGTTCCGCGTCGCGTCCGACGAAGCTCGTCAACGAAAGCGGCAGGCTCGACGCTGCCGACTTCGGCGCGGAGGCCGAGCCCTTTCCCTCGCGTACGCCGCGCAGCCGCGCTCGCGCCGCCGCCGTCTCCAACGCGCGGCGCTGCTCGTCGTCGAGCGCGAGAGCGCCGGCCAAGAGCGCTAGCGTTTCGCGTTGCGGCGTGCGGCGATGACCTCGCTCGAGCGAGCTGATTCCGTCGGAACTCATCCGAGCGCGCTCGGCGAGAGACTCTTGCGAGAGCCCGGCGGCCAGCCGATGGTGCCGCAGGAGCTTCCCGAAGTCCGACGACCCGGAGATCAGCCCTTCGTCTTCCATCGCGCTCGTAACTTCGCGAGGCCGGCGTTGCCATCCTCACAGTTCGGATTCCGGCCAAATTTGTCGGCGTCGCTTGTCCGATTGTCGGTTACGGCGCGCCTCGGTTCGCAGCATGATCGTAATAGTCTCGAACGGTCTAGCTAGGACGACGTCCGAGAACGCAAGATGGGCCTGTTCGGGCAGGCTCATCTTCGCGTTTCACCGCTGCGCCGGCCGTTTGTCCGGGTTCCTGAACTGTCCGAGTCAGCTGTCCGGTTGTCGGTTACGGCGATCGCCCTTTCCTACCATGATTGCTCTCAACCGCATAAGAAATGGAGCACTTGAAGAAAATGAATCTTTCGTCGCTAGCCAACTACGCCGCCGCGTCGGCGGCCGCCGCGATCCTCGCCGGCTGCAGCGCCGGCGCCTCGTCGGCCTTCGGTCCCTCCACTCCGATTCCCGCAACTCGAGCCTCGGCGTCAACGACGCCGCACGGCGTCGCGTCCGATCGAGCCTGTGCCGGCAACGCGCTTTACTTTTCCGACAACCAGAACTCCACGATCGACAGCTTTAACGCCGCAGGGGGCACTCACGCGTGCACCGTCACAGCGAGCGGGCTCGCCAATCCGATGGGAATCTGGGTGCAACCGGTCGCGGGGACGTACTTCAACTACCTATTTGCCGCAAACGCGGGCAACGGCACCGCCGTCGCTTATAAGACGCCCTTGAACGATGCGTCGGTGCCGCAGTGGCAGTTCAATGCCGGCGGCGCAGCCTCGGATGTCGTGCAAGACATGTTCGGCAACGTCTACGTCGCGCAATACGGCACGCCGAACATTGCGGTCTTCACGCCGCCGTTTAGCGGCTGCGCGTATCCCTCGGGCTGCTCACCCTCGTACTCGATCACCGATCCCTGCGGCTCGGTAGACTGGCTCGCAACCGACGGAAAGGGCGACGTCTACAGTAACAATTACTGCGGGTACGTGACGCTTTTCGTCACGCCGGTCTCCGCGGGCGAAGTCGGGACCAAGCTGGTGGGGACCGCCGTCACTCAACCCGGCGGAATGATCGTCGACAAGCACAACGAGTTGGTCGTCAACGACCAGGGAACCGGCAAGATCACGAGTTATGGGTTGAACGTACTCCGCTCGGAAGCAACGGCCCGCTTTACGCTCGCGCCGTATTCAGGAGCAATCTTCGGGATCGGACTCGACAAGGCCAACAAGTTCTTGTGGGGCGCAAACGTTACGGCCGTGGCGGGCCAGCGTTACTCGTTCTCAGCCGCCGGAACCGGGGGAACGCCGACCGCGACCGATCCGAATCTCGTCGTTCCCTTTGGCGCAGCAGTGCGCCCGTCAAGCGCCGAATGAACTCAAACCTATGGCCCTCGCCGTTGCTGAGTACGAAGTGCCGGTTGCGCAACCATATCGGCTGGATCTCACCGCGAGCGTATTGCGGCGCTTGTCAACCAACGTCGTCGACGTGCTCGCTCCGGGGGGCGTCTATCAGCGAGTGCTCCAGGTTGCCGAACACCCGATGCTGGTACGCGTCTCTTCGGAGAAGCCGGACGCGCTCACGGTGACGCTCGAGGGCACGCGCAGTGGCCACGCGCTCGCCTTGGCAACGGTGCGAAGGATGCTCGGCACCGACGTAACGTTGAAAGAGTTCGACCGTGCCGCCGCGCGCATTCCTTGGCTGCGTCCGCTGGCGCGGCGGATGCGCGGCGTTAAGCCGCCCCGATATCCGACGCTCTGGGAGGCCTGCGTGAACGCGATCCTCTTCCAGCAGGTGAGCATCCACGCCGCGAGCGCGATCCTGCAACGCTATGTCGTGGCGCTCGGTTTGGCGTTCGAACTGCGAAAAGGCGTTCGATTGCATGCGTTTCCCGGCGCCGAGATCACGCTTCGCGCCAACGATGAGGTGCTGCGCGCAGCTGGTTTGAGTGCGAACAAGATCGCGACGTTACGCCGCGTCGGCGAGGCCCTGCGTTCCGGAGCGCTCGACGAGCGAATGCTGGAAGAGCGCAGCAGCCTTGAAGCGACGGCATTGCTGACCTCGATCAAAGGCATCGGAGCGTGGACGGCAACGGTCATCCTGCTGCGCGGACTCGGCCGGCTCGACGTTTTTCCAATGAACGATTCGGGTGTCGCCGGCGGCGTCGCGTTCGCGGGTGGCTCGCTGCCGGAACTCGAGAGCGTGCTCGACGCACTCGGTTCGCAGCGCGGAATGCTCTACTATCACCTCTTGCTCGCCCGGCTCGAAGCTCGTGGCGAGCTGGGGCCGCCTAAAGAAGCCTAAGTGCCGTAGCGGCGTTGACGGACCGCGTAGTCGTCGAGCGCGGCCTGCAATTCGACTTCGCCAAAATCCGGCCAGTAGGTGTCGGTCGCCCAAAACTCCGCGTAGGCCGCTTGAAACAACAGGAAGTTTGAGAGGCGCAGCTCGCCGCCGGTTCGGATGACAAGATCGGGGTCTGGGAGGCCGGCCGTGTACAGCCGGCTTTCGACCGCGTGCTCGTCGATCGAGTCGAGGTCGCGCAACCCGGCGTTCACTTCGCCAACCAGCGCGCGCACCGCGTCACCGATCTCCCGGCGCGCGCCGTAGTCGATTGCGAGATTGAGGGTCAACGCGTCGTTGCCGGCCGTCTTTGCGACGAGCTCCGCCAGCGCGCTGCGAGCCGCGGCGGGAAGCCGGTCACTGCGCCCGCAGAGCCGAACGCGCACGCCTTCGCGCGCGAGAGCGCGAAGTTCGCCGCTCGCCGCCGCAATGCAAAGGCCCATCAACAGCTCGACTTCGCTGGAGGGCCGCTTCCAATTCTCCTCCGAAAACGCAAATGCCGTGACGATCCGAATCTTCGCGTCCCGCGCGGCGCGCAGCGTTCGCCGCAGCGCCGCGACGCCGCGCCGATAGCCGTACGCGATCGGCAGCCTTCGCTCGCGCGCCCACCGCCGGTTGCCGTCCATGATAATCGCAACGTGATGCGGGATCATGTCGTCGCCAGCTTCGGTCTGGTTACCGAACTCATCGATCGTTCGTGCACGTCGCGTACGACCGACTCCAGTTCGTCAACGTACGCGAGGAATCGCTCGCGCCCTCGTTTGCTGATGCGATAGATCGTCAGCGGGCGCCCGGATCCCCGCTGCTTATCCGTCGCCACGATTCCGACTTCGCCGAGCGCATGCAGATGCCGGTTCAAATTACCGTCGGTCAAGTCGCACGCGCTCTGCAGCTCCGTAAAGCTTAGCCCGTCGGGATGGGCGATCAAACACGTGCAGATCGCAAGCCTCCCTCGCTCGTGAAAGATTCGCTCGAGGCCGGCGTAGGCAAACGGCGCTTGCGGCGAGGTGCTCACGACGCACGATCGAGCCAGATGAGATAGCCAATTGCCAGCTGGCCGGCGCCGAATCCAATCGGCATCACCCACCAGGCGAGTGCGACGGCGTCGAGCGGCGTGGCCAGAAACGCCAGGGCCAGCAGCGCAAACCCAAGCGTTACGCCAAACGTCGAAGCCGGGATCGCACCGCGTGAAGCGAAGAGTCCGATCGCATAAAAGGCGAACCAGGTACCCGGCAGGAGCACGTACGCGGAGTGGCCGACCAGCGCGAAAGTAAGCGCGCCTCCCAAGACGATGCTCGGCGCAATCGACAGCGCGGCCGTGCGAAAACGACTGCGAGCACCGGGTGCGCGGTGCTTGAGCAGCCACGCGGCTACAGCGCCGTAGTTGAGCGCCAGCGCGACGGCTAAGCACGAGAGCCAGATCGCGAGATATGCCTGAACTCCCTGCGCGGTTACCGGCATCGGCGCGATTCGCAGTTGGAGAAACCCGGCGACGAAGGCCACCATACCGCTGGCCGCGGCAGCAAGACCCGAGTAGCCTTCAAAACGCTGCAACGCAGCGAGCCGGTCGCGGACTTCCGCAAGATCGGAAAGCGCCCGCTGAAGTTCCATCACCTACTTTGTATCACAAAGTTATCTCCGCGACAAGAGCGAAATGGCATGCGGAGACGAAATAGGGAAGGAAACGCAATGATGGCTCACCTCCGCGTGGCGATGCTGACGCTCGCTCTTACTGCTTGCTCTTCCGAAACTGCGTTACAGCCCACTGGCCAAGCGCCGGTCCGATTTGTCGTTCCCTCGGCCGTCCTTGCGCCGCCCCAACCGGATCGCGGAGCATCGTGGCTCTCGCCGAAGGCCGCAAACTCGGGACCTCTTCTCTATATCACCGACTTCTACAACTTTGACGTATACGTCTATAGCGTTCCATCGCTCAAACGGGTCGGAAAACTCACCGGATTTTTCGAACCGGAAGGCGAGTGCAGCGACGCGCAGGGGAACGTCTGGATCGCGGTAACGGGCGACGACCTGATGGAGGAGTTCAAACCGGGGGACAAGACCCCGATGGCTACGCTGGACGATCCGCTCGGCTATCCGGTGAGTTGCGCGGTCGATACCGCAACCGGCAACCTTGCCGTCGCAAACATCTTCGGCTATAGCGGAGCGGGCGGCATTCTCGTCTACACCCACGCGCGCGGAACGCCGGCCTTCTACGCAAATCCAAATCAGTTTTACTATTACTTCGACGGTTATGACGCGCACGGAAATCTGTACGCGAGCGGCATGACGTCGAAAAACGCCTACGCGCTTTCGGTGCTCCGTCTCGGCAAGAAAACGATGGCCTCGCTCTCCGTCCGTGACGGCAAGCTCTACTTCCCCGGGACGGTGCTTTGGAACGGCTCGACACTCGTGCTCGGCGACCAACAGTGCGGCGGCGGTACGTCGTCGTGCTTGTACGAAGCCTCGGTCTCTGCAACGACGGTCTCCGTAACGAAGAAGATTCCCCTAGCCGGTTCGTGCGACGTCGCTCAGGTTGCGTTGCAAAGCAAAGAGCTTTTCGGGGGTGACTACGAGTACTGCACGCGCGTGAAGAGCAGCAGAATAAACCGCTGGGCTTTTCCGGCCGGCGGCAAGCCGCTCCAGAGCATTACGGGCATCTATGACCCCGTCGGCGCCGCCATTACCAGCGGCAACTAAGGCGTCAGCTCAAAGACCGTGCCCGCGCCCGTGGAACCGCCGCTGACCGTCGTTCCATAGAGAACGCCATCCAGTGCGCTAAGATCGGCTGCCGGGTTGGCGCCATCGGGCTTTCCGGCAAAACTATAGAGCACGCTCTCCGCTCCCGACGTCGTAATCTTAACAACGGTTCCGGCGTGACCGCTGCCGCCATCGCGCGTCGTCCCATAGAGCTCGGCGCCGCTCGGAATGAGACCGTCGAGCGGATAGATCCCATCGGAACTCGGGCTGCAGCACGAGAAGTTATGGAGGACGCGCTCGGCTCCGGAATCCGTAACCTTGAAAACGCTGCCCTGTAACGTCTCGCCGCCGCCAAACGTCGTCCCGTAGAGAACTCCGCCGAGTGCCAGGAGGCGGGCCGCCGGGTATGCGCCGTCGGGCGCATTCGTTGTGGACTTGAAGCGATAGACGACGCGCTCGAGGCCACTCTTTGCATCAACGCTAAAGACCGTACCGCAGCCGGTCGCGCACAACGGCGTCTCCGTGCCGCCGTATTGCGTCGTACCGTAGAACGTTCCGCCGACGTGAATGACGCCCGCCACCGGTTGCAATCCGTCGCCGCCACCTTTAAAAGCATAGAGAACCTTCTCGGCATCGTCGGCGACGGTTAAGCGAAAGACGGTTCCGCAGCCGCTCGAGCAGAGGCGCGTTTTCCGCCCGCCATAGTGCGTCGTACCGTACAAGTCTCCATCGAAGACAACTAATCCGGAGAGCGGATCCGCGCCGTCGGTTCCGCCCTTGAAACTATGCAAGACTTCTTCGTTCTTGCCGTCCAAGCCGGCTTTGAAGATGGTGCCGCATCCGCCGGAGCAGTTCGTGCCGGAACCGCCGCGCGTGGTCGTGCCGAACAAGGCGCCGCCGAGCATCGTCAATCCCGAAACCGGCGCGGCGCCGTCGGCGCCTCCCTTGAACCGGTAGAGTATTCGCTCGTTGCCGGCGGTGCTTATCCGGTAGATCGTGCCGCAACCGGTCGAGCAGCCGGAGCCGCTGAGGCCGCCGGACTGCGTTGTGCCGTACAACGCTCCGCCGACGGCCAGCAGGTGCGCGACCGGGGCTTGACCGTCATCGCGTTTGGCGCCTTGACCGAAACTGTAAAGCGTGTGATAACCCGCGTCGTCATCGGGATTCTGCGTGCTGTGCTGGTTCAAGAAATACTTCGGCGGATACGGTGCCGCAATCGGCTCGAACTTCCCCGGCGACTTCGAGAAATCGAAGCAATCGAAAAGGTCGTCGGCTCGCTCGTCGGTCGTGTGGAGCGACGGCAGGCCAAAAACNNTTCGGAGGCGGGACGTGATCGTACCAGCCGCCCCAGTCGTCCCACGTCACGAAAATCGCCGTATCTTTCCAGTATGAGCTCTTCCCTATGGCGTTAACAACCGCAGCCACCCACGATGGACCCGAGCCGTTGGTCGCGAGCGCGTGATCCGACGAAAGCGCCGTGGACGTCACCCAAGCGACGTCGGCCAGGCTGCCGTTTGCGACATCCTTCAAAATCTGCGACGACGGCGCGACTACGTCGGTTGAGAACTCGCGGCTCCTAAATATCGGCAAGACCGCATCCGGCCCATTCCAAATTCCCGCTCCCGTGGCCGCTTGATAATATCGCCAGCTCAACGACTTCGTATCGAGCAGCTGCATCAGCGATATCCGGTCGAAGCATGGATAGACGCCCTGCTTTTCAACTCCCGCGGCGTTGATGACCGAAACGAGCGATCCGGCGGGTGAGTCGCAGCCGCCGTTGGCGCCTCCGGTGGGGTCGAACGGATTATCCGCGGCGCGCAACGACGACCCGTTGGCAATCGTAGACGTCCCGCTCACGATATACTGGTGAGCTGGAAAACTAGGCCCCTCGTTGGTTTGGAACATGCGATCGCCAAACGTATATCGCGTTGCCATCGCGAAATACGGCTGCACGTCCTGGCGCGGAACGTAGCCGTAGGCGCGAACGTCCGCCGGAAGACAGACGTTGATATTGTAGCACTTGGAGGGCACCTTAGCAAAACCGTCGAGCTTGCCGTCGTCATACTCGGTTTCAAAGGCCGAATGCGAGTGTCCCAGATCGTAGGGCGCGGTCAGGCCGATCGGCTGGAGTTTTACCTCCTTGCCTTGTGCGTTGCGGCCGCTGCGCACCGTATCGGCTCCGGGGAAGCCGTTAAAGAGATCGTCGGGTGTCCGGTTCTCCTGGAAGATGATGACGATATGATGGATTTTGGAGGCGGCGCGATTCGAATACCCCGCTGCCGGAGCCGGCTGCGGTGCGCTCGGATTAAAAATCGCGGCGCAACCGGCCAGCATCGCCGTAAGGCCCAGCCAGCAAAACCTGCCTTCCTTCGACTCCACTCAGGATGACATGGCTACGGGGCTACGCTCACCGCGACAGGATCGCTGATCCCGTTGCTGATCGAGCCCTCAAACGTGAGATCGGAGGCAGCGTATATCGAGACGGCGCTCGGACACGTGTTGGTCACGTATAACTTGCCGGTCGTGCTGAGGGTCATGGCGCTTGGGCAGTGGATGCCGTCTGACCGGACGGCGACGCGCGCCAGCGTTTGTTCATCGTACGCGCTCAGGCTATTTCTCGTATAGTCGAGGACGTACAAGTCGCCCGAACTCGAGATAATGACGATGGGCTTGGCCACCCCTTTCGTGATCTGCCGCGGGTGGTTTGGCTTGAGAAATGGATAAATCGTAATCGACTTGACTCGCTGATTGGCCACGTAGAGGTTGTTGGCCGAATCCATCGCCAGCGACGCCGGTCCCGCCAGGTCGCGTTTGAAGGTCGTCATCGGCTTGACATGACCGGGCGGGTATAGGGTGACGGTGTTGGCGTCAAAGTTCGCAACGTAGAGGTTGCGGCTGCGGTCGAATGCGAGCGCCTCAGGGCCGCGAACTCCCTGCGTGAGCGTTTCGACGGGTGAGCTGGACCCTTTCGCGTAGACGGTGACGGTATCTCCGCCGTTATTTGCGTCGTACAGCTTGCCCGAACGATCGATCGCCAACGCAAACGGGCCGAAGACGCCGTTGACGAGCACTCGACCCGGTTGGCTGCTGCCCGGCGAGTAGACCGATATCGAACTCGTCAGGCTGCCGCTGGGGGTGCCGTAGTTACCGACGTAGAGGTTTCCCGCTTTATCGACCGTTAGCGAGTTAGGGTACGAGATGCCGCTCGAGATCGAGCGGCCCGGTGACTTCTTGCCGGGTGGAAAGACCGAAATCGTGCTTGTGTAATAGTTCGCCACGTACAACGTGCCGCTCGCCACGGGAACCAAAAGACTTTCAGCTTGCGAGGCCGCGCCGGCGACCGGCGCACTCGGCGGGACTCCTGCGTCCTTGCCCGCGGAGCACGCGACAAGCAGTACGGTGAGAAGCAGTCCCCTACAAAAAAACCCGCAGCGCGGCATTCATAGCCCTTTCCTGACAAAATGATGGTTTGCGAAACTCTGCCGGGCTTCGCCGCAACGTGGAGGTCGGCCTAGAGGTAGGCCACGACGGCCACCGACGCCGCTACCGTGATGACGTCTTCCAGCAGTGCGGCGGGCACGCGCCCGATCAGTCGAATCGCCGCGGAGCGAGCCGCCAACCCGGCAAACGCCCCGATTATGGCGGCAAGGGCGCCGGCTAGCGCCCCCTCCAGGCCGGAGGCACCGCTTAGCGACATGACCGTCCATCCGCAGAAGCCTCCGCTGCACGCGCGCGCGATCAGACCGACGGGTTGCGTTCGCGGGGGAGCTTTAGGAGAAAGATCGCCGACGTATTCGGCAAGCGCCAGGACGCCTAGGAGATAAGCCCAAGGCGTACCGCGTCGCATAAGCAACAAAACGGCCGGAGCCGTAAACGTTCGCATCCCGGCGAGAAATCCCAAGAGGATTGCGGTAAGCAACATAGCCGCGAGACTCCTACGCGAAAAGAGAACCTTGCCTTCGTGGCTAAATTACGAAAGCCTCGCAAAGGAGTATACCGATGTTCCAAGTGCGCCGACTAACCGCTGGATTAGGATGCGTTGCCGCTTTTTTCATGGCCGGATGCGCGACCGCCGGTGGCTCGGCCCCGGTAGCGCAGCCCCAGCCGCCGGCTTCGAGCGGCCGAATTCATTACGTCCTCACCCGCGACGCGGCGCAGCGTCAGCCATTTCCGGCCAACGCATTCGTTACTTACGACAACGGACCCGTGCTCGTCACTCCAAAGATGTATCTGATCTTCTGGGGCTTCAAGCGATACGGCGATCCCGATAAGGTCGAGGGGTTGCTCGAGCTCTATGCTAAAAGTATGGGCGGCAGCTCGCACAACAACATTTACACCCAGTACTACGAAGTCTCCGACAGCGAGAAGGTGTACATCACGAACCCGGCCGGACAGTTTGGCGGCGTTTGGAACGATGACTCGGCGGTTCCCAAGACTCCGACCGATCAAGACATTTCGACGGAGGCCCTGAAGTCAATCGCGCAGTTGGGATATGATGCGAACGGACTATACGTCGTCGCCACGCCGCACGGTCATAGCGAAGTGGGATTCGGCACCCACTGGTGCTCCTAT